>CAILJH010000030.1 GCA_903834475.1 uncultured Prolixibacteraceae bacterium | reverse complement strand
ATTTTTTTATTGTATTTTTTCCACAGTAATTTTGTGAAACTAAAAACGCTGTTAAAATATTGAAGAATAGATAGTTCAGATCTAAAGTATAACTTATTCATTTCATTCAACTTAGTGTATCCGAAAATTACACAGTGAATTTTCAAGGGTATATTAAATTTCATCAATATGCAGAATCAGAATAGAGATTTGGTCTTGGAAATACAGAAACTTAAAGCCGAAAAAATAGCTTTGTTAAAACTGGCTGAAGAGAGTACGCTTAGATTCAAATCTTTGTTTGAGTTGTCTTCTGATGGTATTTTTATTTCGGATAGTTTCGGTAGTTACCTTGAGATGAATCAATGTGGATGCACAATGTTAGGCTATACCAAAGATGAATTACTCAAACTTAGTCTGAGGGATTTAATGCTAATCGATTTTCAGGATGAAATTCTATCCAATAATCGTTTTACTAATACAACAGCAACTGGTGTTTCCGAAATAACTTTGGTTCGCAAGGATCTTTCTTATTTTGCAGCAGAAGTAAGTGTCAAAACTTGGCCCGACGGGCAGATACATGGGGTTATCCGGGATATTACTGAGCGTAAAAAGTTTGAGAATGAACTGATCGCTTCAAAGGAAAAGGCTGAAGAAAATGACCGCTTGAAAACTGCTTTTTTGCATAACATGAGCCATGAGATTCGTACCCCAATGAACGCCATCATGGGTTTTGCTGACTTATTGCCCGAGTATTTTTACGATGAGGAGAGATTGATTAAATATGCAGGAATCATTAAAGAAAAAGGTGCTGATTTGCTTGAAATCATAAATGACATTCTGAACATTGCGCGGATCGAATCGGGCCAGATGCAATCTAATCCTGGAGAATGCAGGTTAAGTGCTTTTTTTGCTGAAATGGAGACACTTTTCGATGAGTGCCAGATCAGGCAAAATAAACCTGAAGTCGAATTTCAATTTAAAGTTGCCCCCGAAGTAAGTCATCTGGAAGTGGTTGTCGATCAGGCAAAATTGAAACAAATACTCTTAAATCTGGTGAGGAATGCATTTAAATTCACTTCTTCCGGAACGATAAAAGTTGGGTGCTCGCTTACCGGGAATAAAGAATTGAATTTTTATGTATCAGATACCGGCATTGGCATAGAAAAAGAGAAACATTCAGAGATTTTCAGGCCATTTCTAAAAGCTAATAGTGATATCACACGGTTATATGGCGGAACTGGATTAGGACTATCCATTGTTCAAGGCTTTCTGGATCTGATGGGTGGTAAAATCTGGCTTGAATCTGAAATCAACGAAGGTTGTACCTTCTGTTTTACCTTACCATTTAGTTTGAGTGAAAAACCTGTTGTGATAAAAGAAGTCAGGCAGGTGGAATTTTTGGTTGAATCAAAGAATGCTTTGGTTTTGATCGTAGAAAATGACGAATATACTGCAGAGTATTTAAAAGAGATACTATCTGAGGTTGGTTTGTCATATATCCATACTCAATCTGGTCGGTTAGCAGTTGAAATCTGTTCCAAGCAAAAAATTCAGTTGGTACTGATGGATGTTCGTTTGCCTGATTTGACTGGATATGAGGTGACAAGAATGATTAAATCAGTAGATTCAGAAGTGAAAGTGATTGTTCAAACAGCTTATTCCACTTTGGAAGATAAAAGAATAGCACTGGATGCCGGTTGCGATGAATATATTAGTAAACCGATAAAGCATGAATTATTGGTCTCTATCATCAACTTTTATCTGAAAAATCAAAAAACCCGGGTGCAGTCATGACAACTGGACTTCACGAAAAGATACTTTCCAGATGGAGAAAGAACTGAAAACAGCGAAGAATTTCAACCTTTTTGATCAGACAGAACTTTTGCTTGGTGGAGTGAATGTGCTTTTAATATATCCTCCTGTCAGACTTACCCAGCAACCTTTGTACCCGCCATTCGGACTACTTTCAATTGCTTCTGTATTGGAAAAAGCAGGAGCCAAAGTTGAAATACTCGACCTCAATATGCGACGCCTTACTTTTTCGGAATTGAAAGTGGAGCTTTCCGGAAGAACGTTTGATGTTATGGGAACAGGCGGTATGGCAACCGTGTATTACTACATGAAATTGTTAGCTGAATATTTCAAAAAGGAATATCCGCAAGTGCCTATTATAGCAGGAGGAACTGCATGTGCAGGATCTCCGGCTGTGGTAGCTGAAAGAACTAAATTTGATGTAACTGTTCTTGGCGAGGGTGAGCCGGTAATTATAGATGTGATCCATGCGTTACTGAATAAAACGAGTTTATCAGAAATTCCAGGTATTATTTATAAGGATAAAAATGGCAGTCTGATTCGAACCGTTGAGCGACCAAGAATGGCGAATTTGGAAGAACTGCCATTTCCGGCATACCATCTTGTCGATATGGATAAATATATTGCCAATTCAAACATATACAAAATCAAGAAAAACAAAGTCTCTGAGGCCAGAATTGCAGCCTTAAATCTTGACCGGACAAAAGCCAACCGGCCAATCATGATTTTTTCTAAAAGAGGTTGTCCGTTTGGTTGTAATTTTTGTTACCGGAATTTTGGGCGAAAGGTTGTTGGTATGTCGGTTCAGCATACACTGGATCACATGGCATTCCTCGAAAAGAAATATAATACAATCAACTTCATATTTGGTGATGAGATATTTAATGTGGACCGGAATTGGGTCATGGAATTTTGTGAGGTCTTAATTTCTGAAAAGAGAAATTACATTCTAAATGTTGGCAACGGATTGAGGGCTAACTTAGTTGATCAGGAGATAATGTTGAAAATGAAAGAGGCCGGATTTTGCAGTGTGGCTGTGGGCATTGAGTCGTTTTATGAACCGACTCTCAAAGATATGTTAAAAGGTCAATCCACCGAAGTTATTGCTCAGGCTGTAAAAGTGATTAAAAGTTGTGGCTTTCATTTATCATCGGCTCAGTTTCTGTTCGGTTATCCGAGCGATGGGCCCGAATCGATGGCAATCAATGTCAGAATGTGTAAGGAATTAGGATTGAAGAATGCAGGATTTTCCATCCCTTGCCCTTATCCTGGCACTTTATTGTATGAGAAAGCTCTGAAAGAAGGATATTTGAATGATGAGGAAGGCTGGTTGATGGAGTTGGCTGATAAAGATATAAGCGATCGCATTATTAATATGTCAGGCAAGCCCGATAAAGAATTGAAGAAATTAATTTGGCAGGCGGAAGATGAAATAAAGCTATACTTCATCCGTAAAGATTTTCCAATATTAGGTTCTGCTTTGACCATTCTTCAAAAATTGGGGAGAAAGATGAATGTCAGTTCCTTTGATGTGCTCAAAGGGATTAAAGACAATGGAAAAAACTTGCTGTTACACGGAAGATTGCCGGGTCGTATGCTTAAAAGCGGTTCTGCCAACCATATCCATATCCGAGATGAGGCACTTGATTTATTGAAGAATTGGGAAACCGGACCTGATTCGCTAAAACATAGCATCAATTAATCCTTTGATATTGAATTTTCGTCTGGTCCTTCAAAATAAACTGTCTGCAATCAGAATAATCATCACAAACAAGTACAGAAAATTTAGCTTAAAAAAGGCTGGGCGTGCCTGGATGTCATGTTTGACGAGCATGCTTGCGGAAAGCGAAAACAGAACATAGAAAATATAGATCAACAGAAAAAACATCAAAATACTTCCCTGAAGAACTTCCAGCGAAACAACAATAGCTGTTGCAATTGTAGCCAAAATCCAGGTGAAACTCAGTCTCTTGATTTGGTTGTCGTTAAAAACTGAATGAAGGCTTGGAAATCCGGCCAGTTCATATTCTTTTCCAAACATGAGCAACAACAACCAGAAATGTGGAATCTGGCCGATAAAAAAGAAAAGGGCGACCCAGAAAATATCTCCGTTCATCCAATCTCCACCACCTGCGAACCAGCCAATGTATGGTGGCAAAGCACCTACCAGAGAACCCGGAACAACAGCAAAAGCAGTTACTTTTTTAAGCGGAGTATAAATTACGTTGTACGAAATTAAAGTCAGTAAGCTGGTAAGAAAAACTATGATGGGGAAATTGGCGATCAAAATAAATGCACCGTAAGCAAAAAATGAAAAAGATACCCAAAATGCACCTTTAGGAGAGATTTTTCCGGACGGAATGGGCCGGTTTTTAGTTCGCGGCATCAGGGCATCAGTCTGGTATTCCTGAAGATGGTTGATCGCTCCCGAACTGCACGACATCAAAAATACACCGGTCATAAGCATCCATGCCTGCCCGTCGAAAAGATTGGTTTTCAAGGCATATCCGGTAAGCGCTGAAATAGCAATGGGCAAAGAAATACGTACTTTGCCCAGTTCTTCTAATATTTTTATCCAGGATAATAAATTAGCTTTTGTCATTTAAGCGATTTCAGGTATTCAGTAATTTGTTTGATATCATTCTCCGAAAGCTGTCCTTTGTAAGGTTGCATCAATCCTTTATTAAACCCTTTTACTACATCGGCATTGGGTTCATAAATAGAACGTTTGATGTATTCATCATCAACGGTTACTTCGCGATCATCTCCAGCGGTGGTAACTGTAACCTTCGATTCGTAGATTCCTTTGAATGATGGTCCAACCAGTTTGTTCCCATCCACAGTATGGCAGGCAAAACAGCCAATATTTTTCATAATCCGTTTTCCAGTGGCAGTGGGAGATTCGATTATCGATTCAACATGTTTAACAGTGTCGACATACCATTTATTAAACTGTTCCTCAGGCAAAACCTTTACATAAGTGTACATATACGAATGGTTCATTCCGCAATACTCAGAACAAAATAATTCAAATTGTCCTTCCTTCTGAGCAATAAACCAGGCCATTTTTTCTCTTCCAGGTACCACATCTTCTTTGATCCTGAACGCCGGAATGTAAAATCCATGAATGACATCAAGCGAAATCAGCTTCATTTTGACCGCTTTGTTCATCGGAACATAAAGTGTATCAGTGTTCTTCCCGTTTTCGTACTGAAAGGTATAATTCCACATTCGTCCGGTAATGGTAATATTGAAACTGTCTTTGGGAGCTGTCCGCATTGGCGCCCAACCGGCCCATCCATAATAGAACATTACCATCACCAGAATAGTAGGAATTACTGTCCAGACAATTTCGAGATTAGTACTTCCTTTTATTTGAGTTGCGACAGGATTCTTTCTATTATTGTATTTGTAAATAAAGTACAACATGGTGAAAGTCAATCCGATGAGGAAAATAAAGGAAATTCCCATGATAATGAAAAAGGCTTTGTCGACCCCGGTCACAAAATTGGACGCATTAACAGTATTGGATAAGATATACATAGCTTTTATCTGAAATAGTAATCTAAAAATGTAATGAAAATAACCGCAGAGAAAACCAGGGCTACAAATCCAACCATGATCCGGAGAAATGGCTGATCGAATTTAAGGTGCATAAAAATGGACAACACAAGAATTGATTTAATTGTCGAAAAGATTAATGCGCCTAATACGGAATATCCGCCAAGGTTAAGGTGTACAATCCCGATCGATCCAAAAGTCAGTGAGATAAGTGCCAACAGAATATAGACATATACTTTGTAGGGTACAATATGATGTTTTTCTTTTTCCATCTTGAATAGCTTTTCTTAGTGTATTAAATAGAACAGTGGGAACAGGAATATCCAGATCAAATCAACCAAATGCCAGTACAATCCTGCATTTTCGAGTAATGACGGGCGATCGGCATGAACAGTTCCTTTCTGAACTCTCTTTAATGCCACAATAATGATGATCATTCCGATGATAATGTGCAAGGCATGCAGGCCAGTCATGACAAAATAAAGTCCGAAGAACAGAATTTCGCCTTTACTCATGTCGTTAATCAAATGTTGAGACCCTGGCCAGATTCCATGATCAAATTTGACTCCCCATTCAAAATATTTGTTGATCAGGAATACCAATGCCAGCATAATGGTGATTTCGAGCAGCAAAACGGTTAATCCCTTGTTTTTCTTTTGAAGCGCCGATGTTGCCATAGCAATTGTCATACTGCTTACCAGCAAAATGATGGTATTAATTGTTCCGATAACAGGATTTAATTCACTTCCGGCAAGTTGAAATGCTTCCGGATTTAAAAACCGGTAAATGGAATAAACAATGAACAAGCCGCCAAACAGGAGCAGTTCAGTGAATATAAAAAGCCACATTCCCAATTTGGATGCTTCCTGATCGTAATGAGGATCTGAATGTTGAGTTACATGTTCCATAAAATTGTGTCCGTTGATTAATATTCGTAAGGTCCGTCTTTTTCTCCGTAAACCGGTATTTCGTCAAAATTTTCAACCGGAGGAGGAGAGGGTACCGTCCATTCCAGCGTTTTTCCATTCCATGGATTGATATCAGCATTTGGCCCGAGTTTAGCCGAGCGGAAGAGGTTGATAACGATGATCAGTAACCCAATAGTCATTACCCACGAACCCATCGTGGAAAGTATATTGGCAGCATGGAATTCAGGAAGATAATCGTAATAACGACGAGGCATTCCCATCATTCCAAGATAAAACATAGGTGAATACAAAGTAAGAAATCCAATGGTGAAAAAGGCCCAGCCCAATTTGGCCCAAACTTTATTGTACATGCGACCAAACATTTTTGGAAACCAATAGTGAATGGCACCAAAAAATGCAAACCCAACACCGCCAAAAACAATAAAGTGAAAATGCGCCACAACAAAAGCAGTATCATGCACATAAACATTGGTTGCCAGAGCACCAAGAACCAATCCGGAGAAACCTCCGATCATGAAAACAAAAATGAAAGTTACTGCCCAAAGGAATGGTATATCCGGATTAATGGAACCCTTGTGCATGGTCGAAATCCAGTTGAAGACTTTTATTGCACTCGGTATAGCCACTAAAAAAGTAAGAACTGAAAAGGTATATTGTGCTGTTCCGCTCATTCCCGAAGTAAACATATGATGGCCCCAAACGAAATAACCAACAAAAGCAATGGCCAGCGTTGATGCAATAATGGCTTTGTAACCGAAAATGTGTTTTTGCGAGAAGGTTGGGATAATCTCAGAAATTGCACCCATAGCCGGAAGTATCATCACATAAACTGCCGGGTGCGAATAAATCCAGAATAAATGCTGGTATAAAACCGGGTCGCCGCCTAATGCCGGATCAAAAACGCCGATACCAAAAATTCGTTCAAGAGCTACAAGGACCAAAGTGATTCCAACGACGGGTGTTGCCAGAAGCTGAATCCATGCTGTTCCATAGAGCGACCAGGGAAACAGTGGCATTTTAAACCAGGTCATGCCCGGAGCACGCATCCGGTGAATAGTCACAATAAAGTTCAGACCGGTTAGGATAGACGAAAAACCTAAAATAAATGCACCAAATATGGCAGGCAATAAGTTGGTGCCAGTTTTAAAACTGTATGGTGCGTAAAAGGTCCATCCGGTATCAGGAGTTCCGTTTCCAAAAAGAACTGATGCGATTACAAGTAAAGCACCTGCCACATAAAAGTACCACGACAAGAGGTTAACTTTTGGAAATGCTACGTCTTTTGCTCCGATCATAATGGGCAGCATAAAGTTGCCAAATACGGCGGGAAGCCCTGGAATTACAACCATAAAAATCATGATTACGCCGTGAACCGTAAAAAACGAATTATAGGTCTGAGGCCCCATGATGGTTCGTCCCGGAGCGATTAATTCAAGTTTCATTCCAAGACCGAGAATCACACCCACAGCAAACATCGTCATAATTGAGTACAGGTAGAGAAGCGCGATGCGTTTGTGGTCGGTCGAAAAAATCCAGGCGAATATTCCCTTGTACTTCCCCTTATAATCGAGGTAGTTTACATCGTGTGGAATTTGAGTAGCTGTTTGCATAAATCAATACTATTTATTTATTTCTTTTCTTTTTGGTTTGAAAATCAGTATCAGGAAAAACAGGACGGCCACAAATAGAATTAAGGTTCCTGAAATCTTGGTAACGTTAAGTACATAGGCCTTTCCAACCGGATCATATGCAAAACAATACTGCATAATTTTGCTGATGGTTGGGGATGACAGACCTTTTGAAGACTCAATAATTGCCATTTTGAAATCGAATGGCAAAAAATAAATTCCGGTCAGATAACGTGTGATCTTCCCTTTCGGGCTGACAACCGTTATTGCTGCGGCATGTGCGTAATCTTTACCTGTTCTTTTGTATTTAAAACCTGTGGCATTCGTACCTTTTTCAATACTTACAGTGTCCGAAACAAAAAATTTCCATCCTTTTGCAATGGTTTCTTTTTTATTGACCAGTTTCAGGTAATTGGCTTTTTTCAGGAGACCAAGATCAATGGTTTCCCTTGGATCAAAACTAATCGTTAGAACCTGGTAATCAACTCCGGGAACCAAATCAGACTGATCCATCACATTGGCAAGTCCTTCCATAAGCGGACTGCAAATTCCGGGGCAACGGAAGTAAACCCAATTAATAATGGTTGGTTTGTTGATCAGGTCAGTAAGGCATACCCTTTGATTATTTTCATCAATCAGGTAAATATCTTTTGGAAGATTTTCATCCAGATGCTCTACAATTCCTATTTCAGGATCTTTTGTTTTGTCGTCAAAAGCTTTTTGCCCAAAAATATTTATTCCGGATAAAAGTATAATACAGATAGGCAAAGTAAAGGATTTCACGGAAAATAAGCGAAAAATCGAACCAGTCGTAGGTGAACATTCATTCGGTGAATGGAAATTTTCGAGCATAACTGTATCCTGACTTTGACTCATCTTGACTTTTGGTTTTCAAATCATCTGTTAACATGCTCGTAGAACCTGCAAATTGATCCGGGCAAAACGACCATCTTTCTTACTTATTTTTCGTTTTCTTGTAAGAATTGTTATTCCCTAAGAAACCCCAAAACGCATTGATTGTTTATACAATGCTAAATTTTCCTGACTTTTTTTATCTCTGAGTTCATTTCAAAACAAATTTTGAGGGGTAAATCCTGAAAATCACCCGATTTGCTATGATTAAGTTTTTGAATTGTAACGAATCAAATTCCATCCTGACTTTACAGGTTGGAACTTGTTAGCTTCTGCATTCAAATTTTGTGCTCAATTTACAATTATTTTTGATTCACCCTTCGTGAAGGACTTTGTTTTCGATAGCATTTTTCTATTTACAGCAACTTCCTTTTTCAATCATCACTTCTTTAGGTGCAAGCTTTTCTAATGTTGGACTGACAAAAGGAATCCCCAGCGACATTCCGCGAAGTATAAAAAGCACACCAAGGAGGAATACGAAATAGGGAACAATCCTTTGCATTTTGCTCCGGATTCGCTGACCGATTGCGTCGCTGGCAAGTGTTGCTGTCAAAAGCAGCGGGACGGTTCCAATCCCGAACAACATCATGAAAAGAGCCCCGGAAATAACTGTTCCGGTGTTTATAGCACCGGCAATGGCCACATAAACCAAGCCACAAGGCAGTAATCCATTAAGCAGACCAATCATAAGGAGTGAAAAATAGGATCGGTCTGTAAATAATTTTTTCAGTTTGAGAATTAGCCGGGCAGCAAATCCGCTGAATAAACCCGCTATGGTAATCTTTTCCCTGAATACGAATGGGAATAAAACGCTTGTGATCATTGCTGTACCAAGAAGGATTGAGGTCCATTGCTGAAAGCCGGCCAGATGAATTCCGCGTCCGAGCATACCAAAAAGTATTCCTAACGTACTGTAGGTTAAAACACGCCCTGAATTATATAAAATAGCTCCGGAAATCTTTGATCCCAGATTGTGTTTTTTGAGCGGAAGAGCAACTGCAATTGGGCCGCACATTCCTATGCAGTGAAAACTGCCTATGAGTCCTATGGTTAAAGGTGTAATGAAGTCCATAAAATCCAAATATTATATGTAGAAACGCCCGTCCGTTCTTCTCATCATGGGCGTTTAAATTTCTGCCCGTTAAGTTTTCGTTTCGGACAATCCATTTCTATTTCCCAACAATTATCTCTTCTTCCTGGTAATAAGCGACTTTACCTGCTTTCCAGTCAATTTTCACCTGATATCTTCCTTTTTCCAGACTTTTCAAATTGATGACCTGGTTGAAAACGGTATCCAGTTTGATTCTTACGGTCATGTCTCTTTTTTCCTCCACCGGACTGTACAAATGAATATCGCCCGCATAATCCTGGATGTTTGCCAGTTTCGGGAAAATAAGTTTTAACGATTCTTCTGAAAGTTCTAAGTGTATTTTTACGGTCAAAGCATTGCTGTTGCGCACTTCATCAATGTGTTGCTGGTATTTCTCCGATTTCTGATAATAGTCGTTGTCGACCAGATCATCGTTTTGCCTCAGGGCAATGGATACCAAATATGTCATTCCTGAAATCATAATAACCAATGCCAAAACAATTCCAGTTCCCCAATTAAATTTCATAATAAAGCCTCCCCTAACCCCTCCAAAGGAGGGGGATTTTAATCGCTAACAGTTTGTTTTATACCATTATCTTTCTGAAATCATGACTAAGCAATTTTTAAGTCCTCCCTTTTGGGGAGGATTTAGGTGGGGCTTCAATGATCCAGCGCATTCGGTCCAACAAAAGTGGACAAAATTTTATCGATCTGTTTCCCTTTTTCAAAAACGCCAATCTCCACATGGATATTCGACATTTTGACATTTTCCTTCTTCAGGACAATCAGTAAATCACGTTTGGCAACTTCACCTTTTTCAGCTTTTAACGGATCGCCCATCATGATGATTTCACCTTCAGGAGTGAGCAATCTTAATTCAATGTCGACTTCCGAATTGGTTTTGTTCACCATTTCCAAATTATACAAATTACTGTATCGATCAGGACCATATTCCTGGAACATAGTACCTGGTGAACGGTCGATTTCAGTTTCCACATCTCCGCGAACCGTAAATAAATAGGTGATAACTATAAGCAGCGCCAATAAAACCAATGAGTAGGCAATAACGCGGGCATTGAATTTAATTTTTTCGCCTTCTGAAATCGCTTTTTCTGATGCAAACCGAATCAATCCTGAAGGTTTTTTAACTCGCTTCATCACCGCATTACAGGCATCGATGCATCCGGTACAATTTATGCACTCAAGCTGAGTTCCATTACGTATGTCAATTCCCGTAGGGCAAACATCAACACAACTGTAGCAATTAATACAGTCGCCTTTTATGCCGCGTTCTCCTTTGCCGCGTGGTTCTCCGCGTTTGTAATCATAAGCAACCTGAATGGTGTTTACATCGAGCATAACGCCTTGTAAGCGTCCATAAGGACACACGATGGTGCAAACCTGCTCGCGAAACCATGAAAAAATAAAATAATGGACCCCGGTAAATGTCAGTACAACCATTAGCATGCCGAATCGTTGGATTGGCCAGCCGTTAAAGATTTCACACAGTTTTGAGGTTCCTATTACGTACGAGATAAAAGTTAAGATGGTAAAAAATGAAATGAAGAGATAGATGCCATGTTTAAGAATTCGTTTTAAAACCTTAATTGCATCCATTTCCTGTTCGGCAAGTTTTTGCTGCTGTTCCGAATTACCGTCTATCAAATGCTCGATGGGACGGTACAGAAACTCCAGAAAAACTGTTTGAGGGCAAACCCAGCCACAGAATATTCTTCCATATATAACCGTGAAAAGTACAATGAAAACCACAAAAGCGATGATTGCCAAAACTAATAAATGAAAATCCTGAGGATAAAATGTATTTCCAAACAATACAAATTTGCGTTCCAGAAAATTCAGAAAAATCAGCGGTTCACCTCTGAGTTTCAACCAGGGAGCCAAATAAACGAAAATAAGGAGCGACCAGGCAATGATACGTCGATAGTTATACAACCTACCTTTCGGTAATTTGGGAAAAATCCAAATACGTTTACCGTCTTTTCCAAAAGTTGAAGGGCGGTCTCTAAATGTTGATTCCTGATAATTTTCAGGACTTTGCATGGGTTTTATTTTACAAATTTCACTCCTTGCGGAGCTTTCGGATTGGGCGGATTGGTGCCCTGCAGGCTTAGAATGTAGGCGATGACTTCATTGATTTGTGTTGGACTGAGCTGGCTTTTATAGGATAGCATACCTTTGTCAATCACGCCTTCATTAACGACTTTCAGTAAATCTTCTGGTCTTCCACCATGGATCCAGTAATCATCAGTAAAGTTTGGACCTACCAAACCTTCACCAAATTTTCCATGACAGACAAAGCAGATTTTATCGAAAACCACTTTGCCTGCTGCTTTGACTTGGTCCTGAGTCAAGGCTTCAGTAGTAGCAGCCTTTGCTTCTTCTTTCTTGGTATCAACTTCAATTTTTGTTCTGGCAGCCGCCATTTCTTTGGAATATTCATCCTTTTGAATAATGCTTCCGTCTTTGAAGACAACGAGCAGAATCATGTATGAGATTGAAATGATGATGGTAACGTAAAAAATATATTTCAACCAAGGTGGAAGCGGATTGTCGAGTTCTTTAATACCGTCGTACTCGTGGCCGCCAAAATATTTAATTTGGGTTACTTCATCAATTTCCTGATGAATATTGTCTTGTTCTTTGATTGGTTTATCTTCAGTGGTATTCATAATTCCTTATTTTGCTATTTAAGTATTATTTGAATTTTAGTTCAATCATTACAATGCTATTGATTGAAAGCTCTTAATTTTTGATTTGCTCCGGCTCCGGATCATCGAGCGGCAAATTACTTATTTCGGCAACATCTTCATTTTTCATCCGGAAGGTATGAATGGTAACCAGAATGAAAAAGGTAAAGAAGATCAGAAAACCGATTAGGGCATATATTTCAACGTGAAATATACTGCGGAATGAATCTGATATCATAGCTTACTTTGTTACTTGGTTATTGGAAATATCTACGCCAAGTCGCTGAATATATGCGATTAGTGCAATGATTTCCCTGTTGCCTTCCGTTTTAATGCCAGCAGTTGCCAGATCTTTTGCAATGCTGTCAGCCTGAGCCTTCAGATCATCGTTAGCTTTCATTTCGTAATTGTCAGGATAGGGAACTCCCAGTACTTTCATCGCATGGATTTTTCCGGGCGTCGACTGGATATCGATTTCCTTCTGAGCCAGCCATGGATATTTGGGCATGATCGAAGCCTGATTCATCTTCTGCGGATCGATGAAATGGTTGTAATGCCATGAATTTGGTTTGTACATTTTGCCGGTTTTCACCCCTTCACGTGCCAGATCCGGACCGGTACGTTTTGATCCGAACTGGAAAGGATGGTCGTAAACTGATTCGCCGGCCTTTGAATATTCACCATAGCGTTCGGTTTCAGACCGCAATGGCCTGACCATTTGCGAATGACAATTGTAACAACCTTCCTTCACATAAATATCGCGTCCCTGTAATTCGAGTGGTGTATATGGTTTTACGCTCGGAATGGTGGCAATATTCGATTTGATCAGATAAGTCGGGATAATTTCAACGATACCACCAATCAGGACAACAGCAGCGGCAATAATCAGGAACCGGATTGGTTTGCGTTCAAGAAAACGGTGTCCGCTTTCTGATTCTGTTTTTCCAGTTGGTAATACTTCCAAAGCTGGAGCCTCAACTTCTTCTTCAGCAACAAACGAACCCGCTTTAATGGTTTTGACGATGTTGTAAACGAGTATTAAAAATCCGCTTAAATACAGAAATCCGCCAAATGCCCTGATCATATACATCGGTATAAGCTGTGCAACTGTTTCGAGGAAATTCGGATACATCAGGAAGCCATCCGGAGTAAATTGTTTCCACATCAACGCCTGGGTGATTCCGCCGATATATAAAGGAACGGCATAAAAGACAATAGCCAGGGTAGCTATCCAGAAATGGATATTGGCCAGTTTAGTGGAATAAAGCTTAGTATTGTAAAGTCTTGGAATCAGCCAGTAAATCATCCCGAAGGTCAACATTCCGTTCCATCCCAATGCTCCAATATGAACATGACCGATAGTCCAGTCGGTAAAATGGCTGATAGCATTCACCGTTTTAAACGACAGCATCGGTCCTTCAAAGGTTGACATTCCGTAAGCAGTAATTCCAACCACAAACATCTTCAGGATTGGATCTCTCCGCACCTTATCCCATGCGCCACGTAGGGTAAGCAAACCGTTAATCATACCACCCCAGCTTGGGGCAATCAACATCACGGAGAAAGTCGTTCCCAACGCCTGAAGCCAGTCGGGCAGAGAACTATATAATAAATGATGAGGGCCGGCCCAGATGTATAGAAAAATGAGCGACCAAAAGTGAACGATGGAAAGTTTATATGAATAAACCGGACGTCCGGAAACTTTAGGTACGAAATAATACATTAATCCGAGAAATGGAGTCGTCAGGAAGAATGCTACTGCATTGTGACCGTACCACCATTGCACCAGTGCATCCTGAACTCCGGCATACAAGGTGTAGCTTTTGAATAAACTTACTGGTACAGCCAGCGAATTTACAATGTGCAAAACTGCGATGGTAACCCAGGTGGCAATGTAAAACCAGATGGAAACATAAATGTGACTGGTACGGCGGGTCAATATTGTACCGAACATGTTCCAGCCAAATACAACCCAAACTAAGGTTATAGCAATGTCGATGGGCCATTCCAGTTCGGCATATTCCTTACCGGTTGTGAATCCAGCAAGTAAAGTAACAGCCGCTGCAACAATAATCGATTGCCATCCCCAGAAGTGAATTTTACTGAGCAATGTACTGTAAATTCTTGTCTTCAATAACCGTTGAAGAGAATAATAAACTGCAGTGAAAATGGCATTTCCGACAAAAGCGAATATTACCGCATTGGTGTGAACTGGTCGGGTTCGACCAAAGGTGGTAAACTCAAGTCCGAAATTCATGGACGGAATAAAAATCTGCAGTGCAATCAGCAATCCTGCTGCCAGGCCCACAATACCCCATACAATGGTTGCAATCGCAAAGTTCCGGGTCATGCGGTTGTCGTACGAAAACTTCTGTAATTCCATAGAGTTGTATTTAGTTATTCTTATTATTCAAGTTTCAAGTCCAAAGTCAGAGGCTGTGAACAGCAAATTTCAAACTGAAATTACCTCCTGTTTTTCCTTTTCCCCTTTTTCCTTAGTTATCTTCTGACTATTTTCTGATTCCTTAATTTCCTGATCATCAAACAATATTCTAACCGAAGGAGTGTAAGTATCCTCATATTGGCCACTCTTCACCGCCCACACAAAGGCAATTAAAAATGCTCCTGCCATGATAATGGCTACAAATACCAGGATGAACACTACGGACATATTACTTTAAGTTGTTTGATGTTAGTATTTTAGATTTTTATTTTATTTGCTTTTTTTATTTAAGTTTTCTTTTGGCGGTTAAATGTACAGAAAAACTGGCAAACACAACTACCGATACCGAACTAATTGGCATCAATATCGCTGCAACTATTGGTGTTAGATTTCCCTGAACTGCAAACGACAAGCCAACGAGGTTGTATAGAAACGATATCAGGAAACCAGCCTTTACAATGTTTATACTTTGACGTGTGAAGCCAATAAACCGGTGCAATTTTCCAAATTGGTTCGATTGCAGTATGGCATCGCAGGCCGGCGAAAAGTTAAATACATTATCGGCAATCACAATACCTACATTGCTTTCGTTCAGTGCACCGGCATCGTTCAGTCCATCGCCGATCATTAAAACTTTCCGTCCATTCTTTTGTAATTTCCGGATGTAATTTAACTTGTCGGTTGGTGTATGGTTGAAATGAAGATTTTCGGCCACACTAAAATATTCGGTTAGTCTGGCCTTTTCTGCGTCATTATCGCCGGTTAAAAGATGAATTTCGTGCGTTCTTTCCAGTTTTTGAATTAAACTTTTTAAGCCGGGACGGTATTCATTTTCAAGCTGAAAACAACCTGCCACCGAACCCTGAAGATAAACCCAGACTTCAGTATTCAGTTTTTCGTCTTCCGTTTTTTCTCCTGAAACAAAATATCTGGAACCAATGTTAATTCGCGAACCATTGATTAGTCCGGTTATACCAAGTGATGTAATTTCCTGAAATTCTTTGACTTCAAGCAATTCGTCACTTTCAATTGAATTGTAAATGGTTTTGCTCAGAGGGTGCGACGAGTGAAAAACCAATGATTTTATTTGCTGAAGTTGAACCGAATCAAGCTCTTTCCCTACAAACCGGATATCGGAAGATTGGGCGTTGGTAATGGTACCCGTTTTGTCGAAAACCACCGTATCCACTTTGAACAAGTGTTCGATTACTGCAGTATTTTTCAGGTAAAAGCCTTTTCTTCCGAATTGTCGGATAGTGCTGCCAAAGGTAAACGGAACAGTGAGAGCCAACGCGCATGGACAGGCGATAATTAAAACTGAAGTAAAAGAGAAAAGTGCAATTTCAGGTTTATTCACAAGCCAGAATATTCCGGAGCTGATAGCAATAAGCACGACAATGATGGTAAAATACTGGCTTACACGGTTAACAATGGTATTTAACCTGTTATTGACAGTATATGGATTTTCAGTCTGGTTCCATAGCTGGGTGAGGTAACTTTGCTGTACTTCCTTTTCTATCGTTAGCTCTATGGCGCTTCCGATCTGGCGACCACCTGCAAATACGAAATCACCGGTTTGTTTTGCCACCGGCATTGATTCGCCGGTTACAAAACTGTAATCAATGCTGGCTGTTCCACTTTTAAGAATTGAATCCGCCGGAATGATTTCCTGATTTCTTACCAATATGCGATCACCGGCTTTGAGGTCTTCCAGTGCAATTGTTTCATTTCCTAAATCAGTAATTTTAGTTACAGCCAGGGGAAAATAGGTTTTGTAGTCGCGCTCAAACGAAAGTGCCTGATACGTTTTTCCCTGATACCAGCGGCCTATGAGCATGAAAAAGGTCAGTCCGGTCAATGAATCAATGTATCCGATTCCTCGTTCTGAAAGGATTTCAACAATGCTTTGGGTGAAAAGCGTGATAAGTCCCAAGGCAATGGGCAGGTCGATGCTGATGATTCCTTTCTTCAGACTTTTGAATGCAGTCAGGAAATAGTCGCTGGCGCTGAATGTCAGCACGGGAATTGCAAGCAGAATGCTCAACCAGCCAAACATGTGTTTAATATCCGTTTCCAGAAATTCGTGACCGGGCAGATATTGCGGGAAATGATAAATCATGGCATTTATAAAACTGAATGCAGCGATTCCAATTTTAAGAAACAGTTTTTTATCTAACTGATCGCTTGGAGTTTTTTCGATGCTGTGTTGGCTTATTTCCGGAATATAGTGAATGCTTATCAGCAATTCGACCAACTGGCGCAACGAGATCTCGCTGTCCTTGAAGGTAATATTGATTTCTTTCTTTGGAAAATTAACAAACGATTGAATAACACCGGGATTCAGGCTGTGGAGGTTTTCCAACAGCCAAATACAAGAGGCACAATGTATTTCAGGAATAAAAAAGCTGACTTTTGAAATATCACCTTCAGAAAAAGTAAGAATCTTGGATTTAAACTTCTCCAGATCAAGAAATGCGTAGGTTTCATCGGAAGGTCGCTTCTCATCTTCAATCCGTATTCCCGGCATTTGCTCTATCTGATAATACTGTTTGAGTTGGTTAGTATTAAGAAT
Organism: uncultured Prolixibacteraceae bacterium; assembly: GCA_903834475.1. Lineage (GTDB taxonomy): Bacteria > Bacteroidota > Bacteroidia > Bacteroidales > Prolixibacteraceae > Aquipluma. The sequence continues at coordinate 23,759 of CAILJH010000030.1, read as the reverse complement.
CTGGTAGACGGTCGAACAGCCTGAACAGCAAAAAGGATTGCCTTCGAAAAGAAAAGGTAGCTTTCCACAAGAATTTCCGCAATGAATGCATTTTAATTCTTCATTCATAGGATCAGGACTGGCTTGGCTGTTGATTTGATACAAAATAAGGATTATAAATGAAATTTGTTCAGGTTTTTGGCAAATAAATATTCAAACGATTAAATCATTCAGATTAAACTATGCTTAATGAGAACAGTCAAAGCAAGGAATTTTAAATTTAGTATCATGAAAAAAATAGTATGTATTTTCTTTATTAGTTTTTTTGCTTTGGGCGCAAGTTTTGCACAACCGGGTGGAGGCGATCCTGCAGCAAGGTTGCAAAGGGAACTTGATGGTTTGACCACCGAATTGGGCTTAACCAAAGACCAGCTTGCAAAGGTTACTCCAATTGTTACTGATGCTCAGAAAAAACAGTCGGAAGCATTTGCTAAAATGCGTGAAGCTGGTAATGTCGACCGCGATAAAATGCGTGAAGAACGTGTGAAAATGCGCGGTGAAACAGACAAACTGATTAAAGCTGTATTGACTCCTGAACAAGGTGTGAAATTGGATGCTTACCGTAAAAAACAGGATGAAGAACGTGCAAAACGCATGCAAGAACAACGATAGCATGAGTTTGGTGAAATTATTATTTTGAAATCGATATCAAAAAGAAACTCCGGAAAATTGAAATTCCGGAGTTTCTTTCATTTTATGGTCAGGGTACTTTCACCCCAAACTCCTTTATGTACTTTCTATATCGGCAAATTCCATACAAAAACTCCAAGCAGAAGCACTGCTAAACTGCAAACAATGATCAGTGCCCCATTGAGTCTGGTAACTACAATCGGATTAAGTTGTTTGCTTTCGGTAAATACTTCACGAATGACAAAGAAATAATAATAGATTCCGATGACCGCCATCAGAATGGCAAATATGGAAATCAACAGGTTTCCCTGGCTGATGGACAAAACAAACACCTGGTATTTTGCCATGAATCCTGATGAAGGCGGAATTCCTGCCAGGGACATGAGCAGAATGGTCATACATACTGCTATCCAGGACTTTTCTTTAAAAAGTCCCCTGAAATTGACCAATTCTTCCTGCCAGTCGGATGCCCGTTTTACCAGGATGAATATAATGAACAAAGGAACAGTAGCCAACGAATAGACAAATGTGTAATACAATAATACTTTAGCTGAAGAACTGTGCTGCGATAACATGGCCAGCATGATAAATCCGCTATGTGCAATAGCAGAATAGGCCAGAAGTCGTTTAAAGTTGGTTTGCTTTAAAGCTCCAAGGTTACCGACAAGTAAGGTCAGGCCAGTCATTACCCAAAGTGCTTTTTCGAGGGGTGCCGGCAATGGCAGTAATCCCATTCCCAGTAAACGGAAAAATGCAGCAAAACCAGCAGTCTTAACGACTGTTGCCATAAAGGCAGTTACGATGGTTGGAGAGCCTTCATAAACATCAGGACTCCAGAAATGAAATGGAGCTGCTGCCACTTTAAAGGCAACACCTATCAGGATAAAAAGCAGTCCGACCATCACCATCGGAGGTAAATGCCCGTTGAACTGGGCAATGTAAATCTTGATTTCAGGTAGGTAAAAGGTTGCTGAAGCCCCGTAAACCAAGGCAATTCCGAAAAGAAAAATGGCAGTAGCAAACGATCCAAGCATGAAATATTTAAATGAAGCCTCGTTTGACCGGAAGGAGGCTTTTTTTCCGCCTGCCAGAACATACAATGGAATAGATAAAATTTCAATTCCCAGGAATAGAATGATGAGGTTCGAATACGATGTCATCAGAAAGGCGCCAGTCAGAGCAAAAATCATCAGTGCATATTGTTCGGCAACGTGCAGTCCCATCATCCGGTAATAGTCAATTCCAAACAGAAAAATCAGAATAGTGACGATGATCATGGAGATATTAAATGCAATCGAAAAATTATCGAATAGAATCATGTCATGGAAATACCTCGAGCCAAGTCCCCAGTCTTTGAGCGACAGGAACAATGCAATCAAAAGTCCGGCAATTGCGACAGGTGCGAGAATAGCCTTCTTTTTAAGGAATCCAAGGTACAACACGATTATTCCCAGAACTATAGTAAAAATTAATGCACTCATTGGTGTGTATAGATCAGTTTGTTTTTAGTATTAAAGCACCTTCAACCAGTGGCTTCAGGATGTTTTCTGCTGAATGAATGGTTTGTCCCATCAGATTAAATAGCGGCTGAGGGTATATTCCAAGTCCCAGTATGATAACTATGAGTGGGATCAAAATCAGGTAATCCAGAGTGTGCACATCGGTAAGTTTTGAATAGACAAGCTTCTTGTCGCCAAGCATTGCACGCTGATAGGCAAACAGCATATAGATTGCACCAAATATCATGGTCAAACCACCAATTGCAGCAAACCAAGCCGATTGTTTGAAAATACCGGCAATCATCAGAAATTCTCCTACGAAGCCTGCTGTCAGTGGCAGAGCGATTGATCCTAAAACTACAATCAGAAATAACACAGCCATGTTTGGGGCCTGAAGTTTCAAACCACCCATTTGAGGCAATTCGATCGTTCCGGTCTTTTCCTTTAAAAGGCTGGTGAGGTAGAAAAGTGCAACGATAGTTACCCCATGACTCATAACCTGAAACAGCAAACCCTGCAATGCATAGGTATTCAGAACAAACATTGCTGTAACCATCAGTGAAATGTGTGCCATCGACGAAAAAGCAATCAGCATTTTCAGATTTGTTTTCCTGAATGCAATGATCGATGCATAAACAACTCCAATCAGGCTGAGTATGATTACTGTATTTTGCCAAAACAGAACTCCTGATGGTACAATTGGAAATAGAAACCTCAATGCCCCGTAAATTCCCATTTTGGTCATCACTCCAGCCAGAATCATCACTCCTTGCGTTGAGGCCATGTTATATGTTGGAGGTTGCCATGTGTGAAAAGGAAAAACCGGCATTTTGATGGCAAAAGCGATAAACAGAATCCAGAACAACCAGACTTGGGTTCCGGTCGGAATATTCAATTGATTGAATGCTGCAAAATCAGTAGTGTGCATTCCCGGAGTAAGTTGATACAGGTAAATAATCCCAAATAAAAGGAACAAACTGCCGGTTAGTGTGTAAATAAAGAACTTGAATGTGATAGACTTTCGTCCGTCGCCACCCCAGATCAGCAGAATAAAATAGACCGGAATCAGCGCCAGTTCCCAGAAAACATAAAAGAGAAACGCATTTTGAGCCAGAAATACACCGATTAAAGCTGATTGTGCAAACAGGATCAGGAAGTTAAGCAGATGAACATTCCGTTGTTCGCGGCCAAAACCTGCCAGAAGAATGAACGGGAAAAGCAAATTGGTCAGAAGGAGCATGATCAGGCTGATTCCATCGTAACCCAAAGAGAAATTTATTCCCATATAGTTGATCCAATTCACATGAAACGCGCTTGTTTCAGGAGAAAATGCCAAAATTAACGTCAGCAATAAATTTAAAATTGAAGATGCCAATGCGATAGAACGCACGAGTTTAGCTTTCCTGAATGGCAGAAGCAAAAGGCCTGTGAGAATCGGTATTAAAAGGATAGCGAGTAATATCATTGGTTCAGATTGTCAGGATAAAAATGATAAACAAAAGAATTCCAGCTACCATGGCGAAAAAGTAAAAACTCATGTTTCCCCGTTGCAGTCTTCGCGTCAACATACCCAATACTGAAGTAGCTTCTCCAACTCCGTCAACTATCGGATTGAGTATATTCGTTTCGACCTTCTTGAAAAGGAAATTGGAAAATGAACCAAATGGCTTTTCAAAAACTGTAGTGTAGATTTCATCGATGTAAAATTTGTTGGTTACCAAACGTGCAATTGGTGTCATCGAAACGCCATCAGCAGCAGGAACAACAGCTTTACGGATAAAAGTCCTATAAGCCAGCCAAATAATGAGGCTCAAAAGCGACAATGACAGGATGATCAATCCAATTTCAGTAGAATGACTAATCTCTTCGGAAACCTTTGAAAAAACATTTTTTTGCAGGAAATTACTGAAGCTAAGATCTCCGCCAAAAAGCGAAGGAATATTCAGGAACCCGCCGAAAACAGAGAGAATTCCAAGAATGATCAGCGGAATGGTCATCACTTTTGGCGATTCGTGCGGATGTGCACCGGCCAATCTTTGTTCCCTGAAAAAGACCAGATAAAGCAAACGGAACATGTAAAAACAAGTCAACAACGCTCCGGCGAGTGCCAGTATATAGATAATGATGTTGTGCTCAAATGCTTTAACCAGAATCATATCTTTGCTGAAGAATCCCGAAAAAGGCGGAATTCCGCTAATGGCCAGGGTTCCGGCCAGAAAAGTCCAGTATGTTACCGGCATCTTTTTTCGCAATCCACCCATTTTACGGATGTCCTGTTCGCCACCCATCGCATGAATGATGCTTCCGGCGCCAAGGAATAAAAGAGCCTTGAAAAATGCATGGGTTGTTACATGGAAAACTGCTGTTGAGTAAGCTCCAAGCCCCAAAGCAAGGAACATATATCCCAATTGCGAAACAGTGGAATAGGCCAGTACTTTTTTGATGTCGTTCTGTTTCAATCCGATGATCGCCGCTAAAATAGCGGTAGATAAGCCTATCACAATGATCACATTCAGGGTAATTGGAGCCAGATTATACAGAATGCTTGAACGGGCGATCATATAAATTCCGGCTGTAACCATGGTGGCTGCATGGATAAGTGCCGAAACCGGTGTTGGACCAGCCATTGCATCAGGAAGCCAGGTGAATAATGGTATTTGCGCACTTTTACCCACAGCACCAACCAGAAGCAAAAGTGTAATTGCTGTAATAACTGGCGTTCCGATTTGCATGGTGGAAGCCTGAGCAAAAACTTCTGAAAATGAGACCGAATTAAATGAGAAGAAAAGAAGGATGATCCCAAGAATAAAACCTAAATCTCCAATGCGGTTGATAATGAAAGCTTTTCGGGCAGCGTAATTGAAGGATGGATTTTTGAACCAGAACCCAATCAGCAGATAGGAGCAGAGCCCGACTCCTTCCCAGCCGATAAACAATACCAGGTAATTGGCGCCCATTACCAGTAGCAACATGCTGAAGGTAAACAGGTTCATTTGAGCGAAAAAGGAATTTATCCGATTATCGCCGTGCATGTATCCGATGGAGTAAATATGAATGAGCGATCCGACGCCGGTAATTATCAGCATCATGGTGAGCGACAAATGATCGATCAGGAAAGCAAAAGGGATATTCATATTTCCGACTGCAATCCAGTTGAAAAGTGTCACCGTTGCTGCATCCTGACCTGAATTCCGGAGTACAAAAAATAGAAACACTGAAACAAGAAATGACAAACCAATGCTTGTACTGGCAATTATTCCGGCCTGATTGTTTTTGAAGCGTTTATATCCCAGTCCTGTGATCAAAAATCCCAGTAATGGCAAGGCCGGAACGAGTAGAGCAAGGTTTATATTTGGAATCGGTTCTACCATTTCAAACGGTTCAAAAGGTTAATGTCAACTGAATCCACATTTCGTTTCATCATTACCAGAATCGACAGTCCAACGGCAACTTCGGCAGCGGCTACAATCATGACAAAGAAAACAAATACCTGTCCGGAAGGGTCGGAATGATAAGCCGAAAATGCTGCGACAAGCAGATTGATCGAATTAAACATGAGCTCAATGCACATCAGAATAATAATTGTGTTTCGCCTGAACAGAACTCCCATCAGACCAATGCTGAAAAGCGTTACACACAAAAGTATGTAGTGTTCGAGCGGGATGAGCTGTATGGCAGAGGAAATGTCTTTCATAGTTATGAATTATAAGTTATGAGTTATAAGTTTTTCTTCGACGTGATGATGGCACTTCGGAGCATTTTTAATAACTCAATTGCTTCATGATTTATACTTTCAAATTCTTTTTCATTCAGGTATTCTGTTTCTTTCAATAATTCCAGCCAGTAAATGGATTCATCGCATTCTTTTTGAGCTATTCCTAATTTGTGAATAAAGTCTTTGGTGCTTTCGGCGTTTTGCGCTTCACGAACCAGAGCGCCAATTGCAGTTCCACTTCTCAATAACTGCTTGCTTAAAATGTATTCCTTTTTAGTTTCAGTCAAATACTGAAATAGCCTTATCGTCCGCACTGCAAAATCAAAACTTTTATCTTTTATGATACTTCTCTTTTCACTCATAACTGAAATACAACTTTTATTATTACAAATCTAATTCCGTCAGTAAGGATTGAAAATCCTTGATTAACAGACTGCTGCGGACGATTTCTTTTTTGTTTCCCTGACCCGGGGTGACGTTTGTTCCTCACTTACCCCGGGCTATTGATATTTTGCCCCTTCAAGGCAACGAATAATCCCAACAATTATTAACTCATAACTTATAATTCATAACTCAACACTATCAGACGTCTTTCTTTCCAAACATGACTGCCCCAATCATAGCCGAAATAAACAATACAGAGGATATTTCAAAGGGTAATAAAAATTCATGAAACAAGGTTTTTCCAACTTCTGAAACTAATCCAATTTTGCTGTCGAAAGCATATCGCGGATGAATTTCCAATGTCAGACGGGTAGCTGCTACCATTACCAAAAAGAATATTCCGCCGGTAACTACGGCAGAAATTCGTGTCACTTTTGATTTCTGCAAGATGATTTCCTTATTCAGGTTGAGCAACATGATTACAAACAGGAACAAAACCATAATAGCACCTGTGTAAACAATCACATGGACAACAGCCAGGAATTGCGAATTCAGGAGGATATATTGTCCGGCCATGGCAATAAAACAAATAATGAGGTAAATAACACTGTCAACCGGGTTTTTCGAGAAAACCACAAACAATGCTGTGAGAATCATTATTGCTGAAAGAAAGTAAAATAAGAATACCATTTTATTTACTATTTATTTATTTGCGATTAACCATCTATATCACTCTTTCGGAGCGGTAAGTAAATAGTGAATCGTCTAATTGTCAACCATCTTAATATTTACAATTTTAATATTTACTATTTATCCTTTGGAACTCCACTTCAGCCTACAAAAGTAAATAGTAAATAGTCAAATCGTCAATTTATTTATTGTGTGCAAAACGCTTGTCCTGCTTGAAATTCAGTACTTTTTCGGTTTGCCGGGCCGAAATATCAATCCTCAAGGACTGATCAAGCGGTTCAACCAAAATATCCTTGCCATAAATGAATGACGAACGCTCATATTGCGAGACAACAATCCGGTCTGTAAGAAAAATGGCTTCTTTTGGACAAGCATCCTCACAATCTCCGCAGAAAATGCAGCGAAGCATATTAATTGTATATACTTCAGCGTACTTTTCTTCACGATACAAATTTTCTTCACCGGGTTTCCGCTCACCGGCAATCATTGTGATGGCTTCAGCCGGACATGCAACTGCACACAATCCACAAGCAGTGCAGCGTTCACGTCCTTCATCATCGCGTTTCAAAACATGCTGACCCCTGTAAACCTTACTGAATTCACGCGTTTGTTCCGGATAATTGATGGAAATCTTTTTCCTGAAAAAATGCCTGATCGTAATGGACATACCCTTTAAAATGGCAGGAATATAAATCCTTTCCATGAAGGTCATCTTCTTGTCTGAAACTACTTTCGATCTGTTTGTCAAAGCTTGCATGGCACGTTCAGATTAAGTTAATTCAGTAAAATAGTAATACGCACCAGTTGCCATGATATTGAAAATTGCCAATGGCATCAATTTTTTCCACCCCAGGTTCATAAGCTGGTCATATCGAAAACGCGGCAAAGTCCACCTGATCCACATAAACAGAAAAATGAAAAAGAAAATCTTCATAAAAAAGAAAAATGTTCCAAGCAAGGTAACCATATTTGGCGATAAGCCAATCTGATCAATAAAGGGCATGTTGTAACCACCAAAATATAAGGTAGCGATTACTGCCGATGAAATGAACATGTTGATGTATTCGGCAAACAGGTAAAACCCAAGTTTCATGGAACTGTATTCGGTATGGTATCCGCCAATCAATTCGGTTTCGCATTCCGGAAGATCGAAAGGAGCTCGGTTTGTTTCAGCAAAAGCACAGACCAGAAAAATCAGGAATCCCAATGGCTGATAGAACACATTCCAGTGCATTCCGTGCTGCTGAGCAACAATTTCATTCAGACTTAGCGAACCTGTCGTCAGGATAAGTCCAACAATCGACAATCCCATAGCGAGTTCGTAACTGATCATTTGTGATGCTGCGCGAATTGACCCCAACAAAGCATATTTATTATTCGAAGCCCAACCGCCGATCATGATACCGTAAACACCAATGGATACCATCGCAAAAACATACAGTATCCCAATGTTCAGATCGGCAATCTGCATCGAAAATTCGCGTCCGGCAATGGTGATTATTCCTCCCCAGGGAATGACTACTCCGGTTAGCATAGCTGTAGTCATGGCAATAGACGGACCAAGAATAAAGAGTTTTTTATTGGCGCTAAGCGGAATGATTTCTTCTTTCATGAACATTTTTACCCCATCGGCAATCGGCTGTAAAAGGCCAAATGGCCCTGCACGGTTGGGGCCGCGACGGTCTTGCATAAAAGCTGCCACTTTTCGCTCTCCATAGGTAGAATACATGGCAACGACCAGTGTCACCAGTAAAATGATGAACAGAAAAATAGTTTTATAGATGTATAAAGTCAAATCCATAGTTTGTTTTTACAGCTTTTCGTAATGGTTTTGTCCGATGACCGAATGTCGTTCTATCTTTCGCGGACCTTCAATCTGCCAGTCGTTTGGTTCTTTGTGCTCGAAGCGGCAATCGTTGCAGATAAATTCTTCCAGTTCGCCGTATTTATTTTTTCTTCCGGTAACCCGAAGTATTTCATCACCTTTCTTCCAGAGTACAACTTTTCCACTGCATTTAGTACATTCCCGGTGAGCATCGAATGGTTTGGTAAACCATACACGGCTTTTAAACCGGAAGGTTTTATCTGTTAGCGCTCCAACGGGGCAAACATCAATCATATTTCCTGAAAAGTCATTGTCAACAGCTTTCAAAATGTGCGTGCTGATTTCACAATGATCGCCACGACCTAAAACTCCATGCACTCGTTGATCAGTCAGCTGATCTGCCACCATCACACAGCGGTAGCAAAGTATGCAGCGGTTCATGTGAAGTTTGATTTTGTCACCAATATCGATTGGTGCGAATGTGCGGCGATCTTCAACCGTTTGCGTATCAGCCAATCCGTGGTCGTAAGATAAATCCTGAAGGTGACATTCGCCAGCCTGGTCGCAAACGGGGCAATCCAGCGGATGATTGATCAGTAGAAATTCGGTAATGGCCTTTCGTGCTTCCATCACTTCAGGAGAAGTAATATTTTGAACGACCATTCCATCCTGAACAAGGGTACGGCATGAAGGCACCAGTTTGGGCATCGGGCGCGGATCTTTGGCCGATCCCTGCGCGACCTTAACCAAACAGGTGCGACATTTTCCGCCACTGCCTTCCAGTTTCGAATAATAGCACATGGCAGGAGGAACCACGCCGCCTCCAATTATTCGGGCGGCATTCAGAATGGTTGTTCCGGCTTCGACTTCAACCTCAATTTGATCTATTGTTACTTTGACAAGGGACATTTCTGCAATTTTACGTGATCTTCAAACTCCTGACGGAAATGACGGATAGCGCTGGCAACAGGCCAGGCAGCGGCATCGCCCAGCGGACAAATCGTATTTCCTTCTATATGTTTCGAAATGCTGACCAGCAGATCGATGTCTTTCATCGTGCCGTGGCCGTTTTCAATCCGGTGCAATATTCTTTCCATCCAGCCTGTTCCTTCGCGGCAAGGACTGCACTGGCCGCATGATTCGTGATGATAGAACCTTGAAAATGTCAAAAGGTTTTTGACAATGCAGGTTGTTTCGTCCATCACAATAAATCCGCCCGATCCAAGCATTGTTCCAGTTTCGAATCCACCTTCAGCAAGCGATTCGTAGCTCATTAAACGAGGTTCTCCTTTGGCAGTTTTCAGGATGAGTTCTGCCGGAAGGATTGGTACTGAGGATCCACCCGCCACAACAGCTTTCAGTTTGTTGCCGTTTCGGATTCCACCACAATATTCATCGCTGTATATAAATTCTTCTACCGGAAGTCCAAGTTCTATCTCGTAAATGCCCGGTTTATTGATATGGCCGCAGGCTGAAATTAGTTTTGTTCCTTTGCTGTTCCCAACTCCGATGGCTGCATAGGCTTCGGCGCCATTGTTCATGATCCATGGCAGATTAGCTATGGTTTCCACATTATTCACAACGGTTGGACAATCGTATAATCCGACAATGGCCGGGAATGGCGGCTTGATTCGCGGATTACCACGTTTTCCTTCGAGTGATTCAATCAAAGCTGTTTCTTCTCCGCAGATATAGGCACCGGCACCGGGGTGGCAATACAGGTCAAGGTCATAACCGCTTCCTAAAATATTTTTACCGAGAAAACCATTTGCATAGGCTTCTGCAATGGCTTTTTCGATTATTCGCAATACATAAAACAACTCACCACGAATGTAAATATACGAAGTCCTTGCTCCTAAAGCATATGATCCAAGAATCATTCCTTCAATGAGTTGGTGTGGATTCAGTTGGCCAATGTGCCGGTCTTTAAAGGTTCCGGGTTCACTTTCGTCAAAATTGCAAATGAAATACCTTGGATTGCTGGTGCTTTTATCCAGAAAGCTCCACTTCATTCCTGCCGGAAAACCTGCTCCTCCACGCCCTTTCAATCCTGATTTTTTCACCTCATCGGTGACCTGATCAGGAGTGAAGTTTTTTAATGTTTTTTCAATCGAAGCATAACCGCCCAGTTTCCGGTAAACCTCGAAACTTGCCAGTCCGGGAACATCACTGTTTTTTAGTAGAATCTGCTGTGCCATCGGTTACAGGTATGGATTGGTATGCGAGCATTTATTTTCCGACTGCCATTTTTCAAGCAGTTCATCCGCCTTTCCGGTTGTCATTTTTTCATGGTATTCAGTCCCTACCTGAATAACAGGGGCATTTCCGCAAGCAGCCAGACATTCCACCGTTTTCAGGCTGAATTGGCCATCGGCAGTTGTTTCGCCGGGTTTGATTCCAAGCCTTTTTTCAAAATGAGCAAGGATATCTTCAGCACCGTTCAACCAGCATGGTCCGGTCTGGCAAACTTCAATCATACAATTTCCGACCGGCTGAAGGTTGAACATGCTATAAAAAGATGCTACCTCATAAACTTCAATGGGTTGAATCTGAAGCAAACAAGCCACATAATCCATGGTTTCGGAACTTAACCAGCCGCTATTTTCAGATTGGGCGATATGCAATACAGGCAATATCGCCGATTTCTGACGTCCTTCCGGGTATCGGCTGATAATCCGGTTAACCAGTTCAAGCGTTTCGGTATTGAATTCTATATTTTTACTGTTCTGCATTTATTTTTTATTTTTCAAATCCGTCGGCTAAAGCCAGACGGCAATGGATATTGTTTCTTTTTTGAATGTTTTCCTTTTTTCTGTTTTCTTTTTCTAATGTATTTCCCCTTCCGTCCGAAAAGAGAGACTTTCCTTTTATATCATTTTTCCGCGGACGGTTTCGCTTTACATTCTTTCCACAGGGCGTTTCCCTGTGCTAGTATATGTCGCCCCTTCAGGGCTGAATCGACTAAAACCCGATGCCCGAAGCTTTCCCCCCACGGGGGAACGGGAAGGGGGCTTCCTTTCTAAGCATCCAGTTCTCCCGCAATTACGTTCATTGAACTCATTGTCAGAACTGCGTCAGAGAGCATACTTCCGGTTACCATTTCAGGATAAGCCTGATAATATATAAAGCTTGGACGGCGAAAATGCAATCGGGAAGGTGTGCGCCCGCCATCGCTGACCAGGTAAAATCCAAGTTCTCCGTTGGCTGCTTCTATCGAATGGTAAACTTCGCCTACCGGAATATCAGTTTCGCCCATTACAATTTTAAAATGCCAGATCAACGCTTCCATGTTGTTGTAAACTTTCTCTTTGGGAGGAAGTACAAACCGCGGATCCTGGGCAAAATAAGTTTCCTTGTCGTCCAGTTGGTCTAGTTTCGCAATAGCCTGTTCTATAATACTCATACTCTGCCGCATTTCTTCCTGACGAACCATGAAACGATCATAGGTATCGCCGTTTTGTCCTATTGGTACAATGAACTCAAATTCTTCGTATGAACAATATGGATTCATCACCCGCACATCATAATCTACCCCGCAAGCCCGCAGATTTGGACCAGTAAATCCATAAGCAAGGGCCCGATCTGCCGGAAATGAACCAACATTGATGGTGCGATCCATGAAAATGCGGTTTCTGGCAAGCAAATTTTCAAATTCCTGAAGTTTAGATGGATATTTCTTCAGGAAATATTTGATTTTATCCCAGGCTTTTTCACTGAAATTACGTTCAAAACCACCGATGCGACCCATATTTGTGGTTAGCCTTGATCCACAGATTTCTTCAAATATTTCGTAGATGAATTCCCGATCCTGAAATAAGTAAGTGAACCCGGTTAGTGCACCACTATCGACACCAATAACGCTGTTGCATATCAGGTGATCGGCAATACGTGCCAGTTCCATAACCACGATGCGGAGATAATCAACACGTTTTGGGGTTTCGATCCCAAGTAATTTTTCCACTGTCATGTGCCAGCCCATGTTGTTTAACGGTGCCGAGCAATAATTCAGACGGTCGGTAAGTGGTGTGATTTGGTAAAAAGGCCGTCGTTCTGCTATTTTTTCGAAAGCCCGGTGAATATAGCCAATGGTTTGCTCAGTTTCAACAATAAATTCACCATCCATCAGCATGACATTCTGAAACACGCCATGTGTTGCCGGGTGAGTTGGACCCACATTCAGTGTGTTGAATTCCTTCCGTTCCTCTGAACTTATAAGGTCTTTTTTATAATAATCTGTATAGTTTCCGAATGTCATTTATTGTTGTTGTGTTTCTTTCAAAATTTAAAGTAAAAAGTAAGAATCCAATAATTTATAATTCATAACTTATAATTCATAACTCCATATTCATCGCCCAAACATACTGTCATCTTTGTCTTCACGCGTTTGATCTTCAAGTGGAAACTCTTTCCGCAAAGGGAAATCGGTCATCTCATCCACATTCAAAATTCGTTTCAGATTTGGATGTCCCTTGAAAATAATTCCAAAAAAATCATATGTTTCCCGCTCCATCCAGTTAGCGGAGGGCCAAATCGAAGTTATGCTGCTTATTGTTGGTTGATTGATTTTTATGTTGGCTTTAATCCTGATTCGGTGATTGAAGTTAAAACTGTGAAGATGGTAAACCATACCAAGTTGTTTCTTTTCAGGAAAGTGCATTCCACAGAGCGTTGTCAGGAAATTAAAATCCAGCTCCTTGTCATCGCGAAGAAACCTTAAAACTTCGGGAACGAATTCTTTCTGAACAGTGATACAAAGCATATCAGCCAGCATTTCTTTTGCCTCAATTCCTTCGGCAAACTGTCTGATGAGCTTGTTGGTAACTAATTGGTTTCTATGTGGTTTTGTCTTTAGCACTTGCTATTCAATATGGTATTGTTTCATTAAATCATTATATCCTTCGGAATTCCTTCTCCTCAGCGATTCATTGCCAACTAATTCCTGAATTTTCAGTATTCCGTCAATGATTTGCTCGGGTCGGGGAGGACAGCCAGGTACATAAACATCGACGGGAATAATCCGGTCGATTCCTTGCAACACACTGTACGTATCAAAAACACCTCCACTTGAGGCGCATGCACCAACTGCAATAACCCATTTTGGTTCAGCCATTTGTATATAAACTTCACGCAAAACAGGACCCATTTTTTTTGCTATTGTTCCCATAACCATCAGCAAGTCACTTTGCCGGGGAGAAAAACTTAAACGCTCTGAACCAAATCGGGCTAGGTCGTAATGAGAAGCCATAGTAGCCATAAACTCAATACCGCAACATGAAGTTGCAAAAGGCAAAGGCCAAAGCGAATTTTTTCGTGCAAGTCCTACCGCTTTGTCAAAGGAAGTGGCAAAGAAACCCTGCCCGGTAATTCCTTCAGGCATTTCGGCAATAGCAGGAGATATGATTTGGTTATCTGACATGATCTAATGTATTAATATTCAGTGATTACTTATCCCATTTGAATGCTCCCTTTAGGAGAATATATATAAAACCAGCAAGGACAAGTATCATAAATAAGAACATTTCGACGAATCCATCTTTTCCTAAATCCTTGAAATTCACAGCCCATGGATACATAAAAATGACTTCCACATCGAAGAGAACAAAAAGAATGGCAATTAGAAAATATTTTACCGAAAACGGGCTCCGTGCGTTTCCCATTCCTTCAATTCCACATTCAAAATTCTCCAGTTTGGCACGTGAGAACCTTTTGGGCCCCAAAAAATGAGTCAGAACCATAGTAGAAATAACAAACCCCAGTACTACCAGCGTTTGAATTATTATTGGGATATAATCTTGCGGCATTTTTCTTATTTAGAACGAATTTAGAAACGATTACTGAACCGAATTGTTCATAAAACTACAATAATTTTAAATCTTTACAAAGGTGTATCGCTTTCTCAAAAGCTTTTGATTAATTCAGATATTCAGGTCCTTTTTTAACGAAAAAATAATAGGAACTCTCAGAATTGGTTACAAATTTAATTCAACAATGACTTTTGCATTTCAATCACTATTCTCATTAGGTTGTCTTATGGAATCCTAAAAACCGGTTGGAGTCCTTTGAAAAATTATGGTACGATTTTGCTTTTCTAATGATTCTGAGATAAATATTTATTTTTTTAATAATAAATGGGGTATAATCTTGCTTGGAAATAAGGATAATCAACAATTGTGTTGATAAATTCTGCAGGTGTATATAAAATATACACTTCCGCTAAACTGCTGGTAAACTGAATCTTATTTGTTAAATAAACAAACAGTGTTGAATTATTCACCATTTCCGACTGTGTGTTTATTAAACACTAATTGTGTTAACGTTCAGTAATACAGTTAAATATGCCTTGTTTTCTTCATTGGCATCAGATTTGAATACTATCCTATTATCATTATTAAATAGGCAAATCATGAAAACAAAGATCATTTTAATTATCGGACTATTTTTGCTAAGTTGCAGTATTGCAGACAGTAAAGAAACTGAAATTGTAAATAATCCTTCTAAAGAGGGTAGTATTAAAGTGTTTGCTTCTCCGGAAACCTATAATTTGACCTTGAAGTGGACCAATGAATACGGAAGTTTAAATCCAAACGTAAAAATTAAGGTAATAACGGCTGCGGGTAATAATATCCCTCGAATGTTGAGCAATGGTTCGGGGATAGGTTTTATCGGCGATGAATCGAATAATTCTGTTAAAAATCAGGAAATTTGGAATATTGAAGTTGCTCACGATGTGATTGTACCAATAATGAATGGCGTTAATCCTTTGATGAATGAAATTATCAGTAAAGGAGTTTCATCGGAAAGATTAGCTATGATTTTCGAAAAGTCTGAATATCAGAATTGGGGGAAACTGCTGAATAACTCTCAAAATATTCCAGTTCATTTTTATGTTACTAACGATGCATCTGTATTATCCGGACTTGCTAATTTTATAAAGGTCAGTCAGATAAAGACTATTGGAATTAATGTAGTTAATGAAAATGAATTGATTTCAGCAATTCAGAAAGACCCCAACGCAATGGGCTTTTGCAAGTTGATTCAAATTGTTGATGGCAATAGCCAAAATATAATTGAAAATATTAAGCTGGTTCCTATTGATAGAAACGGCAACGGGAAGATTGACTACATGGAAAACATATACGATAATTTACAATCATTCTCACGAGGAGTATGGATTGGAAAATATCCTAATGCACTGTCCGGAAATATTTATTCAGTTTCTTCAGGAAAGCCAAAGAATGAAGCCGAAGTGGCATTTTTGAAATGGGTGCTTACGGATGGACAACAATATTTAAGTAAGAATGGGTATAGCGATCTGGTATACAGCGAAAGACAAACACAGTTAGATAAGTTCTCAGAACCTGATATTTATACTGTAGCACCGCAAAATAGCACCTCTGCTATTCTTAAAGTTTTGCTGTTGGTCATCGTCGCCATCGTCGCGATTGGTTTCGCGCTGGATTTGGTATTTCGAAGAATAAGTAATAAGAAAGGGACCATGCAGGATATACCTTTAGCAATAGTTCCTGTTTTTGATGAAAATTCTGTCAATGTCCCAAAAGGACTTTACTTCGACAAATCGCATACCTGGGCTTTTATGAAAAAAGACGGTTTGGTGAAAATCGGAATCGATGATTTTCTGCAGCATGTAACCGGCACCATTACCCGTATTGAGATGAAAAATCCAGGAGAAATGATAAGAAAAGGAGACAAGTTTCTGACTATAATCCGACAGGGGAAAAAATTGAATATCTATTCCCCTGTTTCAGGAATAATAAAAGAGAAAAATGAAATCCTGATTAATCATTCATCGCTGCTAAATACCGCACCATATTATGAGGGATGGGTTTACCTTATCGAACCTTCCAATTGGATACGTGAGATTCAGTTCTTAAGTATGGCCGAAAAATATAAATCATGGTTGAAAGTGGAATTCTCAAGATTAAAGGATTTTTTCGCCACAGCTTTTAAAACTCCGGAATTTGCTTACGTCGTTTATCAGGATGGAGGATCACTGAAGGACGGCATCCTGGCTGACCTTGGACCAGAAGTGTGGGAAGATTTTCAGACTAAATTTATGGATCAGGGAAAATAATTCAACTCATTGACTTCAAAATTAAAAACCAATCAAAATCTATAATCATGGGCTTAGACCGAAGAGTATTTTTTAAATTGTTGGGAGCTACCGGAATAACGCTGGCCATTGGAAAAGAATCAGTGGCCAAACCAACCAACAAAAATGAAGTGGAATTTTACGGGGTTCTCTATGATTCATCGCGTTGTGTGGGTTGCCGTACCTGCGAATATGAATGTGCCAAGGCACACGGATTGCCTGAACCTTTATCAGAAGTTGCAGCTGTGCGCAAAACGGATGAAACATGCAACACGGTTGTCAATACTTATCAGACTTCGAAAGGTGAAGTTTACATCAAGAGACAATGTATGCATTGTAATCAGCCAGCTTGTGCTGCCGCCTGCCTCACTCAGGCCATGCATAAAAATGAAACTGGTCCGGTTACCTGGAATGGTGATAAATGCATGGGTTGCCGATATTGTATGGTTTCCTGTCCGTTTGATATGCCAAAATTTGAATTTCACAGTGCAAATCCAAAAATTCAGAAATGTGATATGTGTTTCGATCGGCAGAAAGCGGGAGAAAAACCAACTTGTGTAACTAATTGCCCCAATGAAGCCTTGATGTATGGTACCCGAAGGGACCTGATAAAAGAAGCGCGCCGCAGAATCTATGAAAAACCTGATTTGTATGTCGATCAAATTTATGGTGAACACGATGCAGGTGGTACCGGATGGCTTTATATTGCTTCCGTTCCTTTTGAAGAATTGGGCATGAAAACCAACCTGCAGCAATCATCTTATCCAGCATTGACAAAAGGATTCCTTTACAGCGTGCCCTCTGTATTTGTCCTTTTTCCTACGATTTTATTGGGCATACATCAGGCTACAAAGAATAATCAACATAAAAAGCAAGAAGAAGATGAATACTAATTATCCGATAGCAATCGATCATGATGGCAAATCCATCTGGAAATTTCTGTTAAGCGAAATGAACCCCAAAGGTAAATTCCTGACACCTTTCAATATCATTTCAATTCCAATTATGCTTTTAGGACTGGGGCTGATCGTTTATCGTTTCATTTATGGAATTGGCTCCATCACGAACCTGACTCAGGATACTCCCTGGGGATTGTGGATTGGTTTTGATGTGGTTACTGGCGTTGCCTTTGCCGGAGGTGCTTATGTACTGACATTCATGGTTTACATCCTGAACATGCAAAAATATCATTCCATTGTCAGGGTAACCGTTTTGAATGGATTTCTCGCCTATGTATTTTATGCCGGGGCATTGCTTTTGGATCTTGGCAGACCATGGCACGTGATTAATCCGATTATCGGAAACGGCTTTGGTGTAAGTTCCGTTTTGTTCCTTGTAGCATGGCACTTTCTGCTTTACATGATCGCACAATTAATTGAGTTTTCGCCGGCAATTGCCGAATGGCTTGGAGCCAGACGTGCTCATAAAATACTTTCAGGAATGACCATTGCCGCCGTTATTTTCGGTATCACACTTTCAACTCTCCACCAATCGGGACTTGGAGCACTTTACCTGATGGCAAAAGATAAAATTCATCCGCTTTGGTATTCAGAATTTATCCCGATTATGTTTTTTGTTTCCAGTATTTTCGCCGGACTTTCCATGGTGATTTTCGAAGGATCGATCAGTCACAGAGTATTCTTTAGTCAGATCAGCGAAAAAAATCACAAGTCTCAAAACACAATTATCCACGGATTAGCTAAAATCTGCGCCGGAACCATGTTTGCATACTTTTTCCTGAAAATGTTGGTCTTTATACACGAACAACACTGGGATCTTCTAAATACTCCGATGGGCTACTGGTTTATGCTTGAGATGCTCGGTTTTGTATTGTTGCCGATGATCCTTTTCTTTTACAGCTACAGGACAAACAGTATTCTGATGGTCAAAGTTGCTGCCATTCTGACCATGCTGGGTGTCATTCTGAACAGATTGAACGTTACGGTCATTGGATTCAGGTGGGATATGGCTATCCGGTATGTTCCGTCCTGGATGGAATTTGTAGTCACGATGGCCGTAATATTTACAGAAATATGGATTTTCAGGTGGGTTATTAACCGTATGCCGGTTCTGCGTGATTCCCCATCCTGGGCAACTGAAAAAGAATAATATTAATCCGCATTCACCGGTTTTGGTGGAGGCACAAAAAATAAACAAATGGACGGATTTAGTTATTTTAATATTTTCGAAACTAAAGGTATTGAGTACCTGGTTATTATTGCTTTCCTTGTCTTACTGATTCCTTTTTGGATCATATTGAATAAACAGGCCAGAATTACCAAACAGATTCAGGAGGCGATCGGTGTTCTTTCTGCAAACATTCTGCGGATTCCCCAAGGCTTGTTTTATTTCCGGAATCACACCTGGATGCACATGGAAAAGACCGGAACAGCCAAGGTTGGGCTCGATGATCTGCTTCTGCACATTACCGGGAAAGTAAAATTCACGACCCTTAAAACTCCAGGAGATACGATCAGTAAAGGAGATTTGCTGACAGAGATTGATCAGAGCGGTAAGCTTCTGAAAATATTTTCGCCTGTTTCAGGTGTAATTACGAATACAAATTTAGCACTGAATGAAAGCAATGGTGAGCTGATTGAAGATCCTTACGGCAAAGGTTGGATTTATAAAATTAAACCCTCCAACTGGATTGAAGAAACAAAGTCATGTTATTTTGCTGAGGAAGCTACAGAGTTTTCAATTCAGGAACTTAATCGGTTTAAGGATTTTCTGGCCCGAACCACACGGAATTATTCTCCTGAGTCGGCAATGATTATTATGCAGGATGGTGGCGAAATCTGTGATCATTCACTATCGACATTGCCTGAAGAAATATGGAAGGATTTTCAGAACGAATTTTTAAATTCTGACCGGCTTTAAACACCAGTTAGTTCTATGAAATTCAATCTAATTTTATCTTCCTGATTTGCTTTTAGATGAAGAAAAAGATTATTATGGAACTGGTGTGAGAGCACCAGTTTTTTTTGTAATTTGCAGTGAAATAAAACCTCATAATAATTAGAACAAACTAACCATAGAATCCATTTGACGATATGCTTTTCAATAAGAAACATAAAAACAATACGGGGAAGTTAATCCTGAAGAATTACGTGAAATTCAGGTCTTCAATTTATGGCCGGGTCGTGTTGATCATCACCTTTTTATCTATTTTTCTGTTCGTTTCGTTTAATGTAATTTTCAGGTCAGTCAACGAGCAATATCTCAACACCGTCATTCGCCAGAGCGGAAACAATATCGGTGCCATTGTTAAAGGATCGTTATACCATTCGATGCTCGAGAACGACAAAAGTGCTCTTCAGAATACCTTGGATATTATTAATAAAATGCCGGGTATTGATGAGGTGAACATGTATGATGGCCGTGATAGTTTGGTTTATTCGTCGTTTACGAATGATACAAACAGCGGGCACAGCGACCCGAATTGCATCAATTGCCATACGAACATCAAGTCGATGTTCCCCGGGAAAGAAAGGTCCTATAAGATAGTTGAGGTGAACAGCGATTGTACGATGAATCTGAATGATAACAGCAGCAGGCATTTGTTAATCCGGTCTCCAATTCTAAACGAAAGATCCTGTTCCACCAGCGACTGTCATGCACATCTTGAAACAGATACAATACTTGGCTCATTGGTCATCAAAATTCCACTGGAAGCACAGGACGCTGCAATTGAAAAATCATCCACAGAATTTTTCCTTTTGGCCATATTTGCAACTTTGTTGCTCGTTTCATTTCTTTTGGTATTCACCCGGAAGAAAATTAAAGATCCTCTCAACGAGTTAATAAAAGTCAGCATCGCGGTGGCAAATGGAGATAAAAGTACACGGGTAGAAATAAAACCCAACCAATTGGATGATATGAGGATGGTTTCAGTGGCATTCAACGATATGCTCGATAATTTGCATACTGCAAATGATGAATTGGAAAACTGGTCTCAGCAACTCGAATATAAAGTTCAGAAAAAGTCAGAGGAACTGGGGGCTGCTCAGAATGAACTGATGCATGTAGAAAGGCTTGCTTCATTGGGGAAATTGTCATCGTCGGTAGCCCATGAAATTAATAACCCTTTGTCCGGAATTCTGATTTACACGAAACTATTGCATAAACAGGTTAGTAATCCTGAATTGTATGCAGCAAAAAAAGATACGATGCTGAAGCATTTGAAGCTGATTGAAAATGAAACGAAGCGTTGCGGTGATATTGTAAAAGGATTGCTCGATTTTTCGAGAAAGGATCAGAACGATTTTGAACCAAAGCATTTGCACGAAATACTTCAGGAAACGTATGATTTGATGACTCATTCGATTCGAATTGCCAACATCAGCTTTTTGAAAGATCTTTCGGCTAAATCAGATTTGATATACTGTAATCCAAACCAGATTAAACAAGCCTGCATCGCCCTGCTTGTCAATGCTTCTGAGGCGGTACTCGAAAATGGCGAGATTTTGATTAAAACCCATAATCCGGATGAAGATTCTGTTGTCTTTGAAATTTCAGATAACGGACTTGGAATTGCTCCGGAAGATATTCCGCATATTTTTGAGCCTTTCTTTTCGACTAAGCAGGATGTCAGTGGAATAGGTTTGGGCCTGGCAATTGTTCACGGAATTATACAAAACCATAAAGGAAAAATCCAGGTCAGGTCGGAACTTGGAAATGGGACAACCTTATCAGTAACTTTACCTTTGATTAAAGATTAAGGAGAAATAAAAATGGCAAGAAAGATATCCATATTAATTGTGGACGATGAAGATTCAGTAAGGGATTCATTATACAACTGGTTCATCGAAGATGGATTTCGGGTTGAATGTGCCGAAAATGCGAAGAAAGCCCTGACCATTCTTGAATCAGGCGAATTTGACATTATTCTGGCTGACATTAAAATGCCTGGAATGGATGGATTGGAGATGCTCCGGAGAATAAAATCATTGAAGAAAGATTCGATTGTCATCGTCATGACTGCTTTTGCAACTGTTGATACCGCAGTTAAAGCGCTCAAGGACGGAGCGTATGATTATGTGACAAAACCTTTCGATCCCGATGATTTAACCCATTTGATCCGGAATGCCACCAAACAAATTTCGTTAACCGATGAAAATGAAAACCTGAAGAAAAAAGTAATTTCTCTGGAAAATGTGGAAGACTTGATCGGAGGAAGCGAAGCCATGAAAAATGTGCTTCGTGAAGTTGAAAGCGTTGCACAAACCAATTCTTCTGTAATCATTACCGGCGAAAGTGGCACTGGTAAGGAGCTTGTTGCCAGGGCGATACATTCCAATTCTTCGCGAAAATATTTCCCTTTTGTAAGTGTTCATTGCGGTGCCCTGACTGAGAGTCTGCTTGAAAGTGAGTTGTTTGGTCACGAAAAGGGAGCTTTTACCGGAGCCATGTACAATCGCAAAGGCCGGTTCGAAATGGCCGACAGTGGTTCGATTTTTCTGGATGAAATTGCCACCATTTCAACTAAAATGCAGGTTGAATTGCTTCGGGTACTGGAGTCAAAAACATTCACCCGGGTAGGTGGAAATAAGGAAATCAGCTCCGACTTCAGGGTGATTTGCGCTACCAACAAGGATTTGAAGAACATGGTTGAAAAAGGAACTTTCAGGGAAGATCTTTATTACCGGTTAAATGTGGTAAACATTCAAATTCCGCCACTGCGCGACAGAAAAGAGGATATTCCGTTGCTGGTTGATTACTTTATTAAAAAGTATTGCACATCGATGAATAAGCCTGCGGTACCCATCGATCAGTCTGCTTTGAAACGTTTGCAGGAATTTAACTTCCCAGGAAACATCCGTGAACTTGAAAACATGATTGAACGCGCCATTGTGGTTGGTACAGGCAAAAAAATAGGATTGCAGGATCTGCCTCTGGAAAAGACCATGGTGAATAATTTTGCTGAAAGTCTCGACGATTTTGAAAGGGCGTTTATTTTGCAGATTCTCAATAAGTATAACTGGAACATTTCGCGCACGGCTAAAGCACTTAAAGTTGACCGTGTGACACTCTATAACAAAATCAAAAAATACGATTTAAAACTGGCAGGTCAATAAGGTTGCAAAATGAATCTGCAAAACATCACTTTGATTTCTTTTGGTTATTTCGGGAAAGACATTCTTGAGAAAGCTGCCGGAGCTGTAAGTCAGGAATTTAACTTTCCGGTAAGTGTCAAGGAAGGTCATATCGATTTGAGTGAATTTTATGATTCCGCCCGACGGCAATACAATGGAAATAGCTTGTTGAAACAGGTTGATTCTGTTTCATTGCCGGATTCTTATAAAACTCTCGGAATATTCAATGTTGATCTGTTCATTCCCATTCTTACGTTTATTTTCGGACAGGCTTTTTTGGGTGGGAAAACAGGAATTGCTTCTATTTACCGGCTTGACAATGAGCGTTATGGTATGAAAGGAGACAGCCAGCTGTTGCTTAACCGGTTTACCAAAGAGGTCGTTCATGAACTTGGCCATACTTTTGGACTGATCCATTGCTTAAATCCTTCGTGTGTGATGAGGTCGAGCACATATGTCGAAGATATTGATCAGAAAACCCAAAATCTTTGCATCAGGTGCAGAGAAGAATTTATTTCGTTAACAGGAGTTTAACTTATTTTTGTATGAAGGTTTAGCCCAAACAAAAAGCGTTTAAATCTTTCAATTTAAACGCTTTGCTTTGCTACAGTGCCCAGAACAAGGGCATAATTTATTTTGCAGTGCGCTTATATTCAAGTAATTAAAAGGCTGCATTTTTTGTGGCCTCGATAAATACTCTGCATCGAAATTGAAGAACGTATCATTCTGAATCAAAGATAATGAATTTTTGAATTCAAGATTATAAAGAATT
>CAILJH010000029.1 GCA_903834475.1 uncultured Prolixibacteraceae bacterium | reverse complement strand
CCAAAGCTATCGGACAACTGCAAAACGGGAAAACAACCCATTTCTACAGCTGGGGAAACTTTAACCTGGTCAGGTTGATCATCTACATTCTCAAACAAACCGGTCCGGCTCACGCCTTTATGACTTCCTATTCGTTCAGCCAGAAAAGCATCGAGCAACTCAAAAACCGGTTGGATAAAAAAGAACTGCTTTCGTTCCGGGTGATCATCGACAACCGTGTAAAGTCAATGAGCCCCCTGCCTTTCCAAATGCTGAAGTCTTGCTTCGATTACCGATGTACTTCCATTCATGCCAAAATAGCCCTGATATGGAACGAAAACTGGCACATCAGCATCGTTACAAGCCAGAATGCAACCGACAATCCCAAGCTCGAACGCGGAACAATTTTTACAGACACTGCGGTTTTTAACTTCGATTTAAACACACTTGAAAATGAATTTCACAGAGGAACACCTTAACGAAGTGGAGGAAATGGCTGGGCTGTTCTTTTCTCCGGAAGATATTGCCATTAACCTGGAACTGGATGATGAGCAGTCAGAACATTTCATAACAGCCATTGAAGCCAGAAAGACCACTTTCCCTTTCGTAGTTGCTTACCTGAAAGGTTGGTTCACCGCGGAAGTGACCCTTCGCCGGGCCATCCGGCAATCGGCATTAAATGGAAGCAGCCCGTCACAGCAAGCCATGTTGAACTATCAAAGGGAGGCACGATCATGAGTAGACTCGCATTGGAAGATCAGAACTATGAACTGATCAAGGCGCACATCCTTGATCCGGAGAATTCGCCGCTTTCGGAGGAACAGCAAAACCTGCTCAACCGCCTTGTTGCAGCATCAAAGATTCTGGAGAAACACCCCATCACCAAACAGGCTGTGGCTTTCCACAGGATAAATCATCCTGAAATAAGCCTAATGCAGGCTTACAGGGATGTTTTTAATGCTTCCCGGCTATTCAACACCGCCCAGACTTTCAATTACGATTACTGGCATACCTGGCTGATTAACGACATTGTCAGCAATATCCAGAAATGCAGATCTGTTGGTACGGAAGCAAATCGTAAAATTATGGCCATGGAACACGCCAACCTCCTGAAAGCAATCGGTGTAAAGCCACAGGAATTGCCCGATCCGAAACGAATGGAAAAACATCAGTTCTACATCATGATTCAAAACAACAACCAACAGGTTAAGGTGGATCTCAATAACTTGCAGGACTTGCCACCGGCAACCCTTCAGGAAATCAATAAATTCATTTACGGCGGAAGTGAAATTTCGGAGTCGGATGCCGAACAAATTATGAATTCATGATCACAGAACGCATTGGCCTGAACAGCCCACAATCACTTTCGGTATTGAACCATGCCAAAAGCGAAGTCGATATTCATGGACGGGGAACCGGAAAATCATACATCATTGGCTGGGAAATGAGCCAGATCGTGCGACGTATGCCGCGCTCGATTACTTCGATCACAGGCCGCACGTATGGTCAGATCTATACCCGAACACTTCCTTCAACCCTGAAATTCCTTGAAAAGCTGGGTTATGAAAAGGATAAGGATTTCAGAATCTGTGGCAAACCGCCGGTGAATTTTGAAAGTCCGTATGAACCGGTTGCCAAATTCGATAATTTCATCTCATTCTCCAACGGTACAGGTTTCCTATTGCTTTCGCAAGAACGCGAAGGTTCGAGCCGTGGGCCAAACCTTGACCGCGAAATTGTGGACGAAGCCCTTACCCTGAACAAGGAACGCTACGACGCGGAAGTTTCACCGGCCAACCGTGGCAATGAAGAATACTTTGGCTTCCGGTCGAATAAGCCAATCAAACAGCATCATGGATTCCGCTATGTGTCGTCTATGCCTTACACCAGGGATCAAACCTGGCTCCTGAAATTCGGAGATTATTACATGCAGGAAGCCGGAATACCAGTCTTTGATATCTGGAACCGGATTGTCAAACTGCAAATCCAATTGATCGAAAGCCACAAAGCTGCAGATACCCGATTATTCAAAGACATCTGGAACGAAACCGTCCGGCTTAAAAAGAAAATTGCGCCGTTTGTTTCCAAAGATGGAATCTTGTTTACTCTTGCCAATGCATTCGATAACATCGACAATTTGGGAATGTCGTACATCGCACGGGAATACGATAAGCAAAACCTACTGACTTTCATGATCGAAATCCTGAACTGGATTATCGATAAAGTGGAGGACTGCTATTATCCGCTCGACAGTCAGCGGCACATTTATTACGATGCCTACAACGATGATTTTATTCGTGGAATAGCGGAAAACAGCAATTGGGATCCTGACCAGCTTTCAACGCCTGACAGCCGTTTTGACCTGGATTGTGACCCGAACCGACCACTGGAGATTGTGCCGGATTGGGGAGCAAAAATCAACCTTTTCTCTGTTGGTCAGGAACGGAACTATAACTTCGTGACCAAATTAGTTGAACCGGTTGACTGTGTGATCAATGAATTCTTCATTAAACCACAGGATGCCAAGAACGTTCCGGTGGATGATCTGGTGGATCTGTTCTGCGATTACTACAAGCAGCATCCTTGCCGGGATTTGT
>CAILJH010000028.1 GCA_903834475.1 uncultured Prolixibacteraceae bacterium | reverse complement strand
CGTTGGTAGTGGACTTGGTGATTATGGACGTTCGGGAGCCTGTGACAATCAGGGAAATTTTTATTTCGCAGGCGTGTTTGAAGGTTTTACCTGTTATTTTCAAACTGACACACTGATAAGGCGTGGCATCGACGATCTTTTTCTTGTAAAATATGATCCTTTAGGGAATGAACTTTGGGTACATCGTATTGGTGGAGAAAATGACTTTTCAGAGGAGAATATCAATGTCTATTATGATAATGTTTCCAATAACATTTTTATTGCCGGACGTTTTTCCGGATCTGTAAGCTTCGGTTCCTGCACGCTGACTTCCGGCGGAGGATTGGATATATTTATTGCAAAATATGACCTTAATGGCAATTGTATATGGGGTAAAAAGGCTGGTGGAAATGGAGATGATGACCCTGATGGAATTGTTTTTGATAAAAACGGAAATATTTATATGTGCGGAACTGCCTCTTCATCCGCTAATTTTGATGGTTTCATCATTCCGAAAGGGGGTTTTCTGGCAAAATTTGATCCGGATGGAAATTGTCTTTGGGCGAAGAATAAATTTGCCTGGATTCCTACCTTTGATTCTCAAATTCGACCGGGAGGATTGAAAATTTGGGGATCAGATATATTTATTGGCGGGTGCATGGGTGTGGATGCCACCATAACAATAGATACGTTGGCCATTGCTCATAAAGGACTGGGCAGTAGCCTGGTTTGCTGTTTTGATTCGACAGGAACTGCAAAATGGATACGGGAAGGAATATCCAGGATAACAGAATCAATTTCAGATATAGCAATCGATGAAAAAGGGAACATCTTCCATACCGGGTATTTTAAAGATTCAATAAATTTCAACGGAAACCTGCTCATATCTAGCCCCGGTAAACGTGAGATGTTTATAGTTAAATATGATAAAACAGGACAATTCAAATGGGCCCGGCAAACCAGCGGGGGATCTTATGCTGAAGGTTACGAGCTTACAACAACCAAGAACGGCAATATTGTTGTTGTCGGGCACTTTGCCGGTTCAATTCATTTTGGCGACTTTCAGGTGCAATCCTTCAGTAATGAAGATGCGTTACTAGCCAGTTACGATAGTCTGGGAAATTGCCTTGGGGTGTACAATTATGGACACAGTTATGGGACGGGGATTTGTGATGATGCCGATGGAAATTTGTTTTTTACCATGCTGTTTAACCCGAACACAACGCTGGGTTCAACATCTTACACCTCATATGGGCTCACGGATATTATTTTAGCCAAATGCTCTGCCATCACCGGTACCGGAGAGACAAAAAGCACGGCGCAAAACCAGTTGCTGATCTACGCCAACCCCACCACCGGCAAATGCAACATCACCATCCCGGATGATTTTTTGAACGAGAAACACCTTTCTTTACAGGTTTTTGATAGCCAGGGTAAGCTGGTGCAACAAGTGCCGGTGGAGAAGGCCGAAGGAAAAATCAAACTGAACATCGAAGCCCGGGGAAAGGGGATCTACAACGCCATCCTCGGCAATGGGAAAAGAAGTTATTCAGGAAAGATTGTTGTCAGGTAGGCAACCCGGGATGCTCCGGATGCCGGGATACCTGCCAAGCCATTCTTTGAAATCAGTGACCCGTTCGCGGCTCCTGTTTTCATCGCGCCAGCACCCTGAAAAAAAATGCAAAAAACCGTATTACCTTTTCTCTTTTTACCGATTAAGCATATAGTTGTTCTTATGATGAAAAAGTAATTTGGATGTCAGTCCGGTTTTCCTGCAAGACCAGGAAGTTGCACTTCAGACAGCCACGAAGTGGCTGAATCTCAATAACCGTGGGTGAAACCCACGGATGTCAGCGGCAAATGGAACCATCAGCCCCGAATGGGGCTGAACAAAAATAAACAAGATGTCCAGCTATCGTCAGATCCTGTATCACCTGGTTTTCCGGACAAAATACAGTTATAAAACCCTCAATCCCATATACGCCAAAGAACTTTTTGCGTATGTTTCAGGCTTTGTAAAAAATAAAAATTGTGTTCTTTACAGGATAAATGGCGTTGAAAACCATCTGCATATATTGTGTGATTT
>CAILJH010000027.1 GCA_903834475.1 uncultured Prolixibacteraceae bacterium | reverse complement strand
ATCCAAAGGATTTCACCCTGTGCTATTACCTGTCGTCCCTTCAGGACTGCAAGGCAAGATCAAATGAAAAAGCGAGGGATTCCATCTCTTTTTTGAAAGATGGAATCCTTGGCTTGGATGGGAATATCCACAGGATTTCATCCTGTGCTATTACCTGTCGTCCCTTCAGGACTGCAAGGGGCAAAGCTCCGTTGTGTGAAAGCATAGGACGGAATGAAATGGAGTCCTATGAAAAGAATTAATCCTTCAAATAATCAATCTGTGCCAAATCGTTCCAGATCGGATCTTTCGGTGGTTTGGCCACAATTTTCACAGGTTCTTTGGTGACAGGATGGATGAATTCGATTTTTCGGGCATGCAAATGGATTCCGGCATTTTCGTTGCTTCGGGCAGCACCATATTTCAGGTCGCCTTTGATGTGTAGGCCGATGCGGTTGAGTTGTGCACGGATCTGGTGATGGCGTCCGGTCTTCAAATCAATTTCGAGCAAATGGTAATGGTTGAGGGTAGCCACGTGATGATAATCAAGAATTGCCTCCTTCGATCCTTTGCGTTCTTTGTTGTGAGCATGCGATTTGTTTTTCGCTTCGTCTTTCACCAGCCAGTGATGCAAAGTGCCTTCTTCTGCTTCCGGAAGTTTATCAACCACCGCCCAATATGTTTTTTTCATGGCCTCTTTATCCTGAAACATTTCATTCAAGCGAGTAAGTGCTTTACTGGTGCGGGCAAAAAGGATGACGCCACTGGAAGGACGGTCCAGCCGGTGTGGTGAACCAAGATAAACATCGCCTGGTTTTTTGTATTTCACCTTGATGTATTCTTTTACCTTGTCGATTAAAGTTTCATCACCGGTTTTGTCACCCTGAACGATTTCGCCACATGCTTTATTGATGGCTATGATATGATTGTCTTCGTAAATAACTTCCATTTTGATTTGATAAAATGTGTTTAATGAATGAATCAATGTTGTAAAGCTACGATCGTCATTACGAGTCCACATACCTACCAGTACACCAAGTTTTATGACAACATTATCCGCCTCATTATGTGTAAATTAAATAATGTTGTCATTAGTAGGAACGAAGTAATCTAATAAAGAAAGGATTGCTTCACTTTGTTCGCAATGACGGCTTTTCTTAAATTATACTTTTTTAGCTAAACGTCAATGATTACTGAATATTCAATATTCAAGCTTTTGAACTCCGAACTTTTCTTAATACTGCTCCCTTTCGTTGGGGAAATCTTTCGATTTCACATCCTGAACGTATTGATTTACTGCTCCCTGAATTTCTTCAGCAAGATTGAGGTACCTTCTCAGGAAACGTGGTGAAAAGGTTTGGGTAATTCCGAGCATGTCGTGAATAACCAGCACCTGACCGTCACATCCACCGCCGGCACCAATACCGATGACAGGAATTTTCAGTGCTTTGGCCACTTTGGTTCCCAGTTCAGCCGGAATTTTTTCCAGAACGATTGCAAAACAGCCTGCCGCTTCGAGCAGTATGGCATCTTCAATCAGCTTTTTTGCTTCCACTTCTTCCCTGGCACGAACCACATAGGTTCCGTATTTGTTGATCGATTGCGGCATCAGTCCCAAATGTCCCATGACCGGGATACCAGCTGATAAGATGCGTTCAACCGATTCGATAATTTCTTTTCCGCCTTCTACTTTTACTGCATCGGCGTGAGTCACTTTCATGATTTTAATGGCCGAGTTCAGCGCTTCCAGCGAGTTTCCCTGGTAAGTACCAAAAGGCATATCGACCACAACCAATGCTCTGGTAACAGCTCGTACAACCGATTTTCCATGATAAATCATCTGGTCGAGTGTAATAGGCAAGGTGGTTTCGTTACCGGCCATCACGTTCGAGGCGGAATCACCAACCAGAATGATATCAATACCAGCCTGATCAACTAACTTGGCCATGCTGTAATCATATGACGTGAGCATGGCAATTTTTTCGCCTTTCAGTTTCATTTCTGAAAGGGTGTGGGTTGTAACCCGTTTGATTTCCTTGTAGACTGACATATCTGTTTGATTACAATTCGTCTGCAAAAGTAAGAATTTATGCATTGCATTGTCCGGTTTCTTTTTAGGCAATTGAATTCATTCCAAAGTGCCTGTTAAGAAACAGGAATTGAGCATATAGATATTTAAAATTATGAATCATAGCGGCATCATATTTGTTCTATTAGCATAATCCATAGTTACTAAAAAACCAAAAACATGAAACGAATGCTGGCTGTGTTTTTCATTCTGGGAAGCTCCATTACGGGTATTGCTCAGGAAAAGAGTTTTGATTTATCAAAGTACAAATTTCCGGATTACAAACGGCACGAGCTGGAGTTTAATTTCTCTTCCAACGGGAGTACTGATAAATCGGAATCGTTTTATAACGAACAATATTATAAGTCCACATCATCTAAAAACCATTCAAATGCTGATATTGGATACACCTTTAATAGCCTTTCGCGCAAAAAAGTTGACTACCTTCATTCTTCAATTTCAGGAATATTTGATTTATCTAAGAACAAATCTTATTCTGCAACCGATGCAACAAAAAATATTGATCTCAATACTCAACTACAATTCAATTGGGACAGACAGGTTTATTGGAAGGAAGATAAGTGGTTTCTGGATATAACAAGCCAGGTTAATTATAATCTCCAGAAAAATAATAAAAAATATCCTCAAAGTGACAGCCAAAAAGATGTATATCAAAACATTAATCTTGGAATTGGCTTTGGAATTGGCTTCGGACGAATAGAATCAGTGAGCGATTTAGTCCAATCATGGTATATCCTTAGTAAACTGAAGAAGCAAAAATCACTTGCCCGGGAATTGGAGGAAAAAGATATTTTTGAGTTCGCGAAATTTGCCGCCAAATTGAAGAACAAACGTTTCTTTGACTCACGACTGAGAGAAATAGCCGAACTGCAAGCGTTGGACTCGGTATTACATACCAGCGGATTAATTGAAAATAACGACATCTCTTATTTTACCACTCTCAATGATCTTTGGAGTTATGGAAGCTTTGGCCGCAGATATTCAGGAAACACTTTAACGTTTTTGCTTGACCCTGAATACTCCACAAGCATTACAAAAACATATTCTGCAGAGAACAAAACAATCGAGAGCACTACCTATGGAGGCCAAAATTTACGGTTTGTGTCTTTCAAACAACTCAATCTGTTTTGGGATTGCAACTTTTTTATGGGACTGCATAATCGTACTTTCATAAATCAAACAAGTAGTAGTGAAGTTTCATCCATTACTCGACAGAGTAATTTGTTCAATGCCAATGCGGGATTTGGCTTTGGGTTTTATCCTGATTCAAGGACTTCAATTAGTTTATCGTTTGGTTATTACGGCAATGATCAACCGAGCACTAAATATGATGAACAAACAGGAATCGTTGAAATTAAATCTTGGGCGAATAATATAAACTCGAGCATTAAAGGGATTTTTTACATTTCGCCCCAGTTTCAAATTACCGGGGATATTGGTTTGAATTATTACAACAACAACGATTCCTATAAATCCAAGTATTTCACAACGTCATATAACCTCGGACTGCGTTACGCAATCTTCTAAACTCCCCTAAACAAAGAAGCCGGCTCAATTGAACCGGCTTCTTTGTTTTTAAACCCTCAGGAAAATTCCCTTCTTATACATATAATATAGTAGCGACCAAACGATCATTATTCCACCGACACAAAAGATGAGTTCGCCAAATTCTCCCCAAAGTACTGTCCATCCCAAGAACCGGCTGGTAAGCCTTTCCGTATCAACAAAATTGTGAAACAGGTAAATGAAGATTGAATTCATACCAATCACCCGGAAGAAGAACGACCATTTTTTCCAGCCTTTCACATCGACGATCCAATAAAATAAGGAAATCAAAAGGAATCCGATACCTCCGGTCAGCATATTAAAACTGCTGGTCCAGCAAGCCTTGATAAAAGGATAAAAGGTGCTGAGGACCAAAGCCACAGCAATTGTAGAAGCACCGATCAATAAAAGCGTTTTTATTTTCTGCTGATCATTGGCTTTCTTGTCGCGCAGAAAATGTCCGGCTACCGAGCCCATCAGTGTCACAGTTATAGCCGACACAATGCAGAGTAATCCTTCAGGATCAAATATTTTCCCATGCAGTCTTCCGGGAACTAACATCCGGTCGATATAGCCGTTCATGCAACCTTCCGGAGTGAGCACTCCGGCTCCAATTCCCGGAACCGGTATCAGCAGTTGAATGATCCCGATCGAAACCAGGATTCCTCCCAGCCAATACAAGGTGCTTTTGAACGATTTGGTATAAATCACAATTAAGGCTGCAAACATATAGCCCAACCCGATTTGACCCAATACACTGAGAAGTCTTGGGTGTTCGAACCCGTCGGTGAATACTCCGTTGTATATCCAACCTAAAAGAACCAGTGCGAGCCCACGGAATATGGCTTTTTTAGCCAGATCAGCCTTTGGAACATGCTTCTCAAGTTTCGAAACTAAAGCAAAAGGTATCGCGACACCACTGATAAACATGAAAAGTGGAAAGATCAGGTCTTCGAAGTGAAATCCGTTCCACGGAACGTGCTCCATCTGCTCATTCAAAACCTGCATCCAGCCGAAACCGGTTAATTTGGCCAGTATGGCTACAAGTGATCCGCCACCAGTAATCCAGAACATATCAAATCCGCGCAAGGCATCAAGTGATAAAAGGCGTTCACGGGGAACTACATTTGTAAGTTTTTGTTTCATTCGTTGTTTATTTAGGTTAAAAAGAAATAATGATCATCAAATTCAAATTTAATTTCAGGTTTCCAGAACCAGGAAAGTCTCCGCCAAGCCTCCAAACTATCATCCTGAATTGACTTGTTCCGGAAAACTTTTTAAAAATAGATATCTTTCCTTGTAAAAGTATATTAAAAATTAATCAGAATTAATAGATTCTCAACCAATGCCGATCAATTCTACATTATGCGAACTTCTTCCGGATAATTTATATGGATATCCGCAAATTTGCCCAACGTCATTTAATTGTCATTTGGTGGTCATTAAGTCGTTATGAATCGACACAAGACAACAGAATGACTATGAATGACAACCATTGACTGACACATTTGGCTCAATTGGTAAATAAATGGACAATCATAAATAAATCAAATGGATCTTTCTGACATCTGATAAATTCCCTTTCCGAAGGATCTCTGCTGTCTTTTTGTCACCAAAAATGTCAGGATGTTCCTGTGTCGGGCGAATCGGGTGTCAATTTTGCCTGATTCCCAGCTGTCCGATTTGTGGCACAGCGATTGAATAGAACTGCTCGTGTCGATTTATAAATGAAAAATAACAAGTTAAAAAATATCCTAAAATGGGAAAAATTATTGGAATTGATTTAGGTACCACCAACTCGTGTGTATCAGTTATGGAAGGTAACGAGCCTGTTGTTATCCCAAACAGCGAAGGCAAACGTACAACTCCATCAATTGTTGGTTTTGTTGAAAATGGCGAACGAAAAGTTGGTGATCCTGCAAAACGTCAGGCTATTACCAATCCTTCAAAAACCGTTTATTCAATTAAACGACTGATGGGTGAAACTTATCAGAACCTGACCAAGGAAATTAAACGGGTAGCTTATACCGTAGTTCAGGGCGACAACAGTACACCACGTGTAGTAATTGACGACCGTAAATATTCTCCGCAGGAAATTTCGGCTATGGTTCTTCAGAAGATGAAGAAAACGGCTGAAGATTACCTTGGACAGGAAGTGACTGATGCAGTAATCACTGTTCCGGCCTATTTCAGCGATTCGCAACGCCAGGCAACCAAAGAAGCCGGCGAAATTGCAGGTTTGAATGTTCGTCGTATCATTAACGAACCAACCGCTGCCGCTTTGGCTTACGGTTTAGATAAAATGCACCGCGAAATGAAAATCGCCGTATTCGACCTTGGTGGCGGT
>CAILJH010000026.1 GCA_903834475.1 uncultured Prolixibacteraceae bacterium | reverse complement strand
TTTCCAGCGAATCGATCACTGTAAAAACCGAAATAATGGCAAAAATACCGATGGTTATCCCCAACAGCGAAAGAAAAGTGCGCAGTTTGTTCCCCTGAAGGGAATTGTATGCGAATGAGAAACTCTCCAAGATTAATCTGGTTAATAGCATTTTCTTCGATTTGAATGGTAAAGATAACAATCCTCAACCTGAAAATTAGTTACGATATTCGGAAATGATTACAGATTTTGAGGAAATTTGAAAAAATAAATGGAATTTTCAATGTTACAATAAGCTTAATTAGTCCGATCCGTAGGGGAAAAAATCAAGCTGTTTTATTATCTTTGACGCCAAATCAGAAACGGACTATAGATGAAGGACTTAAAAAAAATTAAATCGGCCTTAATTTCAGTGTATCACAAAGATAAGCTGGATGAGATCATAAAGAAATTACACGAATTAAACGTTACTCTATATTCAACCGGCGGAACACAATCATTCATTGAAGAGTTGGGATTTCCTGTCGTCCCTGTAGAAGAACTGACCAGCTATCCTTCCATATTGGGTGGACGCGTTAAAACCCTGCACCCGAAGGTTTTCGGAGGAATTCTGAACCGAAGGAACCACTCAGGCGACAAGCAACAAATTGCCAAATACGAAATTCCTGAAATTGACCTGGTTATTGTGGACTTGTACCCGTTCGAAGAAACAGTCGCTTCAGGAGCATCAGATGAAGATATCATCGAAAAAATAGATATAGGCGGCATTTCGCTTATTCGTGCGGCCGCCAAGAATTTCAATGATGTGATCATTGTTTCTTCCCGCAATCAGTACCAGACTTTGCTCGATTTACTGATTGAAAAGCAAGGTGCTGCTTCGATAGACAATCGCAAAGAATTTGCCCGTTTGGCATTTGCCACATCATCGCATTACGACAGTGCCATTTTCAATTATTTTAATGGTGAAAAGTCGGAAGAAGCCCGGATCAGTGTCAACGACGGACAGGTTTTACGGTATGGCGAAAACCCTCATCAGTCGGCCAGTTTTTTCAAATTCAACAACAGCAACTCCGATATTACGCTTTCGAATGCCAAAGTACTTCAGGGCAAAGCACTTTCATACAACAACATGCTCGATGCTGACGCAGCCTGGAAATCGGCCAGCGATGCATTCTATTCGGTTACTCATATCGAAAATAAAGTAGCTGTTTCAGTCGTTAAACACCTTAATCCGTGTGGTCTGGCCGTAACGGATAACATCATGAAATCGCTTGAATTGGCTTGGGCCGGCGATCCGGTGAGTGCATTCGGAGGAATCATCTGTTTTACCGGAAAAGTGGATCAGGCGATCGCCGAATGGTTCGACAAACGCTTCGTCGAAATCATTATTGCTACAGGTTATACTCCGGAAGCCTTGGCTGTTCTGGGTAAAAAGAAAAACCTCCGGGTGTTGGAAACACCTGTTAAACCTGAGATTGCCGGAGAAAAGCTGTACCGTTCCATCAGCGGAGGTCTGCTTATTCAGGATGAAGATGAAGGTTTGGAAACAGAATTTACAAATGTCACAAAAATACAGTTCGACGGCAATAAAATGAACTTGTCGAAGTTTGGTATTACTGCATGCAAGCATTTGAAAAGCAATGCAATTGCACTGGTAACACAAAATCAGGACGGATCGTTCTGGCTGACAGGTGCCGGAATGGGTCAACCCAACCGGCTCGACAGTTTGCGCCAACTGACCATCCCCCGCTTTAATCTGAAAGAAGGAATCCGCATTGAAGATTCGGTCCTGATTTCGGATGCATTTTTCCCTTTCCGCGACAGTGTTGAAGCTGCCAACGAATTCGGGATCAAATACATTGTAGAACCTGGAGGAAGCATCCGCGACGAAGAAGTGATCGCAGCCTGCGACGAATATGGTATTGCAATGATTTTCACAGGAGTCAGGCATTTCAAGCACTAAAAAAAGGAAATAGTCAATAGTCATTAGGAAAATTTGCCAATGACTTTTTACCAATGACTTTTTTCGAATGACCAGTGACTCTTTTTTAAGATTTTAAACAAAGAAAAAACAAATATACAAATGGGATTATTTTCATTTTTAACCCAGGAAATTGCCATCGACCTTGGAACCGCGAATACGATTATTATCCACAACGATAAAATTGTAGTTGACGAACCTTCGATTGTTTGCATCGACCTGAAAACCGAAAAACTCGTTGCCATTGGCGAAAAGGCCCGGCAAATGCAGGGAAAAACACACTCGAACCTGAAAACCATCCGCCCCCTTCGTGATGGTGTGATCGCTGACTTTAACGCGGCTGAGCAAATGATCAGGGGAATGATTAAAATGATGAATCCCAAATCCAGGTTTTTTGCGCCCTCGCTCCGAATGGTGATTTGCATCCCATCCGGATCGACCGAAGTAGAAATCCGTGCGGTACGCGACTCGGCAGAACATGCAGGAGGCCGCGATGTGTACATGATTTATGAACCAATGGCTGCTGCGATTGGTATCGGCCTCGATGTGGAAGCTCCCGAAGGAAATATGGTTGTTGACATCGGCGGTGGTACTACCGAGATTGCGGTTATTTCGCTTGGCGGACTGGTTACCAACAAATCGATCCGTATTGCCGGCGATGACCTGACTTCGGATATCATGGAATATATGCGTCACCAGCATAACATCAAGATTGGTGAGCGAACTGCTGAAGAAATTAAGATCAATGTCGGGTCGGCTTTATCACAGCTTGAGAATCCACCGGCTGACTATGTCATTCAAGGACCGAACCAAATGACGGCACTCCCGATTGAAGTACCTGTTTCGTATCAGGAAATTTCGCACTGCCTTGAAAAATCGATTGCCAAAATCGAAACAGCTATCCTCAGCGCATTGGAGCAAACGCCTCCGGAATTGTACTCTGATATAGTTGCTCGCGGTATTTGGCTTGCAGGTGGCGGAGCATTACTTCGTGGATTGGCCAAACGATTTTCCGATAAAATCAATATTCAGTTCCATGTTGCTGAAGATCCTTTGCGTGCAGTGGCGCGTGGAACAGGCATCGCCCTTAAGAATGTAAATAAATTCTCTTTCCTGATCAGATAAAACTGAGGCAGAAGGAGTTAAAGCTTCCGGCAAATGAGAAGTTTATTTCGTTTCTTAGCACGAAATTATTTTTTAATGATGTTTCTGGCACTCGAAGTCATTTCTGTGGTTTTGATGGTCAGTTTCAATAATTACCAGCGGGTAACTTTCCTGAATTCAAGCAACAGCATGTTTGGCGAAGTGTACGAACGCTTTAGTACCATGGACGATTATTTCAGTCTGGGCCGCACCAATGCACGCCTTTCGGCTGAAAATGCTTCCTTGCGCAAGCAACTGTACTCACGGATAGCCAATCAGGAAAAGTATCCGATCAACCGGCCTGATACGGTTGATGCGCCGGCTTATATTTTTACATCAGCCAAGGTCATCAGCAATTCTGCCAACAAGCAATTCAACTACATTACCCTGAACAAAGGCTCGCGTCAGGGAATTAAGCCTGATATGGGAATCATTAATGACCAGGGAGTTGTTGGTGTGATCACCAATGTTTCACCCAATTTTTCAACTGGTTTATCGATACTAAACAAGCGGTTAGGAATACCTGCTAAAATATCCAAGATCAATTATTTCGGGAATTTGGTTTGGGATGGCGAACATTACAACACGGCCGATCTGAAGGAGATTCCGTTTCACATTATAGTGAATGTGGGTGATACCATTGTAACCAGCGGATATTCGAATGTTTTTCCGGAAGGAATCATGATTGGTACGATTACAAAATTTGATGTTGAAAGCGGAACCAATTTCTATAACATCAAAGTGGAGTTGTCGACCAATTTTAAAACCCTGAAGTACGTTGAAGTGGTTCAAAACACCAAGCGTGCCGAATTGATCAAACTGGAATCAAACAATACTGGTGAATGATAAAAGATCTGGGAAAATATGCGATTATGTTTGTGGTACTTGTTTTGGTTCAGGTACTTATCCTGAATAACATTCAGGTGAGCGGGCTGATCAATCCATATATTTACATTCTGTTCATTCTTCTTCTCCCTTTTACAATTCCGGGATACCTTCTGCTTGGACTTTCCTTTTTTCTTGGAATTACAGTTGACATATTCAACAATACTCCCGGAATTCATGCCGGAGCTACGGTATTACTTGGTTTCCTGAGGCCTGCCATAGCAGAGTTAGTTTCGTCGCGCGAGATTCTTGAAAAAGGGAATATGCCAAATCTGACCCATTTAGGATTTGCCAGCTTCCTGAAATATACCGTCATTGCCGTTCTAATCCATCACCTGTTCCTCTTTTATGCTGAATCTTTTTCGTTCGGCGGTTTCTTTGAAACATTCATCCGTTACATCATCAGCAGTATCTTCTCAATTTTAATTATCTTGGGCAGTCAATTCATAGTTTTTAAAAGTTAGCAAAGGGTGGATACTTTTTCGAAACGTAAGTTTATTATTGCCGGCATCATGCTTGGGATTGGAGCCTTATTCATTCTCAGGCTTTTTACGATTCAGATTACAAACAAAACCTACAAGCAATTTGCAACCAGGAATGTACTCCGGAAAATCATCACTTTCCCCGCCCGTGGATTGATTTATGACCGGAATCAGAAACTGATGGTTTACAACAAAGCAGCCTATGATTTAATGATTATTCCAAGGGAAGCAAAAGCTTTTGATACGCTGGAATTATGCCGCATCGTACAATTGGACCGACTTGATTTACGTGATGCAATCCGAAAGGCGAAACAATATTCACGATACAAACCATCCATAGTTGCCGGACAGATTTCTCCTGAAATTTATGCTCCGCTTCAGGAGAAATTATACAAATATCCCGGATTTTTTGTTCAGTCGCGTACCCTGCGCGAATACCCCAGCAAAAGTGCCGCTCAGGCTTTGGGTTACGTTGGCGAGGTCAATCAGCATATCATCGAAACCGATAATTATTACCGATCTGGCGATTATATTGGTGTCAGCGGTCTCGAAAAAACATACGAAAAAGAACTTCGCGGAATCAAAGGTGCGAACAACTACATGGTCGATGTTCACAATCGAATCAAAGGCAGGTACAACGATGGGGGAGCGGACACTACTGCAATTTTAGGACAAAATCTGCTGACTGGTTTCGACAAAGATCTTCAGGCTTATGCCGAATTGCTGATGACAAACAAAAAAGGAGCGATCGTAGCCATTGAGCCTGCTACCGGCGAAATTCTTCTGATGGTGAGCGCACCAACCTATGATCCAAATTTATTGGTTGGACGACAGAGGAGCCTGAATTATGGCATACTGGACCGTGATTCGGTTAACCGCCCCATGTGGAACCGGGCAATTATTGGAACGTATTCGCCCGGATCGACATTCAAACTGGCCAATTCGCTGATCGCTCTTCAGGAACATGCCGTTTCGCCATTCGACCGGTTCTCATGCTCCGGGAAAGTCAATACTCCGATTAAATGCACACACAGTCATGTGAGCCCTTTGGCTATGCGCGAAGGCATTCGTGAATCGTGCAATTCCTATTTCTGGAATGTTTACCGTTCGATTATCAATCATGCAGCAAATCCGGCTGAAGGATATCAGACCTGGCGAAACCATTTAATGACCTTCGGATTTGGACAACGGATAGGAACAGAGTTGTCTTCGGAAGTCAAAGGAAATGTTCCGGAAACTTCGTATTACGACAAAATTTATGGTGTGGGCGGATGGAATTCAATGACCATCCGGTCGATTGCCATCGGACAGGGTGAAATTCTGGCCACTCCACTCCAGATGGCAAACATGGTTGCCATTGTTGCCAACCGGGGTTATTTCATTACACCTCATCTGGTAAAAGCCATTCAGGATACCAGCAGGGTGTACCGCGAATTGAAGTTTGAGAAAAAAGTTACAGATATCAATACTGAATATTACCCGACCATTATTGAAGGAATGCAGGCTGTGATTGAGGAAACCAGGTTACAGTATACCGTTAAGCAGGATAAATTCATTGTATGCGGAAAAACAGGTACCGTTCAAAATCCGCACGGAGCAGACCATTCAGCCTTTGTAGGTTTTGCTCCGCGTGATAATCCTAAAATTGCGATTGTGGTTTTCATTGAAAATGCCGGTTTTGGTGCAACTTATGCAGCGCCAATTGCCGGTTTGCTGATGGAAAAATACCTGAACGATTCGATTGCCCCGAAACGAAAAGAACTGGAGCAAAAACTAATCGAAACGAATTTGCTGAATGTAATTGAAGTAAAAAAGAAACTCTAAAGTGCAGAAGAAAGACAATGTTTGGGAGAAGCTCGACTGGATTACAGTATCCATTTACCTGGCCATGATGTTTATTGGCTGGATAAATATTTATGCGGCAGTCTACAACGAAGAGCACAAAAGCATTTTCGATATGACCCAGGTTTACGGGAAACAGTTGATGTGGATTGGTGCAGCAATCTTCATTGCCATGATGATGATCAATGTTGATTCGAAATTCTTTGTCACTTTCGCTTTTCCCATATATATTATCCTACTGATGCTTTTGATGCTCGTGCCTATCATCGGAACGGCGATAAATGGCGCAAAATCGTGGATTTCCATCGGGAATTTCCTGCTGCAACCATCGGAGTTCATGAAAATGGGGGTTTCACTGGCCTTGGCGCGTTACATCAGTTCGCACGACTTTAAAATGCATAGCTGGAAATCGCTGGCGGTCATTGCCGGCATTCTTTTTCTGCCTGTCGCAATGATATTTCTTCAGAACGATACCGGTTCTGCTCTCGTATTTGGTGTTTTTCTTTTGGTACTTTTCCGTGAAGGCCTGAACGGAATTGTCTTGTTCTTTTCGTTCCTGATTGCTATTGTATTTGTTCTGACCATCATTTTCGATCCGCTTGTCACCATTCTTTTTCTAACCTTTGCAGCTTTTCTGATTAATTACCTGATACGGAAAAATGTAAAACGAAATTTAGTCGGAATAAGTGTTTTTACAGGTATTTTCGGAATAGAATGGTTCGCTAACTATTTCTTCCAGGGATCGGTCAGCCCGGTATTTTTTCTGTTGGTCGCAGCGGTTTTGTCGTCGATTGCATTTTTGATCTGGTCGCTCTCGCTTCACAAACGGAGTTTGGCCTTGCTGATTGGAATTTACCTTGGATTGGTTCTTTTTACCGTGTCGGTCGATTACGTATTTGATAACATCATGCAGGAACATCAGCGCAGCCGTATCAATGAATTGCTTGGTGTTCAGTCGGATGTGCATGGTTCAGGTTATCATGTGAATCAATCTAAAATTGCCATCGGGTCCGGTGGATTTTTCGGTAAAGGTTTTCTTCAGGGAACCCAGACCAAATATGATTTTGTTCCGGAGCAAAGTACCGACTTTATTTTTTGTACCGTTGGCGAAGAATGGGGATTTATTGGTACTACATTGGTTGTTGGTCTCTTCATGGGATTGCTGATGCGTCTGATTTTTCTGGCCGAGCGAAACCGGTCGCGATTTAGCCGCGTTTACGGATACTGCGTGGCGTCGATCCTCTTTTTTCATTTTGCGATAAACATTGGTATGACCATCGGTTTGGCACCCGTAATTGGAATACCTCTGCCTTTTTTTAGCTACGGAGGTTCATCACTCTGGTCGTTTACCTTGCTGCTTTTTGTTTTCCTGAGGCTCGATGCCAGTAGGTTTGAACAGCTGAGTTTTTAAAAAATGGATAAAGGATATTTTTATTGAACAGTACTTCCAGCTAAAACCGGAGGCAATTAATAACTTCTAAATCAGCAAAAAGATGAATCCAATGAATTTTAATTCCATTCGTGAGATTTCAAATGCATTTCAAAAAAGCAGAATATTGCTAAGCGGTTTCGAACTGGATGTATTTACCCATATCGCCGAATCAGGTTCAACAAATAATCAGATTGCTGCTGATTTGAATTTAGATGTTCATGCCTGCGATCGCTTGTTGAATGCCTTGGTTTCGTTGGGCTTTCTCACAAAGCAAGACGATAGATTCATGAATACGCCTGAAAGTTTCTTGTTATTGTCGAAAAAAAGTCCGGAGTATTTAGGCGGACTGATGCATACCAAT
This sequence comes from uncultured Prolixibacteraceae bacterium, assembly GCA_903834475.1. GTDB lineage: Bacteria > Bacteroidota > Bacteroidia > Bacteroidales > Prolixibacteraceae > Aquipluma. Next base: position 145 of record CAILJH010000026.1, on the reverse strand, counting down.
CACCTCTGGAAAACCTGGAGTAATCTGACTCAGGTTGTAAAAACCGGAAAGTCTGCACATCCAACCGAAATTAATGATCGGGGTGGAGATTGGCTTTTTGCTTTTATCAATGCCATGCACGACCGGGCTAAAAAGCAAGCACCTC
>CAILJH010000025.1 GCA_903834475.1 uncultured Prolixibacteraceae bacterium | reverse complement strand
CTCCGGTTATGAACTACTGCACCTTCAATGCTCGGGTTTCTATGACAGTCAGAACATCATTGGCAGCGTTAATCAACATCCTTGTAATTGTTGTCAACTGAATAGAATATGATTATTCTCTGCCTGATGCAAGTCCGTCAGTCCTGCAGAAAACTCACATATTTTTAGGTTGGCAGATTCAATTAGGATTGCTTAAAGCGAGCATGCCCGTTTCATATAGTATTACTCCGTGATTTGTGATTTCCTTTGAAAACACGCTGTCAAGTTCAATAAATCTCTCGTAAGCAGCTTTAGTGTAGATTATTAGGTCGATAGGAATAACACTTCGTAAATGTTTAATAAACTGATTATACAGAAGATACAGATCTGCCTTTTCCCAATGTGTTGACGGTGATGTTTCAAGAGAAACAACAATCATCAAATCAATGTCGCTCTCCGCAGTTGGATTGCCATAGGCATATGACCCAAAAAGGATTACCCGCACAACTCCTTGTTGTTTATATATTTCTGTTATTTCTGAAATGATTTTCTGAGTATCCATATCAATGACGGGTTTATACAAATCTAAAGATAAAAGTCCTGACTTCCGTTATTGAATTACTGACTTAGTAACTTCGTGTCACCTGGTCGGTTGCAAATTTTATACTTTCGGCAATGACCACGGAGCAATGTATTCGGCTTTAGTCAGGGCATTGGCTTCAACAAGCTCCTGTGTTCTTCAAATCAATACAGGAAACCAAAATCCAAAGTGGAATTTTATTCTGGAAGCCGCAGTCATCGTTTTCACTTTTCAATACTACAAATAGAAAGGAAAAACCACTTATTCACAAGTGTTGTTTAGCTTTTATGATAACAGTTCGGGATTGGATAGCTTTTTACTGACGGGGTGACTTCGAGTCACCCCGTCAGTCGCAAATTTTATACTTTCGGCAACGACCAGGGAGCACGGTATTCGGCTTTAGTCAGAGCATTGGCTTCCGGATCGTTCAGGAATTCCTGTTTTTCGCCATCCCAGTTCAGTTTACGTCCAAGCCGGTAGGCGATGTTTCCCATTTGGGCAAAACGTGCGATATGCGCACCGGTTTCAATGTCACAATTCGGTTTGTTCCGGGTTTTCATACAGTCGATAAAATTGGCAACATGTAATTCAAGCCCTTGATCTGTTCCGGCACGAACTGGCAGGTCGGTAAAACCCTGCTTGGCACCGGTGCTTTTATTTTCGGCCATCACTTCCCAACCGCTCCGGTCAATAATCAGCGTTCCATATTCACCGATATAGGCCACACCATGGCCGCGACGTTTAAACTGTGCACCATAAATTCCGATGGTGTGATCCCACATAATTCCAAAATCACCAAAATCGTACATCGCCATCAGGGTATCCGGAGTTTCCATCGCATCAGTTGGAAAAGCATATTTTCCGCCTGAAGAACTGATTCCTTTGGGAACATACTGATTCATTCCAAACAGGGCATAATCGAGCAGATGAACTCCCCAGTCGGTCATCACACCGCCTGCATAATCCCAATACCACCGCCACGATGCATGAAACCTGTTTTTATTGAAAGCGCGTTCAGGCCTGGGACCGAGCCACATGTTGTAATCAATCCCGGCAGGAGTGGCCGCGTCAGCAATTACCGGAATCGACTTTTTCCAACCTACATATGACCAGGCACGAACGGAACGGATGCGGCCCAGATTTCCGGACTGAATATAGTTTACCGCATCGAGCCAGTGCGGATCGCTGCGCTGCCATTGCCCGACCTGAACTACCGGTTTGTACCGATGGGTTGCCTTCACCATCAGGTTACATTCTTCAATAGTATAACCGACTGGTTTTTCGCAGTAAATATCTTTCCCGGCTTCCGCAGCATAAATCATCGGAATACAGTGCCAATGATCCGGAGTTCCGATAATGACAGCGTTGATATCTTTTTGTTCCAGTAATTTTCTGAAATCGCCATAAGTCGCAGGTCTTTTACCCGTCAATTTCTCCACTTCGGCAGCTTTTTCGTTCAAAACATTCCGATCGACATCGCACAAAGCTGCACAAACCACATTGGGCTGAGCCAGAAAAGCCTTCAGATCAACAAATCCCTGTCCGTGGCAACCAATCAGTCCGACGATTATCCTGTCGTTAGCACCTACACATCCGGCATTCAACAGAGTCGGGAAAACACCCAGCGCGGTAGCTGCCGTGGCTGTTTGTTTTATGAAAGTT
>CAILJH010000024.1 GCA_903834475.1 uncultured Prolixibacteraceae bacterium | reverse complement strand
GCTGGAAAGTAAAATTTTGCTTTTAATTGCCAAAGGTAAAGAGTATAATGATATAGCTGATGAACTTGCAATCAGTTTAGGTTCAGTTGCAGTTGTCAGAAGGAAAATAATGGGGAAGCTGAATTTGAAAAATAATGTTCAACTCGCACATTATGCACTCAAAAATAATATAATCCGAAATTAGAGTTGTGATATAATTACAATCCAAAGACCATAAAAAACAGAATATGATAAATTCGGATTTGAAAAATGCAAAAATCTTACTGGTTGATGATCTGCAGGTTAATATAGATATCTTACACGACTTTCTGGAAATGCAGGGATATGCAAACATTGAATCTACCACTGACCCACGAAATGTTGCCCGGCTGATAATTGATTTTGATCCTGATATCATTTTACTCGATTTAATGATGCCGTATTTGAGTGGATTTGATATTATGGAACAAATGAAAACAATCGTTCCTGCCAGTATTTATTTGCCTATTTTGGTACTCACTGCTGACGTAACGCTTGAAACAAAGCGGAAAGCTCTTCAGTCAGGTGCCAGTGATTTTCTATCAAAACCATTTGATTTGATAGAGTTAAAGTCCCGTGTTAATACCCATCTCCAAATCAGGTTTAAAAACGAGCACATTAATGAATACGCAACCAAACTGGAGAAACTGATTGCGACCAAAGACAAGTTTTTTTCCATCATTGCCCACGATCTTCGAAATCCCTTTGTGGGAATTGAGAATTTTACAAGCATTTTGATGAAATTAGGCAACTATGATCCCGAAGATATAGAAAATCAGTTGAAAACCATACACTCCACGGCTCAGCATGGTCATGAGTTGCTTGAAAATCTGCTCCGTTGGGCCCGGTCGCAGACTGATAGTATTGAAATTAATCCGGAAGTATTCAGGCTTAGCGATGCAGTACAGAACTGCTGCAGTTTGTTGCAAACACAGGCCGATAATAAAAAAATAAAACTACTTTGTGATGTGTCGGATGAAATTCTGATTGAATCGGATCAGGATGTGCTCGAAACCATTATCCGAAACCTGATGTCTAATGCAGTGAAGTTTACACCAGCATCGGGTACAGTGTCTGTAAAAGCTATTAAAACATATGAGGAAATCGAGATTTCAGTTTCCGATTCAGGTGTTGGGATTCCGAAAGACGTTCAAAAAAACCTTTTCAGGATAGATAATAAACTTCAGTCGCAAAAAGGAACAGCAGGTGAAAAAGGCTCGGGTCTCGGGTTGATTCTTTGTAATGAATTTGTAGAAAAACTAGGCGGAAGCATTCGCGTAGAAAGTGAAGTGGGTAAAGGAACGACATTCACCTTCAGATTGCCTAACCATGTTGATTGATGGTTATATATAGAACAGGAATAGTCTGAAAAGACTATTCCTGGCAATGATTATAATTTCTTATTTCACTTCTTCCACTACCACGGCAGTTCCATAAGCCAGCACTTCGGTAAGTCCCTGCATTACTTCATTGGCATCGTAGCGCACATTAATAATGGCGTTGCAACCAAGTTCTTTTCCGTGCTGCATCATGAGTTCGAGTGCTTCCTCGCGCGATTTTTCGCAGAGATTTGTGTAAATGGTGTTTCGACCACCGAAAATGGTCATGAAACTACCGGCAAAACTTCCGAAAATGCTTCTTGAACGGACCGTAATTCCTCTTACAAGTCCTAATTGTTTAGTTACTTTGTATCCTTCCAGTGTGGTACTGGTGGTTATTAATACGTTATTGGTCATAATTTATGGTTTTAATAATTCAAGGTCAAAATTAATAATATTTTGAATAATTATACCTGTTTTTCTGAAATTTCTGTTAGGTACAAATGCAAAATAAAATTTATATCTTTGCATTTCAACAATAAATTGAATAAACATATACTAATTATACAATGGAAACTATAAAAACCCGTATCGCTTCATTACGCGCCGTCATGCAAAAAACCGGAGTTTCGGCTTGCATCATTCCCGGAACTGATCCTCACGCCAGTGAATACATTGCTGAGTGCTGGAAGGAGCGTGTTTGGATTTCAGGATTTAATGGTTCAGCGGGTACGGCAGTGGTAACTATCGATAAGGCCGGATTGTGGACCGATTCACGCTATTTTTTGCAGGGTGCCGAACAATTGAAAGGAACGGGCATTGAACTTATGAAACAAGGACTTCCTGAAACGCTGGAAATTATCCCCTGGCTGTCGGACGAACTCAAAGCGGGCGATAAAGTGGGAGTAAATCCTCAAATGTTTTCGGTGAATGCCTACGCTACAATGAAAACAGAATTAATGATGGTTGGCATTGAGTTGGTTTCTGTTGATTTGTTAGCCGAAGTTTGGACTGAACGTCCTTTGTTGCCTCTAAATCCCTTTTTTGTTTTTGATACAAAATATTCAGGAAAATCAACCACTGAGAAGTTGACTTCCCTGCGTGCTGAATTGAAAAAAGCCCGAGCCAATGTGTTCGTAATGTCAGCATTGGATGATATAGCGTGGCTGTTTAATATCCGTGGTAACGATGTGGATTATAATCCGGTGGTGATTGCTTATGCATTGGTTGAGGAAGATAAAACCACCTTGTTTATTGCTGCCGAAAAACTGACTGCCGAAACCAGGATTTATCTCGAAAATGAAGGTGTGTCGGTTGCTGCCTATACCGGAATTTATGATGCTTTAAGAGGTATTTCTGCCTCAAAAGCTGTTTTGATTGATGGTGCAAAACTCAATCAGTCGCTGTTCGAAGCCATTCCTGCAGGTTGTGCTAAACGAAACACGATGTCACCGGTTTTCAAATTGAAAAGTATTAAGAACGAAGTGGAAATGACCGGTGTTCGTCGGGCAATGGTAAAAGATGGTGTGGCGCTTACCAAATTCTTTAAATGGTTGGAGGAAAATGTTGATTCGGAAGTACTAACCGAAGTTACGGTGGATAAAAAATTGTATGAGTTTCGCAGTCAGCAGGAAAATTTTATTGGCGAAAGTTTTGGAACAATAGCCGGATATGGTCCACATGGTGCAATTGTGCATTACAGTGCGACCGACGAATCTGCTTCGACGTTGAAGCCCGAAGGTATCTTTTTGCTTGATTCGGGCGGTCAATACCTCGACGGTACAACCGATATTACACGCACCGTGGCGCTTGGTAAAGTTACAGATAAGCAGAAAGCTGATTTTACTCTTGTTTTGAAAGGTCATATCGCTCTTGGAACAGCTATTTTTCCAACCGGAACACGCGGAACACAACTCGATATTCTGGCACGCAAAGCCATGTGGGATTTAGGCCTGAACTACGGACACGG
>CAILJH010000023.1 GCA_903834475.1 uncultured Prolixibacteraceae bacterium | reverse complement strand
GTCCGGGCGCTCTAAGCTATAATCCGAACGGCTCAAGTATCCTGGCCAATTATCTATCGAATTAAATTTCTTATAAGCCATGAAATCATTATGATTTCATGGCTTATTTTTTTATCTTTCGCTTGCTTTAACTGCCGGTTTTATTCACTTAAAACCCGGCCTGCTTCATGAAAAATCATTTTACTGTATCCGTACCCGTCAAACCATACGTTAAGAAATACATCGTAAACCAATTCGGAGATCCTGCTAATTTCATTCAGCATTCGGACGAGTATCAACTCGTTCAAAATTGCCTCTCTTCCCCATCGATCCGGTACGATAGTAAAATAGACCGGCAAATGATTATTTATACCGATTCCATACGTATCCTGGTATCACAGGATATTTTTTACCGCTACGGATGGGAATTCACCCGAACCGACATCCGAAAATTCGGTAAATACTTTGAACGTAAAATCAAATTCCTGATGAAGGCTTATGTCAGTATTCACGTTGGAGCCGGTGAACCAATCAAGGATGCCATTCAAAAATTCCAGCAGAAATTTGAACTGGAAGAATCTTTCTGGTCCTACGAAGCCATCAAAAAAGATTATTACCGCAACAAACCGGATTATCCGTTTGACTTTTTTCCAAATATAATTGAACAATTAGATCATTTATTTTTGGCGCATCTGTCCCCTGCAAGGGACAAAAGCACATCTAAAAAAACGAAGTATGAAATCAATGAGTAAGCCTTTAGAAAACCTGGGTGGCCTGATTAAAATCTGGGCCGTTCCCCCATCGGACATTATGGTGTCCGGTTTCGACGTACAAATTCTTTCCACATCGAATATCATTGAACTGTATTGCTGCCCGGAATCCATGCAAATGACAGAAAGCAATAAAAGTGAACAGGCAAGTGTTGTGTATGACACCGAAATCACGGCCATCATTCCCGGAGATTCCTCCGAAACCCTTTTACTGCTCAACCAGCTCAGCGGACGAAAATGGATTGTCATTCTTCTGGATCAGAATGAACAATTCAAAGCTTCAGGTACCAATTCAATCCCGCACCGTTTCAGCTTCGATTTTAGTTCAGGAAAAGCAATATCAGATTTAAACAGCCATGAAATTTCATTTCATTCCACTCAGTTAAAACGTGCCATTCAGATCAGCAATCCTTTTGTTTAATTCTTAAAACCCGCTCTATTTCTGCATTTTAAGGGGTGCGATGTCCTTTCGTACCCCTTTTTTGACCTGTAACCTTGCATAAAAAGCAAAGGTTATGACTGCAAAAATTATCGTTATTGACGGATACATTGGCCCTTACGGTTACTCCAAACAATTTATCCGCAATGAATTGACAGGTCAATCCAAAAACAACGTGACCGTCAAAATCTCCAGTCTCGGTGGATCCGTTGATGATGCCCTGAATATTTACGACCAATTTGTTGAACATGCTAACGTAACCGCTGAACTGTCCGCTTTTGTGGCCAGTTCTGCGACACTCGTTTCACTCGGTGCAAAAACCGTTCGCATGAACGAAAATTCATTCTACCTCATTCATAAAGCTATGAACTGGGTCGATGAATGGGGATCCATGAACGAAGACGAAATCGATCAGCTGATCGCCAAATTGGAAAGCACCAAACAAAACCTGGCCAAAGTCACCCTTCAGCTGGCCAAAATGTATTCCAACAAAAGCAAAAAGCCAATCGATCTGATCCTCGATCTGATGAAACAGCAAACCTGGCTTACTGCCGGGGAAGCAAAAGCCTGGGGTTTTGTTGATGAAGTATTTGCTCCCGAAGAAGTAATCAATTACC
>CAILJH010000022.1 GCA_903834475.1 uncultured Prolixibacteraceae bacterium | reverse complement strand
TAGACTCTACTCTGGGTGTCATTATTCTTACTTCGAAGTGTGGTAATTTCTTGTAAGATACTGATATTCAGAGTATTATCCAAATATTTTAACACTTATTTTGCTGATAATCAGCTATTTATATTTTTGTCATGTACTAAGGATTCCGGATTTTATTTAATCCATGGAGAAACAGTTTTTTTCAGGTTTTTCATGTTACTTTGGAAAAACTAAACTTTTTGTTTAGGTAAAGGTTATATCGACAAAGAAATACAATTTGATTATGGCAGACAGATTATCAGATCCAATTGGCCGTTTGATGGGTTTACGCTATAAATCTCATCCCTGGCATGGTGTTTTCATCGGCAAAGATGCTCCTGAAAATGTAGTCGCATTCATTGAGGTAGTACCTACAGATACGGTGAAGTACGAGATCGATAAGGAAAGTGGATTTCTCAAAATTGACCGTCCGCAGAAATATTCCAATGTGGTACCTGCGCTGTACGGATTTATTCCTCAGACCTATTGTGGTGATGAAGTTGGCCGGTTTTGTATGGAAAAAAACGGCAAGGTTGGAATTAAAGGTGACGGTGACCCGATTGATATATGCGTTTTAACTGAAAAAACAATTGCCCATGGTGATATTTTAGTTGATGCCCGGCCTATTGGAGGATTCCGGATGATTGACGGCAATGAGGCTGATGACAAAATCATTGCAGTCTTGACGAATGATGTGGTCTACAGCGAATACAAAGATTTATCGGATCTTCCGGATATTGTGGTTGAGCGCCTGAAGCACTATTTTCTCACTTACAAAGACATGCCCGGTAAAATCAGCAATACTGAAATAACTCACATTTATGGTTGTACAGAAGCTCTTGAAGTGATTAAATGTTCGATTGATGATTACCATCAACGGTTTGATAACATCGGGATTTTACTTTAGCCTCCCCCAAACCCCCTCCAAAAGAGGGGGCTTAAAAATCGACAAAATGAGGATTTTGCATCTAGTTGGATTTGCAAAAAGTCTCCCCTTCGGGGAGATTTAGAGGGGCTGTTTCTTCTTTAAGTTCAGATATGAATAATTGAATCCATTTTTTTCGTCATACAAATCTTCCCTGAAAATTTCTTTCCATTCTGAATAATCAATTTCAGGAAAATACACATCGGCATCGAAATCGCGGTGAACCAGAGTTAGGTAAAGTTTGCCTGCGAGTGGAAAAAACTGACGGTAAATCATTCCGCCACCGATGATAAATGCTTCTTCCTCGTTTTTTACAGCCTCGGCGGCCTCGCTGATTGAATAAACCATTTCGCAACGATCAAATTGCTCTTCCGGAATGTCGGTAATCACAATATTCCGGCGGTTTGGAAGTGCTCCTTTTGGCAGCGAAAGCAAGGTATTTCGACCCATAATAACCGGATGCCCCGTTGTAATTTGCTTGAACCGTTTCAGATCGTTGGGTAGATGAAACAACAATTCGTTGTTTTTACCGATTGCAAAATTTTGGGCAATGGCTACTATGATTGAGATATTCTGTTGTATCATTTTGATTTAATTTACCCGTTCGCTGAAGCGAACGGCAAAGGATATCGCTTCTGTAAAGGATTCTCCCTAAGTTCTGATTCAAAACATTTTTTCTAAACAGCCACCTTTCCGGCAATATGCGGATGCGACTGGTAACCGGTCAATTCAAAATCTTCAAATTTAAAATCAAAAATGCTTTTCACTTCCGGATTGATTTTCATTTGTGGCAGAGCGAATGGTTCACGGGTCAACTGCAGATTAACCTGTTCCATATGGTTCAGGTAAATGTGTGCATCACCCAAAGTATGGACAAATTCTCCGGGTTGCAATCCGCAAACCTGCGCCATCATTAAGCTTAGCAGGGCATACGATGCAATATTGAACGGAACGCCCAAGAAAATATCAGCACTCCGCTGATACAGCTGGCACGACAATTTACCATCGGCCACATAAAACTGAATCAAAAGGTGGCAAGGTGGCAGCTTCATCTGATCGATCTGCCCCACATTCCATGCACTCACCAAATGGCGGCGCGAGTCTGGATTGTTCTTCAGGCTATTCACAACCTGAGTAATCTGATCGATGTGACGGCCATCGGGAGTTGGCCATGAACGCCACTGGTAGCCATATACAGGTCCCAGTTCACCGTTTTCGTCAGCCCATTCGTTCCAGATTTTCACGCCATTCTCCTGAAGATATTTTACATTGGTATCGCCGGTCAAAAACCAAAGCAATTCATGTATAATCGACTTCAGGTGCAATTTTTTTGTAGTCAGTACCGGAAAGCCTTCGGCCAGGTTGTACCTTGACTGATACCCAAAAACGCTGATCGTTCCGGTTCCGGTGCGGTCGCTTTTATTAGTTCCATTGGTTATTACATGGCTCAGTAGATCAAGATATTGCTTCATGATTTCAAGAAAATAGAGTTAAAATTTAAAGAGAAACGGTTTCTAATTCAGATGGATCGTGTTTATGTTTGAAGAGCACGGCAAAAAGTACCGCGACAACTAATGAATAAGCTGCAAAAGCAAGCCAGATGCCATGCCAGTTAAAGCCTTCAGCTGTTTTGAAATACCGGTCAATCACAATTCCACTGATCCGGCTTCCAAAAACAGCACCAAACCCGTTGGTCATCATCATAAACACGCCCTGCGAACTGGCCCTGATCTCAGGATTACTTTGAGTTTCAACAAACAATGATCCGGAGATATTGAAAAAGTCGAAAGCCATTCCATAAATGATGCACGAAAGTATGATCATCCATAAACCATTAGACGGATTTCCGTATGCAAACAGTCCGAAACGAAGAACCCAGGCTACCATGCTGAATAGCATCACATTTTTAATGCCGAACCGACGCAGGAAAAACGGAATGGTAAGTATGAACAAGGTTTCTGAAATCTGAGAAATTGACATGATGATAGCCGGAAATTTAACAGCGAGGAGGTCTTTGAATTCAGGTACTTTGGCGAAGTCGTGCAGAAAGGTGTCTCCATATGCATTCGTGAGTTGCAGTGCCGCACCCAAAAGCATTGCAAAGATGAAAAATACGGCCATTTTTGCATTTTTAAAAAGCTTAAATGCTTTCAAGCCCAAAGAATCAGCGAGAGATTTCTTTTGACCTTTATCCAACGGAGGACATTGGGGTAAAGAGAATGCATAAATTCCAAGAAAGAATGATGCTGCAGCAGCTACATAAAACTGCATGGCCGAAGTTTCAAATCCTGAAAGACTGACAATCCAAAGTGCAACGATAAACCCGACGGTTCCCCAAACACGGATTGGAGGATATTCAGTAATAATATTAATTCCTTTATTTTTTAATGCCGAATAAGCAATGGTGATTGATAAAGCGATGGTTGGCATGTAAAACATCATATTTAAAAGCATGACCCAGAACATGGTTGACGGATCATTAATCATTGGAACTCCTAATAGAACAAATCCACCACAGATGTGAAAAATGCCGTAAAGTTTTTCAGCATTGATCCATCGGTCTGCAATAATTCCAGCAATAGCAGGCATAAACAGCGAGGCAATTCCCATGGTTGAGAAAATGGCTCCGAATTCGGTACCCGACCATTGTTTGGTTTGAAACCAATAGGCTCCAATGGTAAGTAGCCAAGCCCCCCAGATGAAAAACTGGAAGAAGTTCATGATGATCAGGCGATTCTTTATCCCCATAAAAGATTTATTAGGTGTGAAAGGGTTTTTTATACGGCCATAAAACTACTAAAAACTACTTGTTCAGAAAGGAAACGGGAGGTATAAAATTTACAACTTCAGAAATTTCAGGAGCGTGTCGACCTGATTGGAATGATGTGTTTGTAGGAAAGATATTTACACAGAGCAAAATGCTGGCATTTGAGATGCCTACTCCTTTTTTCTTCGGGTTATTTCGTCCCGGATAGCTGAAGCTTTTTCGTAGTCTTCGGCATGAATCGCATTATTCAGCATTTGAGAAAGTTCGGCAGAAGTGTATTTTTCGTATTCATGTTTTCCCTTCTTTGGCTCGTCGCTTGATAATTGATGCCATTCTTCCTGCGAATGTTCGCTTTCAAATTCAATAACAATTCCGGCACGATCTAAAATTTCGTCCGTGGTATAAATCGGACAATTAAACCTTAGTGCCAGGGCAACTGCGTCCGAAGTCCGTGAATCAATTACAACCTCCACATCGCCTTTGACGCAAATAAGTTCTGAATAAAAAATTCCTTCTTCCAGTTTATTAATAATGACTTCAGTAATGATGATGTCGAATGACGAAGCCAGATATTTGAAAAGGTCGTGAGTCAGCGGGCGTGGTGGTTTTAATCCTTCAAGTTGGATGGCGATTGATTGTGCTTCGATAGGTCCGATAATAATTGGAATTCTTCGGTCGCCATTTTCTTCTGCCAGTACCAATGCGTAAGCCCCTGATTGTGATTGACTAACTGATAGCCCTAATATATTGAGTTTGATTTTCTGCATTTGAATTTTATGACATAACTATAGGTAACAAATATAACAATTGTTTTGCATTCTATCGAGGTATCCGGCCAATTGCAATGTTCTTTTATTACTTTAATAGAAGCTGAAGAACTGCAGCAAGGTGTTGCTCAGACCAAAAATAAATCTGAAAAAACAATCCAACGGTTTGGTTATCATTTAAATTTGTCTACTTTTGCAGTCCAAAGTTTTCGAGCAGGCCCGATAAGTGGCAATCAATTGGTTCCCGCCTGCCGGAAGGAATATTAAAACAGATTGAAATGTACGCAATTGTAGAAATTGCCGGTCAGCAAATGAAAGTTGAGAAAGGCCGGAAAATTTATGTACACCGTTTGGAAAATGCCGAAGGCGAAACCGTTGTTTTTGACAAGGTTCTTTTGGTTGATGACGAAGGTGCTGTAAAAGTTGGAACTCCTGTTGTTGAAGGTGCAAGTGTAACTGCTACCGTAGTTGAACACCTCAAGGGAGATAAGGTATTGGTCTTCAAAAAGAAAAGAAGAAAAGGTTACCAGAAAATGAATGGTCACCGTCAATATCTGACCAAAATTCAAATTGAAGAAGTAATAGGTTAACATTAAAAAAAATTTACCATGGCTCATAAGAAAGGTGCGGGTAGTTCAAGAAACGGTCGCGAATCGGAAAGCAAAAGACTCGGCGTTAAAATTTACGGCGGTCAGGCTGCAACAGCTGGTAACATTATTGTTCGCCAGAGAGGTACTGTTCATCATCCAGGTTTAAATGTAGGTATCGGCAGAGACCATACCTTGTTTGCTTTGATCGACGGAACGGTTGTTTTCAAGAAAAGAAAAGATCACAAATCGTTTGTTACGGTTGAACCTGTAGTTGCTGCAGAAGTAAACTAAGACGATTAAAGATATTCGTTGAATAATCTCCTGCTTTTCCGAAGGCAGGAGATTTTTTTTGTTTTAAATTTGTCGTTCCAAACACAAAATAGACCCAAAATGCTCAATCTGAAATTTATACAGGAAAATCCGGAAGTGGTAATATCCAAACTGAAAAAGAAACATTTCGATGCTTCTACGATTGTTCAGCAAATCAATGCTTTATCAGGAAAGAAAAACGAAATACAGGCCGCTGCGGATCAATGCAAGGCTGACATGAACAAAATATCCAAAGAAGTTGGCTTGCTGATGCGTGAAGGCAAATCAGATGAAGCCAATGCTGCCAAGAACCGCACCGCCGAACTCAAAGATTCCATCAAACAACTCGACGAAGATTTTGCCCGGATCGATCAGGAAGTGTTCAATCTTCAGGTTCTCATGCCCAACCTTCCCTCGGATTTGGTTCCCGAAGGCCGGACTCCGGAAGATAATCTGAAAGTAAAAAGTCATGGAGAAATTCCTGTTTTACCTGAAAATAGCGTTCCCCACTGGGATTTGGCCAAAAAATATGATATCATCGATTTTGAGTTGGGTGTAAAAATTACCGGAGCCGGATTCCCGGTTTATAAAGGAAAAGGAGCGCGTTTACAGCGTGCCTTGATTAATTTCTTTTTGGACGAAGCCCGCAATTCGGGATACCTCGAAATTCAACCACCGTATATGGTGAACGAAGAATCTGGTTTCTGTACCGGAAATTTACCCGACAAAGAGGGCCAGATGTACCATGATAAAACGGATAATCTTTATCTGATTCCTACGGCAGAAGTTCCGGTGACCAATATTTACCGCGATGTGATTTTGGAAGCGAAAGATTTGCCAATCAAAAACACAGCCTACAGTGCCTGTTTCCGACGTGAGGCTGGTTCGTACGGCAAAGATGTTCGTGGTTTGAATCGTCTCCACCAGTTCGATAAAGTAGAGATTGTCCAAATTGCTCATCCGGATAATTCGTATGAACTTCTTGATCAGATGGTGGCTCATGTTGCCGGTTTGGTTGAAAAGCTGGAATTACCATACCGCATTCTTCGCCTGTGTGGTGGCGATATGAGTTTTACCTCAGCGTTGACATACGATTTTGAAGTTTTCTCGGCTGCTCAGGAAAAATGGCTGGAAGTGAGTTCTGTTTCCAACTTCGAAAGTTTTCAGGCAACCCGTTTGAAACTTCGTTACCGCGATGAAGCAACAAAGAAACCGGTAATTGCTCATACCTTGAACGGAAGCGCTTTGGCTTTGCCACGTATTCTGGCTGCCTTACTCGAAAACAACCAAACCCCGGAAGGAATTCGGATTCCAAAAGTTTTGGTTCCGTATTGCGGGTTTGAGATGATTGACTAAAAGCAAAGAAAAAGAGAAAATAGAAAGTAATACTGCTTGAATGAGCTGTTTCGGTTAAAATACTGAAGCAGCTTTTTTTTATATTGATAATGCACATGACTTTATGTTTTTCCTATCTTTAAGCAAATTCAAAACAACATGAAACTACCAAATATTGTAAAAAACGACAGCTATCTCGAACCGTTTGCTCCCACAATATTAGCACGGTTGAAGGCTGCTCAGGTCATGGAGAAAGTAATTCTACAGGGCGCAAGTCTTCCCGATTTTTCGCAGGGACACAAATGGTATGGATTGCACTACGAAAACAATCAGTGGATTATTCGCGACTGGGCACCGAATGCCACGGCAATTTTCCTGATCGGTCAGTTCAACGACTGGCAGGAGAGACCTGAATATGCACTTCGGTCCGTCGGTTCAGGAAACTGGGAACTCATACTTTCTTCGGAAAAGATGAATCATGGCGATTTGTACGCTTTCTCAACTTTCTGGGAAGGTGGTCAGGGGAAACGTGTCCCTGCCTGGGCCAATCGTGTGGTTCAAGACGACCACACCAAAATATTCAATGCTCAGGTTTGGGCTCCTGAAGAGGAATACCGCTGGAAGAATCCAGGATTCAAAAGATCATCGGAAGCGCCGTTGATTTATGAAGCCCACGTCGGAATGGCGGGCGAAGAAGAGCGGGTTCACACCTATAACGAATTCCGTACCGATATTTTGCCCCGGGTTCAGAAAGCCGGGTACAATACCATTCAGTTCATGGCTATTCCTGAACATCCGTATTACGGAAGTTTTGGATACCACGTATCCAGTTTTTTTGCTCCCTCATCGCGCTTTGGAACTCCTGAAGAATTGAAACAGTTGGTTGATGAAGCCCATGGAATGGGTATTTCGGTGATTATGGATTTGGTTCATTCGCACGCCGTAAAAAATGAGCTGGAAGGATTGGGAAAATATGACGGGACACGCTGGCAGTTTTTCCACGACGGAGGAAAAGGCGAACATCCGGCATGGGATTCGTATTGTTTCAACTACGGTAAACCTGAAGTCATTCATTTTTTGCTTTCGAATATCCGATACTGGCTCGAAGAATTTAAGTTCGACGGTTACCGCTTCGATGGCGTGACCAGCATGCTCTATTACGATCATGGACTGGGAAAGGCTTTTACCTGTTACGACGACTATTTTAACGCCGGACTCGATCAGGATGCTTTTTCCTATTTCATCATGGCCAACCGCCTGATTCATGAACTGAATCCAAAGGCACTTTCAATTGCCGAAGAAATGAGCGGATTGCCCGGGCTTGCCACACCACACAAGGATGGCGGCCTCGGTTTCGATTACCGCATGGCGATGGGCGTTCCTGATTTCTGGATCAAAACAATCAAGGACGTTCAGGATGAAAACTGGGACGTTGGAACCATTTTCCACGAAATGAATTCGAAACGCCTCGACGAGAAAGTAGTGAGTTATGCCGAATCGCATGATCAGGCCTTGGTGGGCGACAAAACCATTATCTTCAGGCTGATTGATAAGGAAATGTATTACAGTATGCGCAAAGACCAGCCCAATTTGGCGGTTGAGCGTGGTATCGCACTGCATAAAATGATCCGGTTGGCAACTTTGTCGTGTGCCGGAGGCGCTTACCTGAATTTCATGGGAAACGAATTTGGTCATCCGGAGTGGATTGATTTTCCAAGGGAAGGCAACAACTGGTCATACCTGCATGCCCGTCGCTTGTGGAGTCTGGAAGACAACAAGGACCTGAAATATTGCTGGTTGTCTGATTTCGACCGGGAAATGATCACCTTGGTTAAGAAATCGAAACTCATCGAAATTCCGGATGTGAAATGGGTTTTTGATCACAAAGGAAATAAGATACTGGCCTATACGCGAGGCGATTATTTGTTTGTTTTCAACTTTCATCCGAATGAATCATTCGTTGATTTTGGGATTCCATTACCTGCTTCGAAATATAAAATTGTTTTGAATACCGATGAAGCTCAGTTTGGCGGCCAAAACCGTATTGATTCAAGTTTAACTTATAATACTGTTCCTGAAGGCGGACTATCCAGTCAGCATTATTTACTTCTGTATTTGCCTGCCCGCACGGCTATGGTTCTGGAGAGGCAGGCCGTCAAAAAGGTTCGGTAATGCGATACTGAAGAAATGGCTGAATGGTTGAATTGTAAAATGGTTGAATGATTAGATGGTTAAGTAATTGAATGGTTCAATTGTTTCATTTTCAAATCTTTGTTTATGTCTCTAATTACGAAAATACAAATACCTGATTTTCCATCGAAGATCGATCATTCGAAAAGTATGATGTTCATGGGTTCATGTTTTTCCGAGAATATAGGGCAGAAACTGATCGATCAGAAATTCAACGTGGATATGAATCCGTTTGGCATTCTTTACAATCCTGAATCGATTGCCAATAGTCTAAAAATTTTGCTTGAAAAAAGTGTCTTTACTGAAGCAGATTTGTTTCAGGATCAGGGAGTGTGGAATAGTTTTGCGCATCATAGCCGCTTCTCGGATACCAATTCTGAAGTTGCCCTTGAAAAAATCAACAGCAGGATTCAATCATCGCATAATTTTCTGAAGAAAGCTGATTTTCTGATGATCACTTTGGGTACATCCTGGATGTACAAACTCATAAATTCAGGTCAGATTGTGTCCAACTGCCATAAGGTTCCGGCTGCTCATTTTGACAGGTATCGGCTGAAAGTGCATGAAATTGCTGAGGCATACGGAAACCTGTTGGAGGAACTTTGGGCTTTCAATCCGAACCTGAAAGTAATATTTACAGTGAGTCCGATTCGTCATTTGAAAGATGGTGCCATTGAAAATCAGCTGAGTAAATCTACTCTTTTGCTTGCCATTGATCAGGTGATTTCCAAATTCAGAAACCGGGAGTGCTATTACTTTCCATCCTATGAACTCATGATGGACGAACTGCGCGATTACCGTTTCTATGCTGAAGATATGATTCATTTGAGCTCGGTTGCCATTGATTACATTTTCGACCGGTTTACAAAGTCAATGTTTACGGTTGAAAGTATGGAAATAGCCACAGAGGTTCTGAAAGTTCGGAAGGCAATGGAACACCGGCCGGTAAATCCGCAGACTGTCGAATTCAGAAAGTTTATCAATTCCAGTTTGGTTCAGATCGGCCAGTTGAGCCAAAGATTGCCGTACTTGGATTTTACATTGGAAAGAGAATATTTTGAGCATAAAATAACCAGTCTGACGGACTTGGAGAGAAAGTAAGTTGCTGAATCAGATCCAGTAAATTGCAAAATAAAATAGATTATCCGGAAATGGTTTCGTATCTTAAATTCGAAATTTAAAGGCTATGATTTACGAAGAACAATCTTTTAACCAGGACTTTATTGATGATCCTGAATTGCATCAGAAAATTATTGATGCACTCCCTATTCCAATTTTTTACCGCGATTTGAAAGGCATTTACAAGGCCTGCAATATGGCGCAGGAAAAATTGCTCGGATTGCCAAAGGAAATGATCATCGGCAAAACTGTTTTCGACATTCAACCTACCGAAATCGCCGAAATGTATGCCCAACGCGATCAGGAATTATTGGATAGTCCTGGAGATCAGAGTTATGAAGCAAAATTCCGTGATGCAGCCGGACTGTTGCGCGATGTGGTTTTCAACAAAGCCGTAATTCGCAACAATCAGGGAGAAATTATGGGCATTGTGGGCTCTGTTTTCGATATTACCGAGCGCAAAAAAGCAGAGCGGAAACTTGAAAAAGCCCGCGAAGCAACAGTAATTGCAGGTGCCATGATGCATAAAATCAGGGCTGGGATTATTATTGTCGACAGTGAATTGAAAGTCATTGATTCGAATGAAGCATTTGCCAGGGTCTTCGGTTCTGAAATTGAAGAACTTTATGAAACAATACCCGGATTGCACGGTGCCGAACTGAAAGAACTCGTACCGGATATCATCTACAAAATGTTCTCTTCAACTCTCATCTCCGGAGAAAATATGGCCGAACGCGATTTGAAGATTCAGAATAAACTCCTGCATATTTCGGTAATTACCATTTATAAACACCGGGTTGTAGGTGCTTTAATCCGCGATATGTCAGCACCATCGCTGGTTCGCGAAGAAATTATCAGCAGAGCACAGCGGGTAAACCGCAAAAATCTGGATACGGTTCAGAAGATTGCTTTCCTCTTAGGTGACAATGCCTCGCAAACCGAAGAACTGCTGAATTCAATCATTGAAGCGTACAAATACGGCGACGATGAGTGAAGATTACCACATAGAAATTGATGTTCAGCAGCTCAACCGGCATGGTCAGGTTGTCTGCGGTGACGTCTTCAAATCGCGGCAAATTAAGGCAGAAGGTCGAACAATTCTGGTGCTTTCAGATGGTATCGGACACGGTGTCAAGGCAAACGTTTTGGCTACTCTTACGGTCTCGATGGCTTTAAATTACACTTCGTTTCACACCAAACCCGAAGTTGCAGCCAACATTTTCATGCGGGCATTACCCAAAAGCGTGGATGGGAAAGAAAGTTACGCTACGTTTACAATCATCGAAATCGAACAGGCTGGTGAAGTGCGGATTATCAATTACGATAATCCCCGCTCAATTATTTTCAGAAGAGGACAGGTTTTTAATCCTAAAGAGTTTCACATACCAATCAGGGGAGAAGAAAATATTGGCAAAATTCTGCGGATACGCGAATTTACTCCCGCGCTCGACGACCGGATTATTTTCATGACCGATGGAATAAACCAATCGGGATTGGGAAGCACAAAATTTCCGACCGGTTGGGGACTTGAAGACATCGCTCTGTTTGCAGAGAAACAGATTGCCCGCGAAAATGAAATTTCAGCCACCAAATTAGCCCGTAAAATACTGAACCAGGCTTCGATGAACGATTCATTTGAAATCAGGGATGATGCTACCTGTGGCGTAGTTTATTTCAGACAGCCGCGGGAATTTATGCTCATTACCGGACCTCCATTCTATAAAATCAAGGATACCGATTTTGTGCGCAGGATTCAGGAATTTCCGGGCAAGAAGATTATTTGTGGCGGAACAACGGCCGAAATTATTGCCCGTGAAATGGATATCGAAATTAATATTCAGCACCGGTTTTCGGAGAAAACTTTACCTCCGGCGGCCAAAATGGAGGGGTTTGAAATTGTTACGGAAGGAATTTTAACGCTTGGACGCGTTGAAGAAATCCTGGAAACCTACACCACCGATATTCGTTTGGGCGACAGTCCTCCGGAAGAAGTGGTCAAACTTCTTACCCAACACGATATCATCCACATCATTGTTGGAACCCGCATCAACTGGGCGCATCAGGATCCCGACCAACCCGTGGAACTGGAAATACGCAAGTCGGTTGTTAAACGGGTTGTTCGTTTGCTCGAAACCCGGTTTTTCAAAAAAGTGATTCTGGATTTTGTTTAAGGCAATTACAAATCATTCAGCAGAAAATCTTTTAAATGAACCTGTTCAATACCTTGATAATTGCTTCCTGCATTGTATTCATCCATAGTAACAACATATTTGCGGTAGTTATCTGCAATTTTCAACAAGTTTCCAAATTCACGTTTCTGTGTATTTTCATCAATCAGCATAAATGCCACCTGAACGTATATTGTAATGCCATTCTTTTCGGCGATAAAATCAATTTCTGAAGTCCCCAGTTGCCCAACAAATACTTTATAGCCAGATCGGAGCAAGTGAAGATAGACTGCATTTTCCATCACCTTATTAATGTCTTTTCTTTGGTCGAATCCACAGATACAATTCCGAAGTCCAATATCTTCGAAATAATACTTTTCACCTACTTCAAATATTTTTAATCCGGAAATATCATATCGTGGAACTTTGTAAATAAAAAAAGCACTTGAAAGTGGTTTCAGATAATTCAATACAGCTTGTGTAGTAATAGTTGTACGCTGTGATTTCAGGTATTTAGCAATATTACTGGCCGAAAACAGACTACCCACATTGTCTGCAAGGTATTCAATAAGATTTTCCAGAAATTGAATATTTCGGATTCCTTCGCGTGCCACAACATCTTTTAGCAGGATGGTGGAATAAACATTACGAAGGTACTCGAATACCGAAAACTCATCTAACCCAATCACTTTCATATAAGGCATACCACCAACTGTAAGGTACTTACTCAGGTTTTCAGTCGTATTTTGTAACTGAAAGAAATTCAGGAACTCATCGTATCCTAACGAATGAACGGTAAACTCAATGTACCTTCCGGCCAGGAAAGTGGCCAATTCTCCTGAAAGCATATTGGCATTGCTTCCACTGCAAAAAATATCACAGCAATTTTCGACCAAAAGACTTCGGAGCGCTTTCTCAAAATACTTTATCTCTTGTATCTCATCAATAAAAAGGTAGTTTTTGGTATTTGCAATCAAATTCATTTTCACATACGAATACAGATTATCAGCATCCGAAATATGTTCGTGCGGTTTAAGCTCTTTATTGATATAAATGATATTGGCTGAAGGATTTGTCTGCCTGATTTCAGCTATCAATTGAAAAAGAATATAGCTTTTCCCTACCCTGCGTTGCCCCGAAATGACCTTTATAATCTCTTTATCGATAAATGGCTTGATCCGTTCAGTATAAACCTGACGGGGAATAAAGGGCCTTGCTTTTAAAATTTCGTCTATCATGATTGACATTTGTTTGTATAAAACTATTATTATCTATTACGATAGACAAAAATACAAATTTTTATTTATTTATCAAACATGCTTAAAGGCCGACTCCAATAATCCTGGTCCGAGTTGCCGATTTACCTCGATTGCACATCCAATTATGATTTCAGTTATTTTGTTGATTTCCATGATAGGTTATTTCTTAATTACACAGAGGACCATTGTTCTTTGGTGAGCTTTTCAACAACGAACTTCTGAACTTGTGCCGTAAATTTACGAACACATCCAAATCGTTCCTTTCGCTCTTTAGCAAGCTGTTGGGCAAAATTGGCAGAATAAGATCCCCGTTTCATTTTGTTGCGGTTGATCTCC
>CAILJH010000021.1 GCA_903834475.1 uncultured Prolixibacteraceae bacterium | reverse complement strand
TCTGGAAATCGCGAATAATGTGCACCAGATAGCTAAAAATGGCGCAGGGCGTGGCTACCCGTTTCACATCGAAAACTGGCGGAATGTATTGGCCATCCTTTTGCGTAAGCCCGCACAAATGCACAAAGATGGATGCAGGTGCTACCGAAGCGCCGCCGGCATAGTCGATAAATCCTTCCAAAGTTGGAAATCCATCGTGGTAAATATCGTAAATCATCGATTTGGCAAAAGCTTCCATGGGCCAAAAAGGGATGCGAAACCTTTCAACCGTTTCGACGAGTTCAGCCTGAAGCGGATTGTTCTGCGATGCTTCGGCGATGGTATTGATCCAGCGAGACACATCGGCCTCAAACTGTGCCTGATTTTCAGGAGCAATGGTAATATGCTCGGTTTTGTAATCGTCAATCAGGTCGTCGATAGCACGCATAAATTTGTAGCAGTTCTTGGCTGCCTGGTAACGTTCAGCGTCCCAGAAATGTGCGGCAATCAGAATATTGGGGTGATCGACAATTTTCTCGAAATCGATGGAATCGAAAATGTCGAGATACAAATCGGTTTGGGTTTGTATTGTTGTTTCCATATCAGTTGAAATTCAGGTTCTTTGCATCCTTCAAAATACGTTCGCTGGTGAGCTTGGCGCCAAGAAGCACCAGAGGTACTCCGTTCCCTGGATGGGTACTTCCACCTGCGAAGTATAAGTTTTTATATTTTTTATGCTGATTATGTGGACGGAAATAGCCCATCTGAAAGATGGTGTGCCCAAGACTTCCGAACACTGATCCTTTCGTAACGTTGCAACTGGTTTCCCAGGTTTTGGGCAGGTAGCAAATCTCGAATTTGATGTGCTCCTCAATGTCGGTCAGTCCAGCTTCTTGTAAACGTTGAATAACTCCGTCCCTCGCCCTTTGTTTTAATTTACCCCAATCCTGATTGTTTTTTGGATCAAGGTGTGCAACCGGAATAATGATCGACAACGTGTCGTGGTTTTCTGGAGCAGCAGATAGGTCGCTGCGCACCGGAGCATGGATGTAAAAGCTCGGATTGTCGGACAGTGATTTGTCTTTGAAAATCTTTTCCAGTCCTTCCTTGTACGGATCATTCAGGAATACGCTGTGGTGTTCGAGTTCGGTAAACACTTTGTCGACTCCCCAGTGAAAAACAATGGCCGAGCATGAGTACTTTTTCTTTTTCAGCGAACGTGTTTTCTGTTTGTCGCGCAAAAGCTTGTCGTAAACGTATGGTAAATCGGCGCTGGCAATAATCAAATCGGCATTAACAATAGTCCCATCTTCCAATAAAATTCCTTCGGCTTTTTTTCCGTTCAGGATAATCTTTTCAGCCGGCTTTTTACAATAAACCTGAACACCATTTTTTTGTGCAAGGTCGAGCAAAGTTTCTACAACGCGGTGCATTCCACCTTTCGGGAACAAAGCGCCTTCAGCAATTTCGGCGCCGGGTAACATCGAAAAAAAAGCTGGCGCTTCGTACGGATTCTGCCCAACGTAAATATTCTGAAACGTAAACGCCATGCGCAGATGCGGATCATTGAAAAATCGTTTGATGTAATCGGTATGGTGGAGGTAGGTTTTCAACTTCAGGAGCAAACGCATGCTTTTGAAATTCACGAACTGGAACAAATGATTGAAGTTTTTGCCCAGCAAATCATTCATCGACAGGTTAAAATATTCGTAGCCTTCCTTTACGTATCCCTGATATTTCGGGAAACT
>CAILJH010000020.1 GCA_903834475.1 uncultured Prolixibacteraceae bacterium | reverse complement strand
GTATTTGTTTTTTGATTGCCATACTGGATGTAATAGATGCCCGCTTCTTTAACCGAACTGAAATCAAATTTCGCATAGTTGTATCTCAGGTATTTCCCCCAAACCGTCACATCACCCTTGAATTTTTCAACGAATTTCCCTTCCGGAGATAACTGGAAAACCGATGCTGTTTTCAGTGCTAAGTCATTTTTATCCAATTCAATAACAGCTACTTTTTCCTGAGATGGAATGTAACCAACCTGTGAAAACCCGATAACAGGCTCCCGTTTCCAGTTGGGAATTGCATTGGGTTCGACAAACCAGGTTAACACTTTACCGGTTTTATTTGCCGGGAGCATGCTTCGAAGAACAAACCATCCGTTCTGTGCCAGATTCCGGCCATCAAAAAGCATTAAATCGGCATCCATACTCTGAACTTTTACCATTCTTTCAGGATCTTCCGGAGCCAAAATAATTGTTCTGCCTGTAGCAATGGGATTTGGAACGATAAATTCTCCCTTGCCCCGGTCATCAAAAGTTGTGTGACCACTAAACTGAGGTATTTTATTACTGATCGGTACAATCTTCGTATTGCTGGCCGGATACCTTGGGAAAAGCCCCGGATTACCATCCATCAGATAGGTTTTTTCGAAATAGGCTGAAGGTAAAAATTCAAGGTTAAAACCCGTTTTGCCTTCCAGATCTTTGGGAATAGCTTTGTCCAGGAATACATTAATTTCAACCCCGTTATCTTTTGGAGTAACCGTAATTCTGGAGTTAAAACTGTACTCTTTGTATGTCAGTTCAACACTGATGGTCTGGGTTGCCTGATCCACCTTGCGTTCAACAACCTTTGGAATTAAATCCCATTGTTCAGGTGTATTTTGTAATCGGACTGCACCGCCGGTTGAAGTACGCACTCCATGATGGATGATTTCAATTCCGGCCGTTTTTTCATCGAAAAACATCCCATTGTATTCGTCGCTGAACACCAGCACATTAACACCCTGCTTTTCGAAGTATTCTAAATCGTTTAGTTTGAGTTGCTGACCAAAAGATGTGTTTGGATGTAAATAAAAAAAGGTAATCATTGCGACTATTGCCAATTGGATCCGATGGCCTGAAGTTTTACTTTTGTTCATTGGTGTTATTTTAGTTGGTATATGGGGTTTATTCAGTTTATTTCAATTTCTGATCGCATATGTCAGGGTTGATGATTAATGGTAGTCGCCAACTCTTTTTGTATCTTTTTCAATTAAATAGTCCAGATTATACATGGGCCGTTCGACGCTTTCAGGGAAAGGTTTCCGGCTAAATTTCTGGAAGTACAGCATACAACCATCTTTCCATTCGAGTGCATTCAGGCTCTGGTCGCGCAGTCTTTTCTGAACATCCACAAAGCGGTCGCGATCAACAAATCGCTCTGCCTGATCCCAAATCTTCTGGAACCTACGGACTTGCTGAACACCTCCGTCATAATGAATGCACAACTCATCCCACAACGATCGTCCGCTCTTCATCTGATAATCCCACGGCAAATGGTGGAACCATAAAAGATAAGCTTCTGGGCAAGTTGAAAGGTTGGTTAATTCGGAACGAAGCGGTTCATTGTATTCACTAAGGTTGTTGCTGCCCCGAGTACTCGGGGTCCGGTCGAATCCGATTCCCAGTGTATCGGCCTGATGGTAGTATGGCGGAGTCCAGTCT
>CAILJH010000019.1 GCA_903834475.1 uncultured Prolixibacteraceae bacterium | reverse complement strand
TTGGGCAATTCCTATTTCAGAAGCAGTGATTATAAGAAAGCAATGGAATTCGCCATGAAATCGAAGGAATTATCTGAGGACCTGAACTACAACAAGGAATTAGCCAATTCTTTAAGTCTTATCGGCACAATTTATTCTGAACTTGGAGACTATGATTACAGTTCTCAGAACTTCTTTAAAAGTTTGAAAATTTTCGAAAAACTTAAAGATCAATACGGAATATCGCATTCACTTGGTGATATCGGCAAAGTCTTCTATAGCCAGCAGGATTACAATAAAGCCCTGGTATATTTCAATAAATCTTTGTCCATAGCAACCACAATCAATAATATGGCGGAAATAAAACGCCAGTATAATAACATTGCTGTTGTATACGGGGATTTGCAAAAGTATGATACTGCAATCATCTTTCTTCGCAAGGCATTGGTGATAAGCATTAATCTGGGGGATAAGCTTGGCCAGGGAATCAACATTATGAATATCGGATACGATCAGATGAATACAGGAAATTCTGATGAAGCATTGAAGAGTTTTCACCAATCGCTCGACCTGTTCAATAGCCTGAATAACCGGATTCAAATTGCAAAATGCTATATAAATATTGGTTTTTGCTATTATAATGATAAAAGAATGCACGAAAGTGTGGCCTATTTTAATAAAGCCTTAAGCGAAGGGCAAACGAATGGGTATTACATTGTGATAAAATCAGCTGCAAAAATTCTCAAGGAAATTTATACCGGGGAAAAAGACACCCTGAAGGCGTTCAGATACGTTACCCTTGAAAAAATTGCGGATGACAGCCTATTTGCCTTTCAGAAGCAGAAGCTCATTTCCAAGCTTGAACTTCAGTATATATACGAGGAAAAGGAATTCCAGCGGAAATTGGCCCAGCAGAGCAGGAATAATGTTATGCTGATCATTATCTTCAGCCTGGCCTTTGGCCTCATTATTTTGGCACTGATGTTATCGAGATATCGCCTTAAATCAAAGTTCATTCTACTTGAAAAGGAAAAAATACAATCTGAATTGAATATTAAAAACAGGGAATTGACTGTCAATTTGCTGGCATTGATTAAAAAAAATGAAATGCTCTCTGATATTTCCAATAAACTGGTCCAACTTGAACTCAATGCCAGGGGAAGCGAAACAAAAGAAACAATAGCAAAAATAAGCCAGGACCTGCGTAACAGGACCGATGATAAGATGCTCAATGAATTTTCGATGCGCTTCCAGGAGGTGCATGCAGGTTTTTACGAAAAATTGCTGAAGACCTATCCTGACCTTACCCAGAACGAATTAAAGCTGTGTGCGTTTTTACGCCTGAACATGTCAACCAAGGATATTTCGGAATTGACTGGGCAACTGCTTGCTTCCATTGACCATGCGCGATACCGGCTGAGGAAAAAGCTCAACCTTTCAAATTCCGAAATAAACCTGGTCACCTTCCTGTCGCAGATTTAATCTCACTTCTCTTCTTATATCAAAGTGGTTGATCTCGGGACCTGATTCTTCGGCGCCTTTGTGACTCCTTTGTGTGCCTTTGTGGTTAAATTTTCAAGAGGCAAGTGTAACTCTAAGAGGGATTATTACCGGTAAAAATTAGTGGCATGATTCCGATTAACCGGATATATCAATGATTAACCCGATTTTCGAATAAATTCATATTGTATTTATATACAGTGACATAGGCATTGTCGTCCATACAATGTAGGGATGTTTTATGTCCTGATAGTTAAGTTGTAGGGGCAGAATATTTGTTTTAGGTATTGGAGCGGGTCATATTTGCAGCTTAATCCAATGCCACAAAATGCCTAAGAAAAAAACTCCTCTTGCTGAATCACAAAATGAAGACTGCCCTGAAAAGTCAGAAAACATTCTCAAAAACGTAAAATACATTAAAAAACTGACCTTGCAACGAATCGTGCTGAGCAAACTCGTAGATGGTGAATTACAAACACAAACAAATAGCGTGGGTATTAATCCTGACGACCAGGATATAAAATGAACATTCCGCAAATACAGATAGTAACAAAACAAAACCAATTAAACCATAAACCATGAA
>CAILJH010000018.1 GCA_903834475.1 uncultured Prolixibacteraceae bacterium | reverse complement strand
TAACACAAAGACAATATTGAATGGTCAAATGGTCAACTGGTTATATTGTTTGAAGGTTTTTTACACCCAAGAAACCAAGAAACCATCCAATCATTTCTCCGTTTTCCGTTTATCTTTGAAACTCAAATGAAAGAGAAAAATGCCATGACCCGAATCAATGTTTTTTTTCCGCTGAAGCAGTTCTGTATAGCAGTAATTTTTTTAGGAATTCTTTCCTGTGGTAATCGTTCCGGAGTTGAAAAGAATCAGGCGATCTCAAAACCTACTGTTGAAATGCCAGAAGAAGTTAGTGATGATGATCATGCAAAAGCTGTTGTGGCCCTGCTGGTTTCGCCTGAAAATCCTCGCCCGGGGCAAATGTTTCGGGTCATGGTAATTGGTGGAAAAGACATTCGGAAAGCAGAAATCAAGGTGAACAGTCCTTCAGGAGAAATTAAATCGGAGAAAAGCAGAAGCGGCGATGGATTGCCTTTTTGGCAGATTGATGAATTTAAAGCCGGACCAGAGGGAAAATATCATGTTTCTGTCTCAGAGGGAAATGTTGGCCTTGATTTTTCAGTATCTGATAAGCCGGTTCAGCATTCTTCCAATTCGGTTTGGATTACCAAGCAAGGATGGGACAGCAAAACAGAAGCACTTTATTCAGCCTGGATAAATGCCTTGTTTCAGAATTCGAACGAAAGTGCATCGTGGAAAGCCTTGAACGAAACAACAGAGAACAGAGAAAATAATTTTTTATACGACCAT
Organism: uncultured Prolixibacteraceae bacterium; assembly: GCA_903834475.1. Taxonomy (GTDB): domain Bacteria; phylum Bacteroidota; class Bacteroidia; order Bacteroidales; family Prolixibacteraceae; genus Aquipluma. The sequence continues at coordinate 1,673 of CAILJH010000018.1, read as the reverse complement.
TTTTCATTGGGTGAGGATGATGCCACTGGAAAAAACAAGGTGCTGATGGAACCTGACTGTGCCGATAATCCGTTTTATCTGCGGGCTTATTTTTCCTGGAAACTGGGGCTTCCATTTGGATTCCACGAGTGCGATCGTGGTTATCTGGGCAAAGCTCCCAGAACCGGTCGATGGATCACGAATGAAACGAATATATCCAGAAATAGTCCAACTCAAAAATTCAACGCTTTTGCGCGGATGGTCATGAATGGTGTTCATTCAGGTACTGCCCGAACTGCTTTTTCAGACGAAAGTGCCGACTATTACCCAGTTCCACTGACCCGCGAAGCCTTGCGTCCCGGAGTTGTTTTTGCCGATCCGTATGGTCATACCTTAATTCTTGTACGGACCATTCCACAAACCAGTGATAGTCCCGGAGTTCTTCTTGCTGTTGATGCGCAACCTGACAAAACGGTTGCGATCAAGCGGTTCTGGAAGGGTAATTTTTTATTTAACACGAACCAAACGGAAGTAATCGGAGAGCCCGGATTTAAAGCATTTCGCCCAATTGTACTGAAAGACGAAAAGCTTCGTTTGTTAAAATCGGATGAAATCAATGCGAATTCAGGATTAGTTACCTTTTCGCTTCAGCAAAAGGGAATGGAAAGCAATACGTTTTATCATACCATGGAGCGGGTTATTAATCCAAAACCAATGGATCCGGAAATGGCGATGCTCGATTTGATCAATGCCTTGAATGAACAATTGAATGTGAGGGTGAATTCAGTGGGCACTGGTGAGGAATTCATGAAAGCTCATCCGGGCACTGTTGTTCCGATGCCCGGTGGAACTTCCGGAGTGTTTCAGGCTGGTGGTCAGTGGGAAGATTTTTCAACTCCCAACCGTGATTTACGCCTTTTGATTGCAATGGATGCGGTTCAGGATTTTCCGAACAGAATCGTTCGTTCGCCCGAAGACTTTAATTTGCCTATGCTTCAATCTCCTGAACATGTTAAAAAGAATTTGGAAGCTCTGTTGGAAAAAAAGACGAATGAACTGTCAATCTCATATACTCGCTCCAATGGTAGCAAACAAACTCTTACCATTGCTGAGATTCTGAAAAGAAAGGAAGCGTTTGAAATAGCCTATAACCCGAATGACGGTGCTGAAATCCGCTGGGGAGCCCCGGAAAACAGTGAAGAGCGTTCAACTTGCAAACGTCATGTTCCAGCAGGACAAATGGACAAAATGCAAAAAGTTAGGGTATGGTTTCAGAAAAGATTGCATCCGCCGACATAAAAGTGACAAGGTCATTCGTAATTGGGAAAAAGTTAAGTAATATGAATAAAATAATGTCGTATTTATTCCTTCTTTTTGACGCCCTGAAAGGGCAGCAGATTATAGCCCAGGGCAGCGCCCTGGGTATATGGGCAAGCAGAGACATCGTCCGCCCTGCCCGAAACAGGCGGGGCGATGACATTTAAAAAGTGAAATTCATGTTTCGGACGAAAATGATGGTCTCATATTCCCCGAAAATGAGGTTCTTCAATTCCCTGCCTGCGGCAGGCAGGCGTCCGAAGGGAATTGTTTGCTTTGTTCATCGAATTCCCGCGGACGGTTTTTCCCATTGCATCCCTTTCCCAGGCTTCGACGTGAGCTCAGCCGAACGGCGACGTTTCGGTTCGTTCCTCCCG
>CAILJH010000017.1 GCA_903834475.1 uncultured Prolixibacteraceae bacterium | reverse complement strand
GTTGAAGAAGGATATTCGAAAGCGGTTCTGGAAACCGGTCGCCGTCAGGTGGAAGCCATTCGGTTATATTCCATCGCCGGATATTCGATGACAGATAACTATGGCCAATACATTGGCATGGAAGACAGTATTTGCTTTAGGAAAGAATTGAAATAAGGGATAAGAAAATTTTTGTTTATCGCTTTAAGATTCAATAACTTTATGTGCACAACCATTTCTGAACCTTGATGCCGAAGGCATTAAAGGTCTATAGAAAATGAATCAGACCAAAAACGACTCCGAAGGTGTCTTACAAAACAACAACTATGCCTGGCACATTCTCCCAAATTTACATTCATATTGTTTTTGCGGTTAAGAACCGCGAAAGTTTAATCCATTCAAACTGGGAAGAGCGATTGTTCCAATATATAACTGCAATTGTCCAAAATAAGGGGCAGAAAATGCTGGCTATCAATGGGACAAACAACCACATCCATTTTATGATTGGGATGAAGCCATCATGCTGTATTTCAGACATAGTTCGTGAAGTAAAAAAATCATCGAATGAATGGATTAAAGAAAATAAACTGACCAAATACAAATTCAGCTGGCAGGAAGGTTTTGGAGCATTTTCTTATAGTCACTCACAACTGGATCAGGTGATTAAATATGTTATGAATCAAAAGGAACACCACAAAATGAAAAGTTTCAAAGAAGAATACCTTGAATTATTGAAGAAATTTGAAATAGAATTTGATGAAAAGTATTTATTTGAATGGATTGAATAGTTCGATACCTACGGCGTCGATGTCCCAATGTGCATCATTTTCTATAAACCTGATATCCCTTCAGGATAAAATTTCCAAAACTGGGTGGTGATATTTTGAAATATTTTTTGTTCATAGAATAGATAGAACCGACTTAATTTTATCCATTCAATAGCTAAATCAAATGCAAAAAGCCCCGCCGGAGATTCCGACAGGGCTTTTATATTTCTATTGACTAATCCTGCCCGATGCAGGCTGGGACTTTTTCCTAAGTATTATTTTACTTCTTCGAAATCAACATCGGTTACTTCGCCATCCTGTTTGCTACTTCCGCCGGCATTGGCTTGCTGTCCTCCCTGAGGTTCGCCTTGTGCGCCACTCGCAGCCTGAGCATTGTACATTTCCTGCGAGGCAGCCTGGAATACTTCATTCAACTCGGCTGTTGCAGCATCAATTCCAGGAATATCCTGAGACGCGTGAGCAGTTTTCAGTTTGCCCAAAGCTTCTTCGATCGGACCTTTTTTGTCGGCTGGCAATTTGTCACCAAATTCCTTCAGTTGTTTTTCAGTAGTGAAAATCAGGCTGTCAGCCATGTTCAGTTTGTCAACTTTTTCACGTGCAGCCTTGTCGGTTGCTTCGTTGGCAGCCGCTTCGTCGCGCATACGTTTGATTTCAGCATCGGTCAATCCTGAAGAAGCTTCGATACGAATCGACTGCGATTTGCTGGTTGCTTTATCTTTAGCTGTTACATGTAAAATACCGTTGGCATCGATATCGAACATCACCTCAATTTGAGGTACACCACGCATTGCAGGTGGAAGTCCGTCAAGGTGAAACTTACCTATGGTTTTATTACCATTAGCCATTGGGCGTTCTCCTTGCAGTATATGGATTTCGACCGATGGCTGATTGTCGCTGGCCGTAGTAAATGTTTCGGTTTTCTTAGTTGGAATGGTTGTATTCGATTCGATCAGACGAGTCATTACACCACCCATGGTTTCGATACCCAGCGAAAGCGGAGTTACGTCGAGCAACAACACATCTTTTACTTCGCCGGATAAAACGCCACCCTGAATAGCAGCACCAATGGCTACCACTTCGTCAGGATTCACTCCTTTTGAGGGAGCTTTTCCGAATAATTCCTGTACTTTTTCCTGAACAGCTGGAATACGGGTTGAACCACCAACAAGAATTACTTCGTCGATATCACTTGCCTGCATACCTGCATTCTTCAATGCTTTTCTGCACGGCTCTATAGTGGCCTGAATCAGTTTGTCGCAAATTTGTTCGAATTTGGCACGTGACAGCGTTTTAACCAAATGCTTTGGAATACCGTTGACCGGCATAATGTATGGCAGGTTGATTTCTGTCGTGGTCGAACTTGATAATTCGATTTTAGCTTTTTCAGCGGCTTCTTTCAAACGTTGCAAAGCCATTGGATCCTGGCGCAGGTCGATTCCTTCGTCATTTTTAAATTCAGCTGCCAGCCAGTTGATGATCTCCTGGTCAAAGTCATCACCACCAAGGTGAGTATCACCGTCAGTCGATTTCACTTCGAAAACACCTTCACCCAATTCGAGGATTGAAATATCGAAAGTACCGCCACCAAGGTCGAATACGGCGATTTTCATTTCGCGGTGCATTTTATCTAAACCGTAAGCCAAAGCGGCAGCGGTTGGTTCGTTAATGATACGACGAACATTCAAACCTGCAATTTCGCCGGCTTCTTTGGTTGCCTG
>CAILJH010000016.1 GCA_903834475.1 uncultured Prolixibacteraceae bacterium | reverse complement strand
TTCATCCGTTCAATGCTTCTGGTTTCCGGAGTGTTTTTTCTGCTTATTCTGGCTCTCAGTTTCACGACTTTGCCCTACTGGGGATATTACTGGTTAGGTACCAGCCAATCGAAAATCACCGGAAAACCTGATTATATCATCTTACTTGGTGGAGGCGGTATGCCCAGCGAATCGAGCCTGATGCGGGCATTTTACGTTCACCGGGCTGCTATGGAATCGTCTGAAAGCCGGATTGTGATTTCGATTCCTGGAAATCCCGAAGATTCAACAAGTACAGCGCGGCAGGTAGCTCAGGAACTCATCAGTAAAGGAATCGACACTCACCGTATTCTGTACGAACAAACCGGCACCAATACCCGTTCTGAGGCGCTTAATTTGCAGCAGTTTAATTCTGAAAATTTAACCGCAAAACCGATTTTACTGGTCACTTCGCCCGAACACATGAGGCGCGCGGTTTTGGTTTTCCGGAAAGCTGGCTTTACCCGTGTAAGTGCTTTACCAGCTTTTGAAAGTGCCAACGAGGCCAACCTGTTTTTTGAAGATGACCAACTGGGCGGCAACAAAACCCTTGTTCCGGATATTGGCGGCAATACTGAAGTTCGTTATCAATTCTGGAACCACCTGAAATATGAGATCCTGATTGCCCGCGAGATGGCTGCAATGGGCTATTACAAATTAAGAGGGTGGATCTAATCAAACTGACCACAGATTACAATGATTGGTATACTGGAAATGAATGAAATTGTGATACAGCAGTTCACCGTGATATTTTTTTAAACAGACGCACGGCCGTGCGTCTGTAACTTACCATCAATCCTGTAACGGTATTAAAACCGGATATTATATTTTACCTTGAAGCGCAAAGCACTTTCATTCATTGCAATTTGCTGATCGTTCCTTGTCCAGCCTGAAGTCCAGGCCAGAATGATTTCATTACCGGGTTTAATTATCCATGCGAAACGCGATTGCCAGCCCATTTTTTCGGAGGTATTGTCGTATTGGAAATAGTTGTAAAGTGTGACCGTCGGGCTCAGGAGAAGGTTCAGGTTCATCTGATAAATCCGTGCAGTAAAGTCACCTTCAGGCAAAATCACATGGTTGATGGCGTAATTTCCGCCAATATACAAGGGAACCATAACTTTATATGCAAGGGTCAGCTTCAGGTCTTCGCGCCGGCCATTGTAAAAATCGCCCGAGCCAAGGCTTGCCGCACCGGCCAGATTGCGGCTTCCGGCAGAAGTGAGCGTAATATTCTGGTACCAGAACGTGTATTCGTCTTTTGGAATTACAAATCCGGGATAAATCGGAAAATCTTTCATGAGGTATTCGAATTGCTGGTTAACCGAATAATAGAACTCTTCTCCGGATTTGAAGCGGATTCCAAGCGGCGAAAATTTCAGTTCACGGGTAAGCAAAACCTGATCGAAATTAGTCACATAATTAAAACCGGCACCGCTTTTAACCTGAAGAATGCCCCATTTTTGGGGACGCGGGCCGATTGAAAAATTTCCGTAGCTTGCCTTGATGTTGGTTCGCGGCACAAACCCGATGCCGGCCACAAAGTTTTCGGCTACCTCGAAATGTCCGAGTCCAAAGAATAAATAATCGTTCGGATAAGCCAGATCAACTCCCCATGAAGTGTTGTTATCTTTTTTACCCTGCGTGTCCGAAATCATTCCGAACATGGTAAAAGCCAGATTTTTATTCTTTTGAAAATGAGAAGTTGCCAGTTTGAGATCCAAACCTCCGACCAGATTTTCATCGGGCGAAACGGCATTTCCCATGGTTCCGATGACCCCGATAGCGGATTGTTTTCCCAGATTCCGGCTGATCCGGCCAACCGAAAGGTGCGAATTGCCGTAATCGCGCTCGTCGCTGATGTGCATCACGCCGATATTCCAGTTATTTTGTGTACCCGTTACCTTGGCCGCATAAAGCACCGGAAGTATATTTCCGTTATTATCGAGCCCCAGTCTTCGGGAGAAAAACGGCACCACCGAATTTCGGTAGGAATTGTTGTCATCGCCTTCGATTCCAAATTTGAAATAGTTTGAACCATCGAGGAAAAAGTCACGCTTTTCAGGAAAATACAGATTGAACCGTGTGAGGTTGATTTGCCGGTCGTCCACTTCCGTTTCCGCAAAATCGGTATTGATGGAAAGCGAAGCTTTTAACCGGGGGGTAATCTGGTAATACATATCCAGTCCGGCATCGGCCATCGACTTATTTTTCTCTCCTTTTTTAGTGTTCATTCCGCCAATGACATAGGGTGCAATGTCCAAACCGATACCCTGAGTGATTCCTTCCAGCCCTTCCAGTAATCCTGAATCTGAAATTTGAAAACGGTATGTGTTCAGGTTAGCGACCGGCCAGTAGGAAGCTTCGAGCCTACGTTTAATGTTCCGGATCAGCTTCATTCCCCAGACTGTTTTTCCCGGATCGAAGCCAATTGTTTTAAACGGAATGGCCAGTTCAGCTTCCCATCCTTCGCTGTTGATGCTCGATTTTCCTTCCCAAAGTGCATCCCATTCCTTATTCATCGAAGCGCCGTTTTCGCTGATCAGGGCATCACCGATCGACCCACGCGGGCCGATCTGAAACCAGTATCCATTGCGGTGATCGAGGTAAGTATCCAGGATAATCTGAACCCGGTCGTCGTTACCCAGACTCACATCGCGTGCCATTTCCTTGGCCGTTATTTTCTTTGGATCGTCATAGCATTTCACAGCAAAATACAGGTAATGATCGTCATAGCAAATCGACACCACCGTTTTCTCCGAAACGGGCTGACCCGGATTGGGTTCTCGCTGTACAAATTGATCGATCTGATACGCCTGGTTCCAGACTGCTTCGTTAATGTGTCCGTCGATAGTTGGAGGAGTAGTTATCCGGATGGCACGGGCAGCAGTCTGAGCGAAGGAAGATTGTGCTGCAAACAACAGGATGAGGCAGGCAGCTATAATACAAAGATTTTTCAATAGAATTGAATTTCAGTTGGCTTAGGTTTCGGCTAAATTATTTTTTTGACGTGATGAAAGTAGCAAATAAAACCCTGAATGCAATTTACCGATCTGAAAGCAAAAATGATGATAAGATCGGATTAATAATCTTTCTATTCCGCTCCTCCAGAGCTTGATATCTTTTTCCAATGTAATTTGCTACAAATATTTCGCGACTCTGTCGCTTTTGGGCAATGTCATTAAGTTAAGGTTTTTTGTTTAACCACTGCCGGGCTCTTCAACCACCGACAGGGTTTCCCGATTGCCCCGACAGTGGTTAAAACCCTGTTGGCGGCTTAACTTAACACCATTACGCGTAGCGACGACCTCTTTGTAGTGTAGCTAACGGCTATCCCAACAAATCCAATCTTTCTATTCCGCTCCTCCGGAGCTTAAAATCTTTTCCGGCTAAATTCTCTGCAAAGAGATCGCAGCTCTGCTGCTTAAATAAATGCGGTGATGGTTCATTCTACAAAGAGGATGCAGCTCTGCTGCTTAAGGAAGTCATGTTGCGCCTGCCTGCCAGCCAGCTATATGTACCACCACATTTTCCATTTGCCAATTCGTGTAAAAACCAGATCTACCTGAAAACAAAATATTCGTTTACAATTTCACCATGCGGTTCATTTGACTGAAACCGGAGCATTCCAAACGGTAGAAATAAACTCCGGAAGAAACCGGTTTTCCGGAATCGTCTTTTCCATCCCAATAAAGCGTATGCTGACTTGAGTACTCATCGTTGTTGTTCAGGGAACGAATCATCCGGCCATTCATATCCAGCACGGAAAGCCGGTATTTTCCCGGCTGATCCAGTTTAAAACCGATGGAAGTTCCGTCACTGAACGGATTCGGGTAGTTCTGTTTCAATTCAGAGGTAAGCGGAGTTGAACTCAGCTCTTCAACAGCAGCAGGAAAATTCGCTGCATTTCGCGAACCGGGTGTCCCGTATTTCACTGAAAACTCCCAGCTTGAAGCCAGGTTATTGTTTAATGCCGGGTTGGATAGTTCGAGCGACCAGAGGTTCGTCAAATCAAAAGTTGGCCATGGAACAACATTCGAATAACTTACTTCATCGATCAGCTGGCCGTATTGCGAATACAAACGAACGGCATCCGTCAGGCTTCCCAGACCAAAATCAAACGTTCCAATCAGGTTTTTGACCGATCCGAAAAGAGCAGTCATACGGGTCAGGTCGTTTGAAACGACCAGGTATTCACCGGCTTTTATCCGGGTATTGGCTGCAAAAACGAATTGATGGATCGGGTCCAGATCGGTCAACTTCCAGCCTGAAATATCGATTTCATATTTTCCCTTGTTATAAATCTCGATCCAGTCACCCGGATCGGGCAAGACCGCATTGTTGAAGCTGATTTCGTTAATCACCACATCCTCGAAATGACTGCCATCGCTCTCGAACACCGCTTTCAGCTGCATCTGTGCTTTGGGTGAAATGGTAATAGTTGACTGGTTGCTGTTTGCAGTAACTCCTTCCCATTTCAGAAACCGGAAACCGGCTTTTGGTATGGCCTTGAGTGTTATGGGGACTTCCTGAAAATAAGCTCCGTGCCATGGATATTTGCTTAGCTGCAGCGAATTCAACTGAACGGAACCCGCCAGTGAATCGGTCGTTAAATAGATCATTTGCGGCAGCTGGAAATTATACTTTTGCTGGATGTGCGTAAACACATTGCCTGACCGTGCCGTTGCAAACGACTTCATCTGCTGAACATTTGAAAGCCAGCCGGCTTGCCCTCCTCCGCTCCAACGGGTCAGATGCTTGCTGATCTCCAGTGTTATATCAGCCGCTTTTTCATCAATGGCTTTATTGACCTGCTCGGGCAGATACCTTGTATTCATTAAATCGGCAAAACGGTTCACAAACTGATTACGAAAGCCTGTATTTTCGAGCAACTTCCGAAGCATCAAAGTCGACCATGGCGGATTTGGCCAGCCCGGACCACTCGGATCTGTCGCCAGTGCAAGCGTATTATCAGTGGGAGATGCTCCCCATATCCCCATCCCAAAGTCGGTATCATACAAAATCCACCGCCATTTGCTGGCCGGATCGCTGGTTTTCCAGTATCGTATATTATTTCCCGGCCAGTCGTGGTTCCTGAAATAGATCTGAGAAGCAAAATAATCGGTAAAACTTGAGATATCAATCTGAGCAGCCACCTGATCATAGTTGGCCTGAACGGTCATTGAATTCTGATCCAGAAAATTGTACATTTTCCACCAATCGTCGGAGGACCCAACACGAATGTCACCATTCAGTTCAAGAATACTGACATCACTGGCCGTGACACCGGGATGATTGGACGCAATAAAATCTTCGTCCACTTTTTCGCGGATGTTCAGGATTCCCCAGTAAGTGCCATTCAGGAAAAAGATGGAAGGCCGGAATGCCATTTGATCAACATTCAGTCCAACGGTCAAATCAGACATCAAGCCGTCGCGAAACATGGTATTGTTCCAGTCGTTTCCGGAGTTGCGCAAAACAATCGTATTGAATTCATCAAACGGCCTTTTATCAAATATTTTGTATTTCATGAACGAAGCTCCGTAACTTTTCCGGCAATGGAAGGTCATCGATTTTTGAGGATTTGCCCGCGACCACATTCCTGAAATTTTCGTTCCTGCATCCACATCAATTACTTTCTTTCCATTGGATTCAAGCATTTCAAAATGACAGGCTTTCTCCCAATCCATCCAGAAATTTGCGCCAAAATTCGGATTGGAACTTTCAGCCTTGGGTCCCAAAACATAAATTCCGGTATTGAAGTCCCACAAATCGAGCGAATCCATCGACACGGAAATCACCGGCAACTTGTTATTCTTGTACACGATGTACGAATTGGTAACGATATCGCCCGGCAACATACCCGATTTCAGGATACGTGCTTTGATAACCCTCGACCGGTTGACGGGTATTTCGCGCAAAGCCATTTTCGATGAACGTGTGGGAACCGAGCCATCGACCGTGTAATAGATCGAATCGCCTTTTACAGGTGCACTGAGCGATACTTTAATAACGGCTGGATAAATTCCTGCCGGAGAACTGAAAACCGGTATTCCGGGCTTCTCTCCGTTATATTCCGGTCCCAGGTTTTCCTTTTCAGGTGTCGGTTCAGAAAAAATCGCCCAGACTGCCGGATTTTTGATTGTTCGTCCGTAGGAAAGATTTATGGGAATCACTCCAATGTGCACACTGTCGGTAAGTACTGAAGCCGGACTGGTCAGATAAACCGATTCACCATCGGCACTGATTTTAAAATTGGTATGCAGCTCGTTTCCTTTTAAACCAAGTATTGCAACAGTCCGGGCATCCGGTTTATTGTCGCTCGTGGCGATAGATAGAAATGGAATGGCCGACATATCCAAGGAAGTGATATCCGAATTATGGACCTGAATGGACAGTATATTTTCTCCGTTTTTCAGAATGGAAATCAGATTGCTGATATTGAATGCTTCCGGAGGTAAATTCTGATAAATCAGGGCTTCGTGCGAACCATTGGCAAACACATCAAACCGCGGCAGTGCGCCCCGGCCAAGCATATTGACACGGGCAATTTCAACGCCATTGAGGTAGGCCACAAAGCCATCGTCATAATCCATATGGAACATCAGTTGCCTGATTTGAGACACATTGCTGAGGTTAAACTTCTTCCGGATAAACAGGGAATTCGCTTTGGGGATGATGGTGGCATCGTCGTTATCGCCAAAGCCAATACCGCTTTTCCCGGTCAGCCAGCCACTATCGTTAAATGGGGCCAGGCGCCAGTTCGCTCCGGGCTCCGAGTTAGGAACCCAGTATTTCCAGTCGTCGCCACTCGAAATGATGGTGTTCCAATGGTACGGTATTTCCCTCCGGTCTTTTCCTGAAGCAAAAACAAGCAGGTATTCGCCGGGATTGACCGCAAAATCAGGAAAAACCCACTCAAAAGGAACTTCTTTTTTATCCGACAAACCATAGCCATTCAGGTTTACTGCCGCAGTTCCCGAATTGTAAAACTCGATCCAGTCGGGCGTATCACCGTCCAAATCGGTTTTTACACCGTTGTTCGACGACATCACTTCATTAATCCGGAAAGATTGTGAAAACAGTTGGGCAGAAGAAAAGATAAGGCAAAATGCCAGAAAAAATTTCAACATGGTCGTTCGTATAGGCGCGGGCAACAATTTAAAAGTAAAATTAAATCCGGGTCACAATCATGTGGTGATATATAACTCTTTCTTTTTTACTCTTTCCTTTCTAATTTTGCCCGGACATCAGTTTAGTTCCCGCAAATTTAGCAATCGAAACGAAAGATTCGCCGTTTGATTAAAAAAGGATTGGAAAAGCCCCCTAAATCCTCCGGGAGGGGAAATGTATGGGTAGAAAACAGACATTTTTATTTTCATTGTGTTCCATACGGGCTATGCTGTTAAGTTAAGCCGCCAACAGGGTTTTTAACCGCTGTCGGGGCAATTGGGAAACCCTGTCGGTGGTTGAAGACCCCGGCAGTGGTTAAACAAAGAACCTTAAATAAATGACTTTGCTCTTACGGGATAAGTAATTTGAATAAAATAATATCGTATTTATTCCTTCGTATTGACGCCCTGAAAGGGCAGCAGATTATAGCCCAGGGCTTCGACGTGAGCGTTCGACTGAGCTCACGCCGAAGTCTCAGTCGAACGGCAGCGCCCTGGGTTTATGGGCGAACAGAGAAATCGTCCGCCCTGCCCGAAGCAGGCGGGGCGATGACATTTATAAAAGTAAAATTCATGTCTCGGACGAAAATGATGGTCTTATATTTCCCGAAAATGAGGTTCTTCAATTCCCTGCCAGCGGCAGGCTGGCGTCCGAAGGGAATTATTTGCTTTGTTCATCGAATTCCCCCCGCCTGCGGCAGGCAGGGCGGACGGTTTTTCTCTTGCATCCCATACCCAGGGCGACGTTTCGGATCGTTCCTCCCGAAACTATGCCCTGGGCTGAATTATTCTGGCCTTTCAGGCCGGGACTTGAGTATAAAGAGTAGCAACTAGTAGCGAGGCTGTATTTCCGCCTCCGGTCTTGGGGTGAATGCATTGAATAAACTCGAAAACAAATTGTTCTGATTACTTAAATGATCATAAAACATTTTTATCCTACCCATTTTTTATTCCTGACGGAACCATTGAATAAAATTTAAAGTGCTATTTAATTTCAATAATAATTCAAGCCAACCGGTTTATAGAACAGGTAAAAAAAAAACTCCGTGTATTTACCCGGTGTACTCTGTGGTAAAATTTAAATGATTAACCACAGCGTTTTAAGGAGTAATTCACAGAGTTTCACAGAGGGGTGCAAACATCAGTTTATGAGACCCCGAAATAAATTCGGGGTGACTGACTCATCGAGGTTTTTGACTTTATAAGGAACCTCTCCAAATTCAATTATTCGGCTTTCGGTTCTATCCGGCAACGGCTGCGCCATTCTTCTTTCATCTTTTCCCTTTCTTCGGGATTGAGGTGCATCCATCGCCCATTCATAGGATGGTGGCCTGAATGTCTGCCCCGGTGGTGTCCGCCGAAGCCTCCAAAAAGGATTTTCGACAGAATCAGTATTCCCAGCGCCTGCCAGAAGGTGATGGTGTGGAAGCCAAACACGGCCGGTAAAATACCGTTCCAGAGCAGCATCACCACGCTGCCAAAAATATATACACCGGCTGCTATAGCCAAAGGAGCAAAAATTGCTGCCTTAATCCAAAAATTCTTTCCACGGTTTTCTTTACAATACATCATGATTTCTATTTTTTTAAATTGTTAATTTTTAATTTAATTCTTAAAATAATACAGTACGTCATTGCGAGTCCCCATACCTACCAGTACAACAAGTTTTATGACAACATTATCCGCCTCATTATGTGTACATTAAATAATGTTGTCATTAGTAGGCACGAAGCAATCCAATTCTCCTGATTATCTATATTTTGAGATTGCTCTACTCAATTACCAATGACAGATTGCTTCACTACATTTCATTTCGTTCGCCCGCCTGCCGCGGGCAGGCAATGACGGAAACCCATTTTTCATCGCAGTCTCAATTTTCTTCATACAGATTCTGAAGCCAGCCGCGCAGATGAGCCACTGCGTAGCGCTTTCGCGATATGATGGTTTTAAGATTATCGCCCGTGCGGTCGGCAATTTGCTGCAAAGTCATATCCTCGAGTTCGTTCCACACAAAAACATCGCGCTGTTTCTGTGGCAACTCATTCAATGCGGCAAACAACTGTTCCCTGAAATAGGCACGTTCCATTTCCGTTTCAGGATTCGCATCATCGGCCAGCAAAGCTTCGGGATAGCTCATCTCACCGTCTTCGTTTTCGTAAGCCAGGTCGTCGAGCGATTGCGGTTTCTGTTTGCGTTGCTTATCCACTATGCGGTTGCGGCTCACCCGGTAAAGCCACGAACTCAGTTGCCCGATCGGCTCCAGATCGACCACGGCGCTCAGCTGATACCAAACATCCTGCAGAATGTCTTCAGCATCTTCGTCGCTCTGAACCCGGCTGCGGATAAAACCAAACAGACGCTTCCCGTAATTCTGAACAGCTTCCAAAACTCTTTGCTGCTTTGCCATCGGCGATATTGAAATTAAATCTACCATATATTCAGGTAGACGATTGAAGGTTAAAATTACTTTAAATGGATGAGAAATTTTTTGCAGGGGCGAAGGCCAATCGAATGAATATGGCGAATCGTGCAGAAATGCTTAGAACATCTTGCGGTACAATCGCAACTAAAACAAGGATATGGCCTGAAGCAGAAAAAATCCGTTTACCGGCTAATCAGGTCTTTTAATGTTTGCCGCAAAATGCCAACCTCCATTTCCAGTTCCTTCACCCGGTTTTGCAATACTGCAAGTTCCGACTGTTCCGATTCCCGGGCATAAACCGGTTCGGTATAGGGAAGCTGGGCGGCCAGTTCCCTGAAAAAATTGTATTTCAGAAAGGCGGATAAATCGGCTAAGCGCTGAACCTGAAATGTTGGAGTTTTTAACATCCCGGTAACCGACGACGAATTTATTTTTAGTTCGCGCGACAACTCACTAACGCTGATTCTTTTGCGGTTCAACTCGCGCCTCACCATTGAAAGGACTTGCAATGTTTCCATAAACGCAGAATATTAGGGTTTGAACTGGACTTACCCTTTAAATATAACGCTTTTTGATGATTAAAACACTGACATTGATGCTTATTCCAAATACAATACTGTTTTTATCACTCGCAATGATGAATAATTCAATGTCAAAACTGTTTGAAACAATGCAGATGTAGCTTAACACAATAGCATGGTGTTTATTTCCTATTGAATTGTAGCTATTTTAAAATACAATGATTGTTTTAACAAATACAATGTTTGTTTTAACGAATACAATGTTTGTTTTAACGATTGATTAGCCGTTTGTCACGAATACATAATCGGTTGGATAAGGGAAATAGTGGGTTTGAAAACTTTAGTGATCTTCTTAAATAATGAATCGGTATTTACACTCCTTTGATAGACAGATATAATATTGCATTATTTCTAATGAAATCTGGAATTCATTTTTGATTTTGGCTCTCGCTCCACAAAGCGGGCAAGTTGTAGGTTGATCACTTATTAGATATGCATCAATAAACATCATTCTTTCCAAAAGTAAAATAAAATTACTGAATAGCTCTAATGTTTTCTTCCCAAAATCTTTGCTTTCAAGTATTTCAACTGATTCAAATTCGTACCACGAATAATCGTCTAAGTTTCGATGAAACTTGAATTTTTTGATTCCTACCTGATTAGGGTAAAAATATTCCTTATCGATCAGATTTTCACGAATCATTTTTTCTACTTCAGCTAAGGTAAGTTGATCTGGATTTGAGAATCTTTTGCATCCAAACTTCTTCCAGTTCCCGGAATCGCGGTGCAAATAGTTGAAAAGGATTACTTCACACATGGGCTTTTATCCAAAGGAAGTAAGTTTTGAAATGTATGTCAACGGACTATGAGTCACGTTTCCATTTTTCTATCCGCGAAATACTGTATCCATATGAAATTGCAAAAACTCTTTTCGGGGTAAGTATT
>CAILJH010000015.1 GCA_903834475.1 uncultured Prolixibacteraceae bacterium | reverse complement strand
CCTGAGCCATCCCGGCCTCGCAGTCAGCGAATAGGGAATTGTCGGAGAATATCCGAGCAGCGACCATTCGGGATTCAGCTTTCCTGAGTCGAAAAAATCGGAATGCGGAACCATCCAGGGAATTCCTCCTGAAGGCAGTTTTGGTGCAGCCAGCGGTTCGTTGATCGGATAGTCGGCCACAGGTTTTCCGGCTGGGTTGTAACGAACTCGACTTAGCAAACCTTGCCGGCCAATTCCCTGCCATTCACCATTTCCGGCAGTGAGGTACGAATGATAGATAACCCACGAAGTGCTGTCGTCGAGCATGATAACCGGCGAGCAATGATTGGATCCCTGAAAAAGTGCCTGCGATTTTTTCGGATCGGCCTCATTAAAAAAGTCTCCCAGGTTTTCCCAGGAAGTCTTATCTGCGACTAATAGCTTGCTCCGGTAGACTTTCTGTCCGCCGCCGGCATTGATCGCAAAAGAATAGTAGTAATATCCTTTGTATTTCCACATGACTGGTCCTTCGGCCCAACCTAACGGATAGGTCGGGGCAGGGTTAATCCAGCGTAAATCCAGAATCTTGCCTTTCGGCTGACCATCGGCACCAAGCTGTAAAATCCAGTTGTTTTCCTGACCGTTTTTAACCATCATATACCATGAACCGTCATCGTCAACGAAAATGGAATTGTCCATTCCCAGACCGGGAACCGATGTTGGGCAAACCACAGCTTTCGGGGCAGCCCAGGGACCTTCCGGCTTATCGGCAGTGGTAAAAAACATGGTTCCCCAATGCCCGAAAAAGTCCCAGTACTTGTTACCATAAAAAACCAGCTGGCCACCCCAGCAACCTTCACCCGCGTTCTTGCCGTATGACGACCATGCCGCGCTTACCGGTTGAGCGATGGCTCTCCAGTGAACCAGATCAGTCGAGTGATATATGACCGGAGTCGGACTAAAGGATGACCCGGTGGTATAAAAATCCTTACCAATCCGGGTCAATGTGGGATCGGGATGATCACCCGGAATGACCGGATTCATGTAGGTGGTGAATGACGGATTCTGAGCTGACAGTATTCCGGAAAAAGCAAAAAGTAGAAAGCAACTCGGTATAAATTTTGAAAGAAACATGCCTGATTTTAGATTAGAAAGTGATCCGGTAACTTGAAATCACCGGATCAAAAAGAACTATTTAATATCCTTCATAAACAATGTTTTCGGATCGTTATAGAATTTCACGAAATCCTTTTCGCTGGGCGAGCCTTTTGAAGGACCAAACGGCATATCTTTCGCTTTGGCCTTCGTAGTTGGATTTCGCCAAACCAATACATACGATAAATCATACGGACGCAAGGTTTCAAGCACTGTTTTGGTCCACCATTCCGGATTTTTGGCAATCGGACCACCAGCTTCACTTACAGCTCCAATTTTTCCTTTTTGTACAGCAATTTCAGAAACCATTTTAGCGCAATTCCCAAGTGTGACAGGATATTCAGGTCCGCGGTCGTACAAATCAAAAGCCACCATATCAATGAGGTCGTCTCCGGGATAGCGTTCAAGATATTCTTCTGAACTGTTGAAACGGTCAGTAGAATAGCCATACAGCAGGTTGTGCACGTTTTTGGTTTCGCGCAGATAAGTTACTGTAAAGCGCCACAAAGCCTTGTATTCGTCCACCGTACACAGATTTTTGCCCCACCAGAACCAGCTTCCGGTATGCTCGTGGTAAGGACGGAACAGAACCGGAACGAGTTTTCCCTGATCATTTTTCAGACTGAGCATAAAGGCAGCCAGTTTATCGAGGTATTGAAGGTATAAATCATGTTTTTCGCCGCCAGCCAGGATTGCCGCAGCGGTTTTTTTAGAAGTTACATCCCATGCAGAACCTCCGGTGAGAGCATTCCGGTGATGCCAGCTCACCGTATTGATGGCACCCATCTGATCGGCTTTTATAATTCCGGCCCGGATACGATCAAAATAAACTGAGTCGAGGCTGTAGGCATCATTCAATTCGAGGTGACCCAGTTCCCAGCCAATAATTGCCGGGAAGT
>CAILJH010000014.1 GCA_903834475.1 uncultured Prolixibacteraceae bacterium | reverse complement strand
GTAGCACAAATCAGTAATTCAATTTCTTCGGGTTTGGTTCCCGTTTTCTCGAGTAACTGCTTAATTGCTGCAGTTCCCATATCAGAGGTTGCCATTCCTTCTTCTTTCAAAATCCGGCGCTCTTTGATACCAATTCGCTGCATGATCCATTCATCGGATGTTTCAACCAGTGTGCTCAATTCTTCATTAGTCAAACGATACTCCGGAAGAAATGCTCCAACGCCTGTTATTGCAGCATGAATTTTAGCCATATTATTTTTTTTAAATCAAATCCCCTGTCTCCTCAGTTCCGGTCCAATCCGAAATTTCAGTATCAAACCGTAGGAAACATTAGAGATATAAATTGCGGCGCAAGATAGAAGGAAAAACCGAATAGCAAAGCAAAAAAAGGCAAATATATTTGCCTAACTCCTTTTGAAACAATTAATTAAATTGTTCGAATATTAAACCAGGAGAATATGAAAATGAACAGAAGAGTATTATTCTTCTATTCATTTTCATGTAAATATTATACAGTAACGTCTTTTTCGATTGCCAACTTACCTCTGTAATGTCCACATTCCGGACAAACAGTGTGATATTTAACCGTTGTACCACAATTTGAACAAGAAGCCAATGTGGCTGGTGTTGCTTTGTAATGTGTTCTTCTTTTGTCTCTGCGGGCTTTTGATACCCTGTGTTTTGGATGTGCCATCTTAACTTATCTTTATTCGTTATCTAATAATCTCTTTAAATCATTCCATACAGAAGGATTTTCATTGCCTTCTCTCACAATATATTTCTCCAGCTTTCCGATCATTTCCGGATCACATGTTGAATTTCCATTTTCATCTTCAGGATGAATTTTTTTGATTGGAATAGCCAAGCCAATAAATTCATAAATCAATTGAGCTACGTTCAGCTGATAATCGTTCGTGCTCACCCAAATCACATCATCGCCTTCAACAAACTCCTTTTCGCCAAATTTGACAAAAATCCGATCTTTACTTTTGATCGGCTGATTATACATTTCCAGACAACGATCGCACTGAACCTGAACGGTTCCCTGCACCTCAAACCAGAAAATCATCAGCGAACTCTGTTTCTCAAGGGTCACCCGAACGCTTACTTTTCCTTCATCTACGATACCACCTTCAAATTCTGCAAAGAATTTTTTGTCGGCTTCATAGTCAAAAATGTGCTTACCTTGCGATAGACCTTTGAATGCAATGTTATAGTATGATAGTATGCTCATTGCCTGAAAAAAGTTTTGCAAAAGTATAAAAAATATGCATACACGAAAAATATATTCATTTTTTTAATACGCTGAAGAACCTAAAAAACTTTTTCCTGAATAATCCATTCTTCTTCAACAAATTACCATGGAATCAGATTGCTAATAAGTTACCTTTTATTCAGAATTATCCGGAAGGTAGTTCCCTTGTTGATTTCAGACTGTTTCAGAAATATTTTCCCTTTGTGGTAATTTTCGACAATACGTTTTGCCAAAGACAGTCCGAGTCCCCAACCTCTTTTTTTAGTTGTAAATCCGGGTTGAAAAACGGTTTTGAAATAGGCTTTTGAAATTCCTTTGCCAGTATCTGTTACATCAATAAGAATCTGGCTGCCCTTTTCAGCAATGGATACCAGAATCGTGCCATTGTTGTTCATGGCATCGATTGCGTTTTTACAAAGATTCTCGATGACCCAGCTAAACAAAGAAGCATTGAGCGGAACTTCGTAATTTTTATTTTGGTCAAAGTCGAGCACAAATCTTACTTTTCCTGATGAACGGGTAATCAGGTAATCAACAGTGGATTTTACTGTTTCTGCAACATTGGTAAGAATAAGCTCCGGTATTGAACCGATTTTCGAAAAACGTTCGGTTATTTTTTGCAGTCGTTGCGTATCTTTTTCAAATTCCTGAATCAGGTTCTCGTCGATATTCTGCATTTTAAGGAGCTCTACCCATGCCATCAGTGATGAGATTGGTGTTCCCAGCTGATGTGCAGTTTCTTTCGACATACCCACCCAGACCTGGTTCTGCTCAGCATTTCGGGAAGAGTTGAATGCCAGATAGGCAACCAGAATAAACAAAAAGATGACAGCGAACTGAATCAATGGGTAATACTTCAGGTTCTCGAGTAAAACCGAATCACGGTAGTACAGATATTGCTTTTCTGTTTCTGATATGGATATGATGATCGGTTCGTTTTCCTCCTTCATTTTCAGAAGCTCCCTGATCAGTACCTTTTCTTTGTTTACTTCCGAAAATGCGATGTTCCTAGTATCTCCGATATTATCCAGACTGTCGGTAATAATAATCGGAATGGTTGTATTGCGGTTAAGAATATCAACCAGAAAAGTCATGTCCAGATTTGAATTTATTTCGGAACTGGCAAGTTTCTGGGTCGCTTTGGCCCATAGCTCAACATTTTTACGCTCTTCGACGGCCATTTTTTTAACCAGCCAGTTCGTGTAGAAAAATGAGGCAATGCCGATGGTCACAGCCAGCAGCAGAAGTAAGATTTTCCAGCGACGTTTCTTAAAATAAAATTCCAAGGTGAGAATATATTTAGTGTATGCCAGATAAACGCAACAACTTTTCAAAAAGTATTCAAACTGTTTAATCTTCAAGCACGAATGCTTTGGCTGACTTGTAAATACCTTGCTGATCGATTCCGTGATCACGGAATAGTTCCTCAGGAGTTCCCTGATCAATAAACTGATCAGGCAATCCAATTCTTTTCAACTGAGCTTCATACTGGTTATCGGCCATGAATTCCAAAACCGCGCTGCCGAATCCTCCCTGTAAAACGCCATCTTCAATGGTTATTACCCGCTTGAAGTTTCTGAAAACCAAATGAAGTACTTCTTCGTCCAAAGGTTTTACAAATCGCATATCGTAATGGGAAGCACTGATTCCATCTTTCTGAAGCATTTTTATGGCACGGCTGGTTTGTATTCCAACAGTTCCAATCGTGAGAATGGCGAGATCGGTTCCTTCCGAAAGTTGCCTGCTTTGTCCGATAGGTATTGCTTTCATAGGTTGATGCCAATCGATTACACAACCACAGCCCCGGGGATACCGGATGGAAAAAGGACCATGATTTTCATTTTGGGCGGTGAACATCAGGTTCCGCAATTCAAGCTCATCCATCGGAGCTGACACAATCATGTTCGGAATGGATCGCATGTAGGCCAGATCAAATACTCCATGGTGAGTTGCACCATCAGCTCCAACCAAACCACCGCGATCGAGGCAAAACACAACCTGTAAGTTCTGTAAAGCTACATCATGAATAATCTGATCGTAAGCTCTTTGCATGAATGTTGAATAAATGTTGCAGAACGGCAACATTCCCTGAATAGCCAGTCCGGCGGAAAATGTTACCGCATGCTGTTCAGCGATTCCAACATCGAAGGTACGGGTTGGCATTTTCTCCATCATCAGATTTAATGAACAGCCTGTGGGCATGGCAGGGGTGATGGCAACAATCCGGCTGTTCATCTCGGCCAGCTCAATCATGGTTTGACCAAATACATTCTGAAATTTCGGTGGCTTATTTACAGCGCATTCACAGTCAAGTATTTCGCCGGTAACTTTATCAAATTTACCGGGAGCATGGTATTCCGTCTGATTTAGTTCTGCCTGTTTAAATCCTTTTCCTTTTTTTGTAACCACATGTAAAAGTTTCGGTCCCGGAATCGCACTCAGGCTGCGTAAAACCTCGGTTAAATATACCACATTGTGCCCGTCAACCGGGCCAAAATAGCGAAAACCCAATCCTTCGAAAAGATTTGATTGTTTTAGAAACATGGCTTTTATGGCAGATTCCGTTTTTTGAACCAGCCGACGGGCCTTCGGCCCAAATCCGTTCAATTTTCCAAGTCCGTCCCAAATATCATTTTTAAGGCGATTATAGGTATGCGATTTGGAAATCTTGAGCAGATAGTTGCTCATTCCGCCTACATTGGGGTCAATTGACATATTATTGTCATTCAGGATAACAAGCAAATCTGATTTGTTGACGGCAGCATTATTCAATCCTTCAAAAGCCATTCCTCCGCTCATGGCGCCATCACCAATAATAGCCACAATCTTCCGGTCCTTTTCTTCTTTCAACCGGGCAGCAACTGCCATACCGAGTGCAGCTGAAATTGATGTGCTCGAATGCCCGACTCCAAAAGTATCGTAGATACTTTCGGATGGCTTGGGAAATCCGCTGATTCCTTTGTATTTCCTGTTGGTGTGAAAAACATCTTTCCGTCCGGTGAGAATTTTGTGTCCGTAGGCCTGATGACCCACATCCCAAACCAATAAATCGTAAGGAGTTTTGAATACATAGTGAAGTGCAACAGTCAGTTCAACAACACCTAAGCTGGCACCAAAATGGCCAGGATTGGTCGAAACTTCCTCAATTATAAAATTCCTGAGCTCATCACAAACTTCAGGTAATTGATCCACATTCAACTTTCGTAATTCAGAAGGATCGTTGATCTGATCCAGTAAACTTGCAATTTTCTCTACCATCAACTATCAATTTTGCATCCAAATATACTATTTATGACTTGTAAAACGATCAACAAAAAATTCAACGTTTCAGTAAATATTTTAATTTGAATTTTTTATCACCTGATCAAATCCGCTTAAATTATGCGAACTTTTTATTGTCCAACGATTTGTAAAGTTCTATATTTACCTGACTAAAACGCACAAATCATGAATAAAATATTTATCGTATTCGGCATTTTATTGCTTTCATCGTGTGTGACTTCCAAAAAGTATAACCAACTAAGCACTAATTTTCAGGAAAGTGAAAAAACGGTACAGTCACTCAAAGAACAGAATCAGTCTTTAAAGGTTCAGAATGATCAGGCACAAATCAGGATAGAAAAGCTAACCATGGAATATGATGATTTGCTGACGAAATATAAGGACCTTGAAAGTCAGTTAAAAAGTCTGCAAGTTGGCAGTTCAGAAGAAATAGCCCGGCTAATTGTAAAACTTCAGGAGACTCAAACCGACTTGCAAAAGCGTGAAGAAATCCTGAAAACTGCTCAGTCGGAACTTGAACTGCGAAGTCAGCGAATGAAAGAACTCGAGATTGCCATTCAGCAGAAAGATGATGCAGTAAAACAGCTACGGCAAAAAGTGATTGATGCACTCGTGGGATTCAACAACAAAGGACTAACCATTCAGGAGAAAAACGGGAAGGTATATGTTTCGCTCGACGAACAGCTTTTGTTCAAAACCGGTCAGTGGGAAGTTGATCCGAAAGGCCAGCAGGCGCTTTCGAACCTTGCTGAAGTGTTGGGAGTAAATCCGGATATCAATGTTTTGGTTGAAGGACATACCGATAATGTCCCAATGCGTGGAAGTGGGATGGTTAAAGACAACTGGGATTTGAGTGTGATGAGAGCTACCGCTGTTACCCGCATTTTGCTCAAGAATAAAGCTATTGAACCCAAACGGATTACTTCGGCCGGACGAGGTGAATTTTTCCCAATTGATGAAGCCGATACCTCTGAAGCTCGTCAGAAAAACAGGAGGACTGAGATTATTCTGACTCCACGTCTCGACGAAATATTCAGGATTCTGGAGAGTAATTAAAACGTTCAAAAATATTTTTATAACCTGATCGTTCGCCGAACCTTTTTGTTGAACCCCGTAATCTCGGTATATCCAATTTTATGAAGCATTTCAGTAGCTCCTTCATAGTGCCTGGCAATATCAACTGCACGATGGGCATCTGAAGTCAGAGTAAGCGGAACGTGGTGTTTATAGCAAAATTCGAGCAATTTTGGACCCGGGTGGTATTCGGCACAGGGACGATCGATGCCTCCGGTGTTAAATTCAACCACGAGATTATTCGCTTTTATTACTTTGATGGTTTCTTCAAAAAGCTTGTCCTGATTGGATTCCGGATAGATTCTGAATTTTTTGATGATGTCGATATGGCCAATGATATCGAATAATCCTGAATTTGCTGCCTGCTGAATCAGCCCGAAATACATATGATAAAGTTCGTCGTTGGTCCATTTCCCATAGAGCGATTTATCCGTATCAAAGTTCCAATCGTCGATAAAATGAACCGATCCGATCACATAATCAACCGGAATTGTTTCGATTAATTCTTTCAGCTCCTTTTCGCAATCCGGAAAATAATCGACTTCGATTCCGTAACGAATGGCAATCTGATTTTTGTATTTCAATTTCAAATCCGTAATTTGCTCAGTCATCACGGGGATATCTTCCATCCGGATAGCCCAATCGAACGGCAGGAGGCAAATATGGTCGCTAAAGCCGATTTCATCTAAGCCTTTCTCAATTGCAACCTGAATCATTTCTTCATACGTATTCTTCCCGTCAGAAAGGATTGAATGTGTATGATAATCGACCATTCCAATCATGGTTTGCTGAATTACTTTAATTTTTTTGTTCCTGAACCTGAGATAACCGGCATCAAAAAAAATTGAGACGGCTAAAAGAAGCCGCCTCAAAGCCATGAAAACAATTAAACAATGTTCAGAAAACAGAAAACAATTATATCGTTAAAATCTCGAGACTCTTGTCTTCGAGAATTTTGTCCACTTTTTTACTGAAGTTATGAATCATATCCTGTACTTCTTCTTCAGCATCCTTTTCCAAATCCTCAGAAAGGCCGTCTTTCAATAGTTTCTTCAGATTATCGTTGGCATCTTTCCTTGCACTTCGCAAGCTAACTTTGGCAGTTTCTCCTTCTTTATTGACCTGTTTCACCATATCTTTCCGCCGTTGTTCAGTTGGTGCCGGTACATTGATCCGGATAAATTCCCCGTTATTATCAGGATTAAAACCCAAATTTGAATTAATGATTGCTTTCTCAATCGGATGAATCATTGCCTTTTCCCAGGGTTGAACAACAATTGTCCGGGCATCCGGGGTATTAATGTTTGATACCTGGGCTATCGGAACCATGTTCCCGTAATACAGAACCATGACTGTATCCAACATTCTGGGAGAAGCCTTTCCGGCACGCAGATGTACCAACTCTTTATCAAGATGGGTAAGTGCATGCTCCATTCTTTCCCTGCAAATATCGATGACCATTTGAACCTCTTCGTGCATATGAACTTACTCTTTCTGTTGATTAAATGTGCTGAGAGCAAATATAGAAAAAATTAAAGAGAATAAAAATACCGGTAATTTTTCCTTTAACAACAACTCTCTGATTAACGGTGAACGTAGGTTCCAATGTTTTGACCTTCCAAAACTCTTTTCAGATTACCTTTTATGTCCATATTGAAAACAATGATCGGCAGATTATTTTCCATACACATTGCTGTAGCGGTGAGATCCATTACCGTCAGCCCGAGTTTGTGAACTTCATCAAACGATATTGTTTCGAAGCGTGTAGCAGTCGGATCTTTTTCAGGATCAGCCGTATAAACACCGTCAACACGCGTACCTTTTAACATGACATCAGCTTCTATTTCAATTCCCCGTAACGAGGAACCGGTGTCGGTTGTGAAATACGGATTTCCGGTGCCCGCAGAGAAGATAGCCACTTCGCCTTTTTCAATGATTTCCAGGGCTTTGTCCTTTGAGAAAAATTCACCGATTGGCTCCATCCGGATAGCGGTCAGGACGCGTGATTTGCATCCAATGCTTTGAAGAGCCGAATTCAGAGCCAGGCTATTTATAACAGTTGCCAGCATTCCCATCTGGTCGCCTTTTACCCGGTCGAATCCTTTGGTTGCTCCACTTAGTCCGCGAAAAATATTTCCCCCACCGATTACAATCCCGATCTGAACACCCAAATCCGCAATTTCCTTGATTTGTTCGGCATAATCAGCCAGTCGCTGCGAATCAATTCCGTATTGTTGGCTGCCCATAAGTGACTCACCGCTAAGTTTTAACAGAATGCGTTTGAATTTTGGCATAGTTTTAATTTTCATCAAAAATACATAAAAGTTTTATTGGGTATAAATGTTATTTGCCCTTGTGTTTCTTATGCAAACAAAATTAAATTTTTTAACACAGGGATACAAGCCCATGTTGGGCTATTG
>CAILJH010000013.1 GCA_903834475.1 uncultured Prolixibacteraceae bacterium | reverse complement strand
TATCGTTAAAGAAAGCTGTTGTCATTTTGGGTGCAAGGCAGGTGGGCAAGACCACTCTGCTTCAGCAACTGAATCTTGAACCAGACAATACTTTGACTTTAAACGGAGATGAACCAGATGTAAGGGAATTATTAACTGGCATCAATTCTTCGAGATTGAGAACTGTTTTTGGAGACAAAAAGAATATCATTATCGACGAAGCCCAATTAATTCCGGAGATCGGGATAACATTGAAGCTTATTACGGATCAATTAAAAGAGGTACAGTTGTTTGTGTCAGGTTCATCGTCGATTGACATCGCTAATCAAATCAATGAACCGTTGACCGGAAGGAAACTGGAATATCAAATGTATCCGGTTTCTTTTGGTGAAATGGTTAAGCATCATGGACTTCTCGAAGAAAAGAGACAACTTCCTCACCGACTGGTTTTTGGATCATATCCTGAAATAATAACTTCACCCGGAAATGAAATATTACTTTTGAAAAATATAGCCGGAAGTTATTTGTTTAAAGATATCCTTTCATTTGGTGAAATCAAGAAACCTATAGTTCTCGAAAAATTATTAAAAGCGTTGGCTTTGCAAGTAGGCAATGAAGTCTCGTTCAACGAACTCAGCCAACTTGTTGGTGCCGATAAGGAAACGGTTGAAAAGTACATCGATTTGCTTGAAAAAGCCTTTATTGTTTTCCGACTGAATGCGTTGAACAGAAATGTCAGAAATGAAATCAAAAAAGGAAAGAAAATATTTTTCGTTGATAACGGAATCAGAAATGCAGTGATTGGCAATTTCATTCTCTGGGAAAATAGAACTGATAAAGGTGCACTTTGGGAGAATTTCCTGGTTAGTGAGCGGATTAAATATCTGAATTATTATGGTTTCTATGGAAATTACTATTTCTGGAGAACAACACAACAACAGGAAATTGATTTTATTGAAGAACAGGATGGCAAGTTTAATGCGTATGAATTCAAACTCAGTTCTACTAAAAACACGAAACTTTCAAGCACTTTTCAAAATGCATATTTAGTAGCCGGATATCAGACAATCTCCATGCTAAATGTTGAAGACTTTCTATTACCTGTCAATTAGCTATTTAACTTATAATTCATAACTAAAACTCATAATTAAAATACATGAATCTCGAAATACTTTGCACTCAAGTTCAGGAACTGGCCAGGGAAGTTGGTGGGTTTATTTTTGAAGAACGCCTGAAATTTACCGCTGATGACATTATTCACAAGGGGAAATCGGATATGGTAACCTATGTCGACAAAACTGCGGAAGCGAAGATTGTTGCCGCTTTACAGGTATTGCTTCCCGGTTCAGGATTTATTGCAGAAGAAGGAACAGCTCAGGATAATGGTGAAATATACCGGTGGGTGATTGATCCGCTGGATGGAACAACCAATTATATTCATGGAATCTCGCCATTTGCGGTTAGTATTGCCCTGATGGAAAATCATGAGATTATCATGGGCGTGATTTATGAAATCAGTCTGAATGAAATGTTTTATGCATGGAAAGGCAGCCCAGCTTTTTTGAATGGACAGGAGATTCACGTTTCAACAGCTGCCACTACGGCAGATTCTTTGATTGCCACCGGATTTCCGTATTACGATTTTTCGAAATTGGATCATTACCTGGAAGCAATGAATTTTTTCATGCGAAATTCGCACGGAATGCGTCGTTTGGGTTCTGCTGCCAGCGATTTGGCTTATGTTGCCGCCGGAAGGTTCGAAGGTTTCTACGAACATGCCTTGCATCCATGGGATGTTGCTGCCGGTATTATCATCATTCAACAGGCTGGTGGAAAAGTTTGTGATTTTAATGGTGGCGATAATTACCTGTTTGGCGGTGAAATGATTGCCTGCAATGCCAATTATTTTGATGAGTTTTACGGAATTGTGCACCAGCATCTGGGGTAAAATAATTCGGCGATTTGACGATTTGAAAATTTGAAGATGAGTCAATCATCCAGCAATTCCACTATTTTTTCATTCTTCGGTCTCCATTAACTCTCATCTATGATCTTTGCTTGAATCTCCTTACTTGAATTTATTATCTTCAGGATTTTTCCTGTCCTGTTTTTATTGTAAATTGCATCGTACTAACAATTCACCAAATGATCGAAAAGGAAATTGCACTCATCAACAAACAGCTTGAAAGCCTGACTGCCAAAAACTTCGATCTGGAAGCCTGGAAAAGTCATACTATTATTTTTCTGGAGCGAATTTTCGGAAAGGAAAGCACCAAGGTCCGGATGATCAAAGAATTGAATTACAATTATTCGAGTTGGAGCCTTCGCGATTCTGCCGGAACAGGAAAAGCTTCCGATCCGGTGATTCTGAAAGCGCGCGAAATTCTGGAAGCTACCAAATTGGAACTTGAACATTTGGGTATTCCGAAGCAGGAAGCCGAGAATCTGAAAATCTGGTCCTTGCTTGGAGAAGAAATGACAGGCAAACAGATTCGTGAAATTAAACTGATTCTTCAATCGGAAGATGCCGATAAAATGGAGAAAATAGCCAATATGCTGTTCAACCTCGAAAAGGAAAACATGGCTGTAGTGCTGGCTAAATTGCTAATCCCATAGAAAGAAGAGGAAATAAAAAAGGGGAAGAATCACAAGTGTCATTAGCTGCACGTCAGTCATGGTCATTTATTGTGGAAATGCAGCATGCAACTGAATGACAATTGAATGACGATGAATGACATCTGAAATGATAAATAGTTAAACTGAATTTTAGACTAAAAACTTGGACAACCATATAACAACGTTTTAACCATTCATGCATAATCCAAAAGTCGCCATTGTAATCCTGAATTGGAACGGAGTAAAATTGCTGAGGCAGTTTCTTCCTTCTGTGATTGCTTTCAGTAGAAATGATTTTACGGAAATTATTGTCGCAGATAATGGCTCAACCGACGATTCGCTTGAAATGCTTCGAAGTGATTTTCCGGAGGTAAAAATTTTAGACCTGAAGAAGAATTACGGATTTGCCCGCGGATACAATGAAGCGTTGAAACATCTGGATGCTGATTATTTTGTGATCCTGAATTCGGATGTGGAAGTGACTCCCGGATGGTTGGAATCACCCATCTATCTGATGGAGGCCAATCCGGAAATCGCTGCGGTTCAACCCAAAGTTCTCAGTTATCAAGTAAAAACTCATTTTGAATATGCCGGGGCTGCCGGTGGTTTCATCGACCGGTTTGGCTATCCGTTTTGCCGTGGCCGGATTTTTAATGAAGTAGAGGCCGATAGCGGTCAATACGATAATTTTACAGATATTTTTTGGGCAACCGGTGCATGTATGTTTGTACG
>CAILJH010000012.1 GCA_903834475.1 uncultured Prolixibacteraceae bacterium | reverse complement strand
TCGGTTTTCATGATCGACACTTGTCCTCCAATGTAGGTATATACGATGAAAATGATTCCGGTTAGCAGGACACCTGAAGGATATGATAAGCTAAAAAAGCTGACCAGAATTTGGGCTCCGGCGATAATCTGTGCAGCAACTACACCGAGCCATGCAACCGGAATAATTACGGATGTGACTTTTCGTGCTGATTCGCCGTAATACTGGCCAATGAGTTCAGGCAAAGTAAATTTCCCTTTTGAATATACTTTTTTTACAATAGGCAGCAGACCGAATAGTCCCAGACTGGCAGCCAGAATGTACCATACCGATGCCCACGATTGAGTTTCTGCCAAACCAATGGTTCCCAGAATGGCCGATCCACCCAAAATAGTTGCAAGCAGGCTGCCCGAAATCTGCCAAACTCCGGGTTTCTTTCCTGCCAGAAAATAGTCTGACGGAGTTTTGACCTTCAGAAAAGAATATATCCCGATCAGGAATAAAACCAAGGCATAAATAATCAGTATCGCAATTTTCATGTGAATGAAAGTCTAACGGAAATCAAGGACTGTAAAGGTGTTAATTTTGTTCCAAATAAACACAAATGACCAGAATTGAGAACCGAGAAATTGGGTTAAAAATGATCGGCATTGCATCGCCTGTGCTTAAAAACATTGCCAGCAATACAATAAAAAAAGCTATTTTTGATCCCGTTGCCGTACACGAAAGGAACTAAAATCTATTTTTTAACCCAAAAACCTTATGAGGAAGCTGCACTTTTTTATAGCATTTTTGTTGCTCGTATCATCCGTATCAGCAAAAAAATCGGATGGATGGACATCACTATTTAATGGCAAAGACTTAAACGGCTGGCATCAACTAAACGGAAAAGCTAAATATCAAGCTGAAAAAGGTGAAATAGTTGGTACCACTGTTGCCAACACGCTAAATTCTTTCCTGGTTACGGATAAAGAATACAAAGATTTTATTCTCGAACTCGATTTGCTGGTTGACAATGATATGAATTCAGGAATCCAATTCCGAAGTTTAAGCAAAACTGATGTTATGAATGGTCGCGTTCATGGTTATCAATGCGAAGTCGATCCTTCATCACGCGCATGGAGTGGAGGTATTTACGACGAATCGCGTCGTGGGTGGCTGTATACGGGAGAACTGAATCCGGCAGCTAAATCCGCATTTAAATTGGGAAAGTGGAATCACTATCGCATTGAATGTATCGGAAACAATATGCGCACATGGCTTAACGATGTGCCTGTTGCTTATTTAATTGATGACATGACTGCGAGCGGTTTTATTGCTCTTCAGGTCCATGCCATTGGTAAAGAAGATAAACCCGGCAAACAGATTCGCTGGAAAAACATTCATATTAAAACGACAAATCTGACACCAACAGAAACTCCGGATGTTTATGTGGTGAATCTAATTCCAAATACATTAAGCAAGGCAGAACAAAGCCAGGGATGGAAACTTCTTTTCGACGGAAAAACAACCGATGGTTGGGTCGAGTCTGGTAAAACTGAGTTTCCGAAAGAGGGATGGAAAGTAGCGGATGGAATCATCAGTACTGTGCCAAATAAGCCAGAATCTCCTGTGAAAGGCACCGATATTGTAAGTAAAGATGATTTTGGTGCGTTCGAACTTCAGTTTGAATTTAATTTCGATGAAGGAGCCAATGGAGGTATTAAATACTGCGTTGGAAATGGTGGACTTGGAATCGGTCTGGAATACCAGATACTCGATGACAAAAGACATCCGGATGCAAACGCTGGCATTGACGGAAACCGCAAAATGTCTTCATTATATGACTTGATCCCATCGAAAAAAGAGCCTCGCTTTACCAAAGGACCGAATGAATGGAACCTCGGAAAAATTATTCTTTACCCCGATAACCGGATAGAACATTGGCTAAACGGAATAAAAGTCGTTGAATATGTGCGTGGTTCGGATAAATACAACGAATTGGTTGCTAAAAGTAAATATGCCCATTACAAAGACTTTGGGATGACCAAACAATCACCAATTTTGCTTCAGTATCATCAGGATTTCGTTAAATTAAGAAATATAAAAATCAGAAAATTGTAGAATAAATTGAAAATCAAACTCAGTTGAGTTAAGATCAAATAATTTGAAGTGGAACTCCCCGATTTTTCAGGGAGTTTTCTTTTTTGTAGTTTTGCGAACTGTTATTAAAACTAAACCAATGCTTAAACGAATACCGGTCGTTCTTATAATGGCTTTAGCCCTTTCAGGTAAAGCACAGATAAGTATGTCTGTAAAACAAGGTGGTTTTCTTTTTATGGAAGGAAAAGACAGCATCCTTTTTTATCAGAAAACCGCTAAAGATAAAAACGGAGAATTTGCCCGGTGCAATTACATTCATCCATTATACAATGCTGATGGTTCCAGGCTAACCGAAGATTTTCCTGCTGATCAACTTCATCATCGTGGTGTTTTTTGGGCATGGCATCAGATTTTAATCAATAATAAGCCGATTTCTGACGGATGGGAATTGAAGAATTTTCAGCAAAAGGTGACAAGCGTTGAGTATATGCTCAAAAAGGGTGTTGGTTTTTTAAATGCAACAACTGAATGGAAATCACCTTTGTGGGAAAACGGCGCCAAAGCATATCTGAAGGAAGACACAAAAATCTCGATTTATCCTAAAACCGGAAATTTTAGGCGTATTGATTTCGAAATCCGCATAAAATCATTAACCGATCGCCTTAGTATTGGTGGCTCAGATGATGACAAAGGTTATGGTGGTTTTTCGGTCCGGTTAAAATTGCCAGCTGATGTTATTTTTACCGGTGAAAAGGGGGCTGTTGAGCCTGCAAATACAGCTGTCGAAGCCGGAAATACAATGAATGTGAGTGGATCCTTCCTGAGTGGCGGAAAACAAGGTGGAATAGCTATTTGG
>CAILJH010000011.1 GCA_903834475.1 uncultured Prolixibacteraceae bacterium | reverse complement strand
TATGTGACCTATGTGTCTATGTGGAGGGAAATTTACTTACAATGTCTTCAGCATCCACAAACCACAGCCGAAATGTTTGGTATTTCCCAATGGTGCCGGTAAGTATTCAAATCCGAATTTGGCATAAATTTTCAGGGCCAAGTGCAACTCATCTAAAGTTTCGAGGTAAACCTGCTGAAACCCGTATTCTTTGGCCGTTTCCAGACATTTTTCAATCAAGGTGCGCCCCAAACCAATGCCACGGGCTTCAGGCAAAAGGTACATTTTCACCAGTTCACAGGTTCCTTCTGGTAATCCTTCGGTTGGATAAATTCCTCCGCCACCCAGTATTTTGTTATTTGCCTCAGCAACGAAATATGCTGCATTTGGAGTTTGAAATAATTTAAACAATGCATCAGTCGTTGGATCAAAAAAGACCGTTCCGGGATTTGCAGCACCAAACTCAGTCAAGGTGTTCCTTATAATCACTGCGAGATCAGGATTATCGGATTTTTGGATGGAGCGGATTTGTATTTCAGAGAAACTCTTCATTGATTTCAGTTTGGAAATTTATGCTCAAATCTATCAATTAATTCTTTTTAAGCTTTCAGTAAAAAGGATTCCATCTTTCAAAAAAGAGATGGAATCCCTACTTTTCACAAATTGATCAGTTTATCCCTTTCCACCATTCGGTTGTTGGTGCGAATTGTTCCAAATCGACCACTTCACCAATCATCGGATGAACCAGTGGAACTGCCAGCCGGGTGGCTTCTTTGGTCACCCGTTCAATCGGTTCGTCCCAGGCATGAAGCGATAAAGCGAATTTTCCCCAATGAACCGGCATCAGGTTTTTGGCCTTTAAATCGATTGCTGCCTGCACGGTTTGTTCGGGCATCATGTGAATGTATTTCCACGATTTATTGTATTGTCCGCATTCGAGCAAAGCCAGATCGAACGGACCATATTCAGCGCCTATTTTGGCAAAATGGGTATCGTAACCCGAATCACCCCCAATGAAAATCTTTTTGGTTGGCGTTTGGAAAACAAACGAACACCAGATCGTCTGGTTGCGTTTTGGCGATCTTCCGGTGAAATGCCTTCCGGGTGTTGCTGTGATGACAAATCCGGAGTCGGGAACCGATTGTTCGAACCAGTCCAGTTCGACGATTTTTTTCGGATCGAATCCCCAGTATTCGAGATTGGAACCATTGCCCAGGCCGGTAATTACTTTTCCGGTTTTCTGTTTCAGTTTCAGCAATGTTGGATAATCCATGTGATCCCAATGATCGTGTGTAATAATCAGGTAATCAATATCCGGCATATCTTCCGGAGTATAAACATCACTGCCTTTAAAACTGCTGATCATGAATGATACCGGTGAGGCATGTCCGCTGAAAACCGGATCGACCAGTATTTTTTTTCCATCGATCTGCATGAAATACGAGGAGTGACCGAACCAAACCAACACATCTTTCTCAGGATCGAGTTGGTGCAGATTGGTTTTTACCGATGGCAAACTTACCGATGGCGCTTTTCGTTTACTGATTTTGAAAATGCCATCGCGAATCATATCCAGTTTATTCACATCTTCAGCAAAAACAGGGGTGAAATTCAGGTTCTGAAAACTTCCGTCGCGATAGTTAGGCGATTGCTGAATGCGTTTCATACGCTCGCCTGACGGTGCTTTTCCAAAACTTTTTTGGTTGATAAAGAATGCTGTGGTAACTGAAACCAGAGCAAAAATGCTTATAAAAATATACATCATTAGTTCATTAGGAAACAACTTCTTTGGCCAGAATCTTCATGTCTTTCATTTCCAAAATACTTTTTGGATAGCCAATCAATGAGGCATTAATCATGGCGGCTGACAAATCTTTCAATCTGATTACCATACCCGGAGCAAACAATTTCATCAGAGAAAACAACCATCCCAGGTATTTGTAGGTTTTATAAAAGGTCTGTGTTGGTTTCAGAGGCAGAAATGGCACAATACCACCCGGCCTGAAATTGAAAACGTGTTTGAAAGGCAATTTCATCAAATCGTTTTCGGTTTTGCCTTTTACCCTTGCCCACATGGTATTTCCTTTTTCACTGCTATCGCTGCTGGCTCCCGAAATATAACAGAATGTCATTTCAGGATTTAATGATGCCAGTGTTTTGGCAAAATTCATGGTCAGCGTATAGGTCAGCCGGGTATATTCTTCTTCATTTTTACCTAAGGAAGTTACTCCAAGGCAGAAATAGCAGGCATTGTAGCCCTTGATGCTTTCGCTTAGCGACGAAATATTACTAAGATCGCTGTGAATGATTTCGGTTAATTTTGGATGATAATAACCAGTCGGGTTACGTGTTATGACCAAAACCTTTTCAACTTCTGTGTGATTCAGACATTCGGAAAGAACACCTTCGCCTATCATGCCGGTGGCGCCTGTAATAATCACTTTTAATTTATTCATTGTTTTTAATTCTGAATTGTTATCCTACCTCGTTATGACTAACAGCAATAACCACATCCATACCAAATTGTTTCAATAATATAATGGTTTGACTTCAAAAAAAATCAGGATCTCAACTGATGTGAAACCCTGATTCAATACATTTATTTTAATTCTATGCTTTATTTCTCCTGTGGTTTCAGGTGTTTATCGAGGAATGCCAGCATCGAACGGTAAAAATCGAAACGATTTTCTTCGTTGTGGAAACCGTGACCTTCATTGTCCTTTACCATATATTCCACCGCAATACCACGTTTTTTTAGAGCTTCTACCATTTGGTCGCTTTCATCTTTGTTAACTCTCGGATCGTTTTTCCCCTGAGCAACAAATAGCGGCGCTTTAATTTTATCAACCTGAAATACAGGCGAAACTTGTGCAAGCATTAAACTGTCGGATTTCGGGTTGCCAACCATTTCGTAAAACATATCGAGCATCGGTTTCCAGTATGGAGGAACGGTTTTCATGAAAGTAAACATGTTTGAAACGCCAACATAATCGACTCCGGCAGCATACAATTCAGGAGTTAAAGTCAATCCGGCCAATGTTGCATAACCGCCGTAACTTCCGCCATAAATTGCCACCCGTTTCGGATCTGCTATTCCCTGATCAACCAACCA
This sequence comes from uncultured Prolixibacteraceae bacterium, assembly GCA_903834475.1. Lineage (GTDB taxonomy): Bacteria > Bacteroidota > Bacteroidia > Bacteroidales > Prolixibacteraceae > Aquipluma. The sequence goes on along the minus strand of CAILJH010000011.1, from coordinate 46,808 downwards.
TTTCACGCCATCCGAAATATCATCCTGCATGGTTCGGCCCCATTGTTTAAATGAGATCTCCCAGTACTTCTTTCCAAAACCGGTTGACCCGCGGTAATTCATCTGCAAAACAGCATAACCATTGTTGGCAAGGAACTGAACTTCAGAATTAAAGCCCCAGTAATCGCGTGCCCAAGGACCTCCATGTGGATTGATAATTACCGGAAGATTCTTTGCCTCATAGCCTTTTGGCAAGGTAAGGTAACCCGGAATAATCAATCCATCACGCGATTTATAGGTAATTGGCTTCATATCGCAGAGTTCACTTTCTTTGAGCCATGGCGTCAAATCGGCCAGTTTGGTCAGTTCGCCTGAAGTTTTATTGTATAGATAATAGGCACCGCGACTTTTATCACTTCGTGAGCGGATCATGAATTTGTCTTCAGCTTTGTTCTCACTGCCGATTGCTACCAAATATCCCGGCAGTTTTTCCTGAAGTTTTTTCTTCATGGCTTCGGCTTCGGCATCGAAGAAATGTTCTTTCTCCAGATCAGTTGTCCATGAAACGGATAACAATTTTTTGTCTTTATCTGAGTAGTTTACGCCTTCAATATCTGCATCAGGCGATTCGAATAAAACTTCAACTTCCTTTCCGGTAGCAGGGTCGAATTTTACCAATACTGATTTGTCGCGACCCAGATTTGAACCGGCATACAGCATTTTATTATCGAAGGTGAATAAATAAGGTGATACGGATTCTTTAAAGTTGGTCGTTAAAACCGAACGGAATGGATCTTTCTCTGTTTCGCGGTACAACATGGTTTGATTTACACCATCGGTTGAAAAAGCCAGACGCAATTTGCCTTCGTGATCGGTCATCCAGGCGGTGATATTTCCAGGATTTTCAGCCAACTGAGTCATTTCACCTGTCAAAACATTCAGGCGGAACGGATCAAAAACCTGTGGATTTCGTTTATTCAACCCAACAATGATTTCGCCGTCTACATTTTTCAACTCATCAATCAGTTCTGTCCTGACTTTTTCGAAAACAGTCAGCCCTTTTAATTCTGAACCGTCAATATTTACGCCATAAAGCTGGAAGTTTTCGTCACCACCGGTATCTTTCAGGAATAAAACACGGTTATTTCCTTTCCATAAATAACCGGCAATGTCGCGGGCAGTCTCAGACGTAATTCGAACGGCTGAATCAGCACCAACCTTCTGCACAAACACGTTCAGACGCTTTTGCCATGGAGCCAGATAAGAGAAGTACTCACCATTCGGTGAAAGTTGAAAGGCTGTTTTTTCAGGGTTACGGAAGAAATCTTCCATCGGGATCTTTGCAGCTTTCTGCATAACTGGCTTGCAAGCCATAACACTTAAGAATAAAACAAAGACGATCAATAATCTGTTCATAGTTTATAATTTTAGAATTAGTAAAATCCGGACTTTGCCATAGAAACAAAATTTCATTATTAATTCGCTATAAGTTAGGCAATTCAATCGAATATTAAATCATTTATTTAAAAATGTTCAATTTATTTTTACGTTATTATTCAATATCAGAAAGAAATAATAACATTGAAATCATAAGTGAATCTTTTTATTAAATGCCACAACTTTATTTAATAAACCACCATCGGGTAGATTTAGTTTTGAACTTAAATAAAATATTTTGCCAGAAAAACTTAAAATACCGGTTCTGATTGTCACAGGCTTTCTCGGTTCGGGAAAGACAAGCTTTATTAATCATGTCCTGATGCAGAATAAAGGATTGAAGATCGGATTGATTGAGAATGAATTCGGTGACGTTTCTATCGATTCTGCACTGATGTACGGCCTTCAACCCGAAAGTATTGTGGAACTGAACAATGGGTGCATTTGTTGCTCCATCTTCAACGAGTTTTCACTGGCCCTTCAGGAATTGGTGAAAAAGCACGATCATCTGGAGCAACTGATTATTGAAACCACGGGAATTGCAGATCCGGGCCCGATTATTCAACCGTTTTTTGAGGATCCGGATTTAATCAGGCTTTTCGAATTGAGCGGAACGGTTTGCCTTGTGGATGCGATGAACTTTCAGGAACAAAGTCCTGGTTTCGAACAGCAAAAACAAATCATTCTCAGCGATCTAATTATAATAAACAAAATCAATACTACCTTTACCAGCCAGCTTTCCGTCATCCGGAAAAGAATACTCGCCCTAAATCCTACCGCGAAGTTGGTTGAAACCAATTTTGGCTGGATTGACGGATCACAACTCCATATCATGCAGCCGAATTTGCAGGATGAATTTCTCCGGAAAATCCGTAAACCAATGTACTTCGAATCTGATCCAGCCGGATTCCATAGTTTTACCATTCGGTTTGGAGGTACGCTAAACGAAACCACGTTTTGTGAATGGTTCAGGTACTTCTCATCTATTCATAAAAAGGATATCTTCCGGATTAAAGGAATCGTGCGATTTTCGGGCAACCCGATGCACACCATCGTTCAGGCTGTTGGCGGTGCAACTTCCATTATCGAAGGATCGGTAATTAATCCCTATGAACCGGGCGAAAATGTTTTGGTTTTTATCGGGAAAGAAATCAGCAAATTCGAAATTGAAAAAGAAATCCAACATTTTTTAGCTCAGGAAAAATAACCCCTCATGCCGAAAACGGATCGGTTACAAACGGGCGGACATCAGTCAGCAACATTCCGGCAGTCTGTGCAGCCTGCATACCCAATTCGCCATCTTCGAAAACCTGGCAAAACTCCGGATCAATGTTCATCAATTCAGCACATTTTAGGAAAGTTTCGGGTTCAGGTTTATGACGGACGACATCATCGGCAGTGACAATAAAATCGAAGAGCTCATCAATTCCCAATTCCTTCATCTGAAGCATGGCGCTAATCCGGCTCGCACCTGTACCAACTGACATTGGAATTTTTCCGTGTGCTTCTTTCATCAGATCAATCACTGCATCGTGAGGTTTGATCCGATTAATATTTCGCCAGAATTCCTCTTGTTTAAGTACAACTATATCTTCAGCAGGAATTTCCAAATTTTGTTCCCGTTTAATTCGTTCGGCAAAACTAATGGTAGGCATACCTGTCATTTCGATTAGCATTTGTTCGTCGAAGATGCAGTTCAGTTTTTTGCACACCGCATGCCAGCTTGCAATATGTGTTGGCAGCGAATCAGACAAAGTTCCGTCCAGATCAAAAATCAAGGCCTGAGCCTTAGGATGTATTTCAAGTTTCATCAGTTCAATTTGAAGGTGCAATAATAGTAATTTATAAGCCATTCGCTCACCAAAATTTGATTCGTTATCATTTGTCAATTCCAAGAAAAATATTCAATTTTGTATGCCTACCAGTTCATACCAGTAGGCACGGTTTATATCGACACTTTACGAACTAAATTCAACTTTATGAAGTATTTATTGATCCTGATTCTTGCAGCTTTCGCTACAACCGCATCGTGTAAAAACAAGTACACCAATGTTCCATTTCAGGAAAAAACCCCTCACGACTGGGAAAATCCGGCAGTTTCAGAAATTAACAGGGAAACTCCACGTGCATATTTTATTCCGTTTGCTACTGTCCAACAGGCTCAGCAAAGCGACATCTGGAAATCGACTTTCATCCAGTCGCTGAATGGTATCTGGAAATTTAATCTTTCACACAAACCATCCGACCGGCCTTTCTACTTTTTTAAAGACGACTTTGATACCGATGACTGGAAGACCATTCCAGTTCCTGCGAATTGGGAATTGCATGGTTTTGATGTACCGATTTATGTCAATGTGCAATATCCGTTTAAACCAAACCCTCCCCTGATTCCAAAAAGCTATAACCCGGTAGGTTCATATAAACGCACATTTACAATTCCTGAGAACTGGACTGGTCAGGATATTTACCTGCATTTCGGTGCAGTTACATCCGCCATTTATGTTTGGGTTAACGAACAAATGGTTGGTTATAGTGAAGACAGTAAAACTCCGGCCGAATTCAATATTGGCAAATACCTGAAAAAAGGAGAAAATTCATTAGCCGTTGAAGTTTATCGCTGGTGCGACGGAAGTTACTTAGAAGATCAGGATTTCTGGCGTATGAGTGGAATCACCCGCGATGTATTCCTGATGGCCCGCAATCCACAGCATATCCGCGATTACCGGGTTTCTTCGCCATTAATTAATGAATACAAAGACGGTGAATTTAAATTAGCAGTTGAAGTTGTTAATTCGGCAGCCAATAATCCCGCACTTACTATTGATGCTATCCTGATGGATGGAGAAACCAAAGTCGCACAAATGAATCAGGCTGTGCAAACAGCAGCACAACCGACTATAGTGAACCTGACCGCCAAAGTTCCGGCGGCAAAACCATGGACATCTGAAAATCCAAATTTATACCATTTACTCATTACCTTAAAAGACAAATCGGGCAAAATCATTGAAGTCCTTCGTCAGGATGTTGGATTCCGTACAGTGGAAATTAAGAATGCACAATTACTTGTGAATGGTGTTGCCATCTATGTAAAAGGTACAAACATACATGAGCATAACCAGGTGACTGGCCATTACCAGGACGAAGAAACAATGCTGAAAGATATTTTGCTGATGAAATCCAACAACATCAACGCGGTTCGCTGTTCGCATTATCCTGAACCGGAACGTTGGTACGAACTCTGCAATCAATATGGTATTTTCCTGGTTGACGAAGCAAATGTCGAATCTCATGGAATGGGTTATGGAGCAAAATCGCTTGCTAAAGACCCCACATGGAAAGATGCTCACCTGTACCGTACCCGGAATATGTTCGAACGCGATAAAAACCAACCGTCTGTAATCATCTGGTCGCTTGGAAACGAAGCCGGAAATGGTGTGAATTTCGAAGCTACTTATGCTTACTTAAAATCGGTTGATCAAAGCCGTCCGGTTCAATTTGAGCAGGCCCATGGTGGTGCAAATACAGATATCATGTGCCCCATGTATGCCCGGATCAATAACATGGAAGACTATGCCAAATCAACACCTAAACCAACCAAACCATACATTCAGTGCGAATATGCCCACTCGATGGGTAACAGCACCGGAAACCTTCAGGATTACTGGGATGTGATTGAAAAATATCCGATTCTTCAGGGTGGTTTTATCTGGGATTGGGTTGAACAGGGAATCCTGACGAAAGATGCACAAGGACGCAAATTCTGGGCTTATGGTGGTGATCTGGGCAGCGATACGCTCCCTACTGATGGTAATTTCTGTTGCAATGGAATTATTAATCCGGATCGAACTCCCAAACCAGCTTTGTTCGAAGTTGGCAAAGTTTATCAGAACATTGGCTTCAAAGCAGCAAATCTGAATACCGGTGAAATTGAAGTCATTAATAAGCATTCATTTACCAGTTTAAATGAATTCGCGTTCAACTGGGAAGTTGTAGCCGATGGTCAGGTAATCAAATCAGGAAAAATTACCGACCTCGATCTGGCTCCAAAAACCAGTAAAAAAATAAAACTGGATGTGGCCCTTGAAGCCAAACCAGCTACTGAATATTTCCTGAACGTTTATGCCCGGCTCAAGAATCAGAAAGGCATTTTGCCTGCCGGAACAAAACTGGCTTATGAGCAATTCAAATTGCCATTCCTGAAGAATGCGGTTCCGGTATCTTTGAATAGCTTACCAACTTTAAGCATAAAAACAGAAAACAATCTGCTTGTTGTTGAAGGAAAAGGATTTAAAATCAGTTTCAGTAAAGATGAAGCTACTTTGAAAAGTTATCTTCTGGATGGAAAAGAAATGCTGCAGTCCGGCCCTGTGCCTAATTTCTGGCGTGCGCCGATTGATAATGATTTTGGAAACGAATTGGATAAACGCAGCCGCGTTTGGAGAAAAGCAGGTGAACAGAAAACCGTTAAATTGGCCACTGTAACTCAGTCCGACACCAAGGAAACATACGATTTCACTGATGTAGCTAAAATACCAAAAGTAATTTCTGCAGCTGCAAAACAAGTCGGCAACGAAGTTGTGGTAAACTTTAATTTCGACCTGAATAACGAAAAGAAACAGGTGATTGCCAATTACAATTCGATTTACACCGTTTTAGGTAATGGCGAAATAATCGTCAACAATAGCTTTAAAATGATGCGCGATTCGCTACCCGAAATTGTTCGTTTTGGAGTCAATCTGGTTATGCCACGCGAATTTGATCAGATCAGCTGGTTAGGCCGCGGACCGCACGAATCGTATGCCGACCGTTATACCAGTGCTTTAGTTGGATTGTATTCCGGAGCAGTAGCCGACCAGTATTTTCCATATGTTCGCCCTCAGGAAAACGGAAATAAAATTGATGTCCGATGGATGAGTCTTACCAACAAAAATGGTTTGGGATTGGAATTTATTGGTTCGCCATTAATTTCTGCCAGTGCCCACCACCAGATTATGGAAGATTTTGAATCTCCGGATCGTACGGATGGACGTGGCAAAGCAGGTTTAAAAATGATTCGCCGCCATATTAACGATGTTCAGCCACGCGACCTGACTTCGGTCAATATTGACTATAAGCAACAAGGAGTTGGTGGCGATGACAGTTGGGGTGCCTGGACGCACGACGAATACCGGATGAAAGAAAAAGCTTACAACTATTCATTTAGGATTTGCCCGTTAAAACCAGGCGAAAAAGCTATTGACAAGGCAAAGGTGAGTTACCAGTAAAAAGTAACGCACCGATATAAAAAGAAAGCGGTAAACTCTGATGAAGAGTTTGCCGCTTTCTTTTTATCCTGATTAAATGATCACTTTAAACTTCCTTATACCAACCGGAATAAGTTCCATAGGCTTTGGCTATTCGTTTGATCTGACCTTCCAACAATTCGGGACTGATATCTTTTATTTTCTTTGCCGGAATTCCTCCATAAACAGTGCCGCTTTCAACAACAGTTCCCTTACTGACAACCGATCCGGCAGCGACAATGCTGTTGCTTTCAATCACAGCATCATCCAGAACAACGGCATTCATGCCAATCATCACATTATCCTGAATGGTACAACCGTGAACAATCGCCCCATGAGCAATGGTGACATTGTTTCCAATATTGGTAGGCGATTTCTGGTAGGTGGCATGAACCACCGCATTATCCTGAATATTGGTATTGTTCCCAATCCGGATATAATGAACATCACCACGGAGGACTGCGCCGTACCAGATGCTGCAATCGCTTCCGGTTACCACATCGCCAATAATGACGGCTGTTTCAGCCAGGAAACAATTCTCTCCAAATTCCGGAGTTTTACCTAAAAGTGTTTTTATCAGTGCCATTTTCAGAATTCTTTTCAAATTGAACAACAAAGATAGAAAAAGGGTTGGGTGTAAAATGATTTGAACCACTTACAATGTGGTTCCTTTTTCATGTCAATAAAATGAAAAATACCTTATTTTGAAGGAAAATGTATAACGAAATAAATCGGTCTATCCTGTCTGTCTTATTAAATAATGGTTATTTTTGCTGCGTTTTAAAAAACAAAAACCAGTCAAAGGAAAATCACTTCAAATGCACATTTGTAATATTCCTTACCAGAACAATCATTAGTAATAAATATATCATCTTTAGCTCGTTACAACGAGTTTAGATGAACAAGCAAGAGATATGTTTAATAACTCAAAAATTTAGAATGAAACACACAAAAGTAATTGAACTTGAAGAAGTTGCCATTCGGTTTTCCGGAGATTCGGGCGATGGAATGCAGTTGACCGGAACCTTGTTTTCTGACACTTCGGCACTATTGGGAAACGACATTTCAACCTTTCCCGATTACCCTTCCGAAATCAGGGCACCACAGGGAACGGTAGGCGGAGTTTCCGGATTTCAGGTTCAATTTGGAAAAAAGAAAATTACAACTCCCGGCGATTTAGCCCACGTTCTGGTTGCCATGAATCCTGCAGCGCTCAAGGCCAACGCGGTTTTCATGAATCCGGGCGGAACCATCATTTTTGATGCTGACTCGTTCAATGACAAAAATTTAGAGAAAGCTCAGTTCAAAACCAATGATCCGTTTGCTGAACTAAAACTTGAGGACTTCTCCCTGATTCCTGTTCCAATTACAAGCCTCACTAAAGAAAGCCTGAAAGAATTGGAACTCGACAACAAAAGTGTTCTTCGCTGTAAAAATATGTTTGCTCTGGGATTAATCTGCTGGATGTTTGATCGTCCGCTGGATTACATTGAAAAATTTATTCAGTCAAAGTTCGGCAAAAAAAGTCCGTTGATTGCCGAAGCAAACCTGCTCGTTCTTCACGCTGGATACAACTATGGAATGAACCTGCAGCACATGACTCCACAGTACATTGTTCATCCGGCACCCATCGAAAAAGGTATTTACCGCAATATTAACGGCAACAATGCTACGGCATGGGGTTTTATTGCCGCTGCTGAAAAAGCCGGACTTCCATTGTTTATAGGCTCCTACCCGATCACTCCGGCCACCGATGTATTGCAAGCTTTGGCCGAACGAAAAGATCTGGGTGTAAAATCATTTCAGGCTGAAGACGAAATCGCAGGGATTTGTACCACCATTGGAGCCGCATTTGCAGGTCATCTGGGGGTAACGTCCACTTCAGGACCAGGTTTTGCCTTAAAATCAGAAGCACTTGGTCTTTCGGTTATGGCCGAATTGCCCATTGTGGTGGTCAATGTTCAGCGTGGAGGCCCGTCAACCGGTCTTCCAACAAAAACCGAACAATCTGACTTGTTACAAACTTTATACGGAAGAAACGGCGAAAGCCCGGTAGTTGTTTTGGCTGCCAGCACTCCTTCCGATTGTTTTTATTATGCATTTCTCTCAGCAAAAATTGCTTTGGAACGAATGGTTCCGGTTGTACTATTGACTGACGGATTTTTAGGCAATGGCAGCGAACCATGGCGGGTTCCTATGATGAGCGAACTTCCTTCCATCACACCCAGAAAGGCAACAAATCCTGAAACATTTTTACCATATAACCGCGATCCTGAAACACTTGCAAGGGATTGGGCCATTCCAGGAATGGAAGGCTTCGAACACCGCATCGGAGGATTGGAAAAGAATAATGCCGGAGGTGTGAACCAGGATCCGGACAATCATCAGAAAAACAGCGAAATCAGAGCAGCCAAAGTGGAGAAAGTGGTTGATATGATTCCTGAACTTGAATTGGCAGGTGAACCTGAAGGAGATTTACTGGTAGTTGGCTGGGGCGGAACTTACGGACACATGATCAGTTCGGTGAATGCAATGCAGGAAGCCGGAAAGAAAGTTAGCCTGGCGCATTTTAACTACATTAAACCATTGCCCAAAAATACAGCTGAAGTATTCAGCAAATTTAAAAAAATCGTCGTTTGCGAATTAAACATGGGCCAATTTGCCAGCTATCTGCGCGATAAATTGCCTGAATTTGAATACCGTCAGATCAATAAAATGAAAGGTTTACCTTTCTCGGTGTTTGAATTAGTTGAGAAATTTGAAAAAATACTGGAGGCTTAATCATGACAAAATTTAATTATACTGCCAAAGATTTCAAAAGTGCTGCTGAAGTTCGCTGGTGCCCGGGTTGTGGCGACTATGCCATTATGAACGCTGTTCAAAAGACCATGGCCGATATGGATATCGCGCACAAGGATTTTGCTGTTATCTCCGGAATCGGGTGCTCTTCGAGGTTTCCGTATTACATGAACACCTATGGTTTTCATACCATTCACGGTCGTGCAGCGGCCATTGCTTCAGGAGTAAAATCGGCCAATCCGGCTCTAACGGTTTGGGTCATGACCGGCGATGGCGATTCGCTGGCAATCGGTGGAAACCATTTTATTCATCTGGTTCGCCGGAACATCGACATCAACCTGGTACTTTTCAACAACAAAATATATGGTTTGACCAAAGGCCAGTATTCGCCTACTTCCGACCGGGGCAAGATTACCAAAACCTCACCGTTCGGAACCATCGAAGATTCGTTTGTACCGGGTCAGCTGGTTTTGGGTTCGCGCGGTACGTTCTTTGCCCGTGCTGTTGACAGCAACGTAAAACATACACAGGAAGTACTGGCTGCTGCAGCCCTGCATCAGGGAACATCGGTGGTTGAAGTGTTGCAAAACTGCGTAATTTTTAATGATGGAATTCACGATTATGTTTCAGATCCTAAATTCCGCTCCGAACGTCAATTGTTCCTGAAAGCCGGTCAGCCAATGATTTTTGGTGAAGAGGAAGACAAAGGTTTGATTTATGACAATGGCAGACTTAAAGTGGCAAAAATCGGGGAAAATGGAATCACCCGTGAAGATATCCTGGTGCACGACCCGACAGACGACAACATTGGATTACAGGTTGCGTTAATCAATATGTCGCTTCCTGAATTTCCGGTTGCCATGGGAGTTATCCGCAGCGTAGAAGCACCGGTTTACGATCAGGAAATGAAAAAACAGATTGAAACCGTTCAGCAAAAACGAAAAATAAGCTGTATGGACGAACTTCTGCATTCGGGGAATACCTGGACTGTTGACGGCGAGAATTGCGATGAACCGGTGAAGTTTTTCAATCAGAAATGCTTCGAATAAATTGATATTTGAATTTCAAACACATACAAGGCTAAGCAGGAAAACTGTTTAGCCTTTTTTTTTACTTTACCGAATATTTTTGAAAATTGATAATTTCAGGTTTTATTACTATGTTTATTCACCGATAAAAAAACGAACTAATCTTTCAAAAAGTCACCGATGAAAAATTTTCTAAAAGTTTCGATTTTCTTTTTAATCATTATCCTGTATTCAGGATGCAATTCCAGAAAAACTGACAAAAAAAGCGATGATTATCAGCTGGTTTGGAGTGACGAATTTGACTACACCGGCCTTCCCGATTCGACCAAATGGATCTACGACACGGAAGGAAATTCCGCAGGCTGGGGAAACAACGAAGCTCAGTTATACACCACTGGCAGAAAAGAAAATACCAGTGTGGCCAATGGAAAATTAAAAATTACAGCCATCAAAGAGGATTTTGAAGGAAAGAAATATACTTCAGGTCGGCTGATTTCCAGGGCCGACTGGCAGTGTGGTCGGGTTGAAGTGCGTGCAAAAGTTCCTGCCGGAAGGGGCACATGGTCTGCTATCTGGATGATGCCCGGTGGCTGGACTTTCAAAGATGGCAACTGGCCCGATGTGGGCGAAATTGACATCATGGAACATGTCGGTCACGATTTGAATGTAATTCATGCCTCAGCCCATTCGAAGGATTACCAATGGCAGGCTGGAAATCAGAAAACAGCCATCATGACCGTTCCCGAGGCGAGTGAAAAATTTCACAACTACATTCTGGAATGGACACCTGAAGTTATTAAGGCCTTTGTTGACGACAGCCTATATTTTACATACCACAACGAAGGACTTGGAGAAACAAAATGGCCTTACAACAAACCATTCTACCTGATTTTGAATATCGCAGTTGGCGGTGCGTGGGGAAATGCAAAAGGAATTGACGAACAGGCATTCCCGCAATCCATGGAAATTGATTACGTGAGAATCTATCAGAAAAAATAATCTTCAAAGAACACCTCAACACATACCAGAATGAATAAAAGATCAATTTATTTAGGAGACGTACTTTTGAAATCCGGAAAGGAAGAAATTAAAGGTCAGTTCACAGAAATAGATAACGAAATATTCTATAAGATCAGCCATAGCAACCGAATGCCTGATTTCTTCATGACCATTGTCAGCGATTCCGATCACTGGATGTTTATCTCGAGCAACGGTTCGTTGTCGGCCGGAAGAAAAGACCGGAATAATGCCCTGTTTCCATATTACACGGTAGATAAAATCTATGATTACAAAGGCATAACCGGAAGTAAAACCCTCCTGCTGGTCGACAAAAACGAAAAAACCTCCCTTTGGGAACCATTCTCCGACGAATCGGCAAAAATCTATACCGTTCAGCGAAATCTGTATAAAAATATCTACGGAAATAAAATCATTTTTGAAGAGATTAATCTCGATTTGGGTATCGGATTTCAATATGGCTGGCACAATACCGAAAAATTTGGCTTTGTAAAAAAGTCAGAAGTAGTCAATCTGAATGCTGAATCGGTAACCATAGAAATCCTTGACGGAATCACGAACATTCTTCCCAATGGGATCGATTTTGATTTTCAGAATGCCTACAGCAATTTATCGGATGCTTACAAAAAAAACGAACTCCTGAAAGAAACCAAACTGGGTTTGTATATGCTGAGTTCTATTCCGGTTGACCGGGCTGAACCAAGCGAATCGCTTAAATCAAGCACGGTGTGGTTGTGCGGACTGGACACAGACGCTAAAATTCTTCTCTCGAACAGGCAGCTTGAGAACTTCAAAAAAGGAATTTCACTGGAAGAAGAAACAGACATTAGGGCAAGCCGGGGAGCATATTTTGTCAATACCAGATTTGAACTGGCGAAGGATGTAAAAAAAGGCTGGATGATTGTTGCAGAGATCAATCGGGACAGCGTTGATGTGGCCAATCTCAATCATTTCATAAAAACCGCCATTGATCCGCAGAAACAAGTCAATGACGATATCGACCAGGGTACCGCTAACCTGAAAAAAATCGTTTCCAAAGCCGATGGCATGCAAATGGGTAACGACGAATTAAGTTCTGCCCGCCATTTTTCAAATACCCTTTTCAATGTCATGAGGGGTGGAATTTTCACCACAAACTACACGATTGATACAGCAGATTTCAAACTGTATATCGGGCAAATTAACCGAAATATTTCAGCAAAATATCAGAACTGGCTGAATGAACTTCCGGCTGAAATCAATTATCCGGAATTGATTAATCGCGCAGAAGAGCTGTCAGATCCCGATCTGATCAGGATTTGCTACGAATACCTGCCGCTTACATTTAGCCGCCGGCATGGCGATCCGAGTCGTCCATGGAACCAGTTTTCGATCGAAACGAAAAATGAAGACGGCAGCCCAAAACTAAATTATCAGGGCAACTGGCGCGATATTTTTCAAAACTGGGAAGCGCTGGGTTATTCATTTCCTGAATTTCTGGAAGGAATGATCAGCAAATTTCTAAATGCAAGTACTGCCGATGGCTATAATCCTTACCGAATCACCCGCGAAGGCATAGATTGGGAGAGTCCCGATCCGCACGATCCGTGGGCATACATTGGCTATTGGGGCGATCATCAGATTATTTATCTTCTGAAACTTCTCGAATTATCGCAGGAGTTTCATCCGGGCAAATTAGACCAATTGCTTGAAAAAGAAATATTTGCCTATGCCAATGTTCCATATCGTATAAAATCATACGCTGAAATAGTGAAAAATCCGAAGGACACCATCGGATTTGATTTTGGTTTAAACGATAAAATTAAGGAACTGACCAGAAAAACAGGTGCTGATGGCCGTTTAGTAAATAGTCTTGACGGCAACATTTACCGTGTTAACCTGACCGAAAAAATTCTGGCTACACTTCTTTCCAAATTAAGCAACTTTATTCCTGAAGCCGGCATCTGGCTCAATACACAACGTCCGGAGTGGAATGATGCCAACAATGCCCTGGTAGGCAACGGAGTTTCGATGGTCACACTCTATTATTTAAGGCGCTTCCTGAAATTCTGGTCAGAAAGGTTCAACGAATCTGCAATTACCGAAATCTCTGTTTCAGAAGAAGTGGAAACCTTTTTTGATAAGATATTTACTCTTTTTGCTGAAAATACGGCTCTGTTAAAAACCGGTTTTTCAAACGTTGAGAGACGTCGTTTTACCGACTTTTTGGGTGAAGCAGGAAGCAATTTCAGGAATGCAATTTACCAAAAATCTTTCTCCGGCCGAAAAAAATCGGTTCAGGTAAAAGCATTGATTGAATTCACTCAGCTGGCTTTGAAATATATCGATCAGTCGATTCAGGCAAACAAACGTGAAGACGGGCTTTACCATTCCTATAACCTGATCTCATTTTCAGATCAAAGTATCTCGATTCGGCATTTGTACGAAATGCTCGAAGGTCAGGTGGCTGTTTTGAGTTCAGGATACCTGTCGGTTCAGGAAAGTCTGGATGTACTTGACGCATTAAAATCAAGCAGTTTATTCCGTAAAGATCAGTACAGTTACCTGCTTTATCCTGACCGTCAATTGCCGCTTTTCGTTCAGAAAAATAACATTCCTGTTGAGAAAATTAATTCATCGAAATTGCTGGGAAAATTAATTGCAGAAAACGATTTATCCATACTGAAGGCCGATGATCTGGGCAACTATCATTTTAATGGTGCATTCAGAAATGCTATGTTTTTGGAAAGTGCGCTCAAAAAACTGAATCCTGAAGAATACGGAGCACTGCTTTCCGAAGAAAAGGAAAAAGTACTGGCAATTTACGAAACGCTTTTTGATCACCAGTCGTTCACCGGTCGCTCGGGAACCTTCTATGGTTACGAAGGATTGGGAAGCATTTACTGGCACATGGTGGCCAAATTGCTGCTTGCTGCGCAGGAATGCTTTTTCAAAGGAATTAATGAAGGAGCTGATCCAGTTACCATTGGCAAAATTAAGGATCACTATTATGAAATTAAGGCTGGAATTGGTTTAAGCAAATCGCCTGAATTGTACGGCGCATTTCCAACCGATGCCTACTCGCATACACCCGGGAATGCCGGTGCACAGCAGCCCGGAATGACCGGACAGGTAAAAGAAGACTTCCTTACCCGAATGAGCGAACTGGGTATTCATATCGAAAATGGTGAAATCGGATTCAGGTTCCCGATGATCAATCCTGAGGAGTTTCTGAAGCAGAAAAGTGTATTTGAATATTTCGATTTGAAAGATGAAAAACAGCAAATCATTCTGAATGAAGGTCAGCTTGGATTTACCTTCTGTCAGGTTCCTGTCATTTATACGGCTTCCAACGAAGATAAAATCAAAATTACCAATACCGACGGAACCTGGATTGAACTCGCCGGAAATACGATTAAACATGATTGGAGTGCAAGTTTGTTTGAACGCGAGGGAAAGTTTAGCCAGATTGAAGTCTCATTCCGGAAGTAACTATCGAAATTTAATCTATATAAAACTAAATCAATGGCACATTTCAAAACAGCTCCTGAAGATGTTGTCCCTTTTGGACAAAAACTCGCATTTGGATCGGGTTCCCTGGCGAACCAGTTATTGCCTGCAGCCTTGGGAATCTTTATGGTCATCTTGGTTCTGGCGCTGAAAATGAATCCGTTACTGGCCGGATTGCTGGCTGCACTTCCGCGACTGATGGATGCAATCATCGATCCGATCATGGGTTATATTTCCGACAATACCCGATCGCGCTGGGGGAGAAGAAAACCCTACATC
This sequence comes from uncultured Prolixibacteraceae bacterium, assembly GCA_903834475.1. Taxonomy (GTDB): domain Bacteria; phylum Bacteroidota; class Bacteroidia; order Bacteroidales; family Prolixibacteraceae; genus Aquipluma. Next base: position 31,498 of record CAILJH010000011.1, on the reverse strand, counting down.
TTTTTGGGAAGCATTATTTCCGGTTTAACTTTTATGGTCATGTGGCAACTTTATCCTGAAAACTCCCAGACTTATAACTTCTTCTACTTTTTAAGCTTATCGATGCTTTTTTATATTGGTTATACCATTTTTGCCGCACCTCTCATCGGTTTGGGTTATGAAATGAGTCCCGATTACCACGAACGCACCCGATTAATGGCCGTTTCACAGTGGATGGGACAAATTGCATGGATGATTGCCCCCTGGTTCTGGGTAATCATTTACGACCAGCGGTTTTACAGCACCGCTCCGGAAGGTGCAAGAAACCTGTCGATCTGGGTTGGCGGATTATGCATGATTCTCGGAATTATGCCCGCCCTGTTCTGTAAAGAAATGGAGCTTCCGGAAATCATCGGAAAGTCGAAATTATCGGTAAAAGATCTTGCCGCCAACACCAAAGAATTTATCGGGGCAATCAAACAAACAGTCACCTGCAAACCTTTTATGAAATTATGCGGAGCAACTTTCCTGATTTTCAACGGTTTTCAGACCATAGCCCAGTTCGCCTTCTTCATCATTATTTTTTACCTTTTCAAGGGTGATACCACCGCAGCAGGGCAATGGCCGGCATGGTTCGGAACGATCAGCGCTGTGGCAACGGCCATCCTGGTTATACCGGTCATAACCTTTATTTCACAGAAAATCGGGAAGAAAAACGCATTTGTAGTGGCAACCTTAATCTCCATGATTGGTTATGCTTTAAAATGGTGGGGTTTTAATCCAGCCAATCCATGGCTGATGTTTTTACCGATTCCTTTCCTTTCTTTTGGAATTGGTGGTTTGTTTACCCTGATGATGTCGATGACCGCCGATGTTTGCGATCTGGATGAACTGAACAACGGTACCCGCCGCGAAGGTACTTTTGGCGCAGTTTACTGGTGGATGGTGAAACTCGGAACAGCAGTGGCATTGCTCACAAGCGGAGCCGTTTTGAACTGGGTTGGCTTTGACCAGAATATCACGGTTCAATCAGCAGAAACAATAACTCATCTCCGTATGGCTGACATTATAATTCCTATAATAACTGGCATCGTGGCAATTTTAGTTATGTGGAAATATGATGTTACTGAGGAAAAAGCACATGAAATAAGGGAAGCATTGATTTTACGACGCGGAGAAATGAAGATTCAGGAGGAAAATAAAGATTGAGTCAACGCTTAATTCAGTAATATTAATGAATCACATCTCATGAAGTCAATCTTACTTATTCTGTTTTCAGTGCTATTTCTTTTCGGCCTGAAAAGTGTAAATGCTGAAGTGGTTAGCGTTTCAGGCCGTCAGATACTGTTGAATGGAACTCCGTACACAATTAAAGGAATTTGCTATCATCCGGTACCCAAAGGAAGCAATAAGGTCAGCTTTGGCAACCTGAAGGAAGACCTGAAGTTGATGAAAGAAGCCGGGATAAACACAATCAGGGTTTATGAACCGATACCTGATCGTGCTGATCTCGATCAGATTCAGGCAACAGGACTAAGGGTTATTATCGGTTTCGGGTACAATCAGGATGGAAATTTTGACATTCTTTCAGGAACATTTGCCGATTATATCAAAACCTTCAAGGATCATCCGGCAATCCTGTTCTGGGAACTGGGCAACGAATACAATTACCATCCCGAGTGGTTTGGCGGACATATCGAAAACTGGTATAAAGCCCTGAATGATGTAGCTGAAAAAATTCATCAGATCGATCCTTCTCATCCTGTTGCAACAGGTCACGGCGAATTACCCAAAGCAGAGGCACTTTCGTTATGCCCGAATGTGGATGTCTGGGGGATGAATGTTTACCGCTGGGATAATCCGGAAGATATATTCCCGGCATGGAGTGCAATCAGTACAAAACCCATGTACCTTTCTGAAGCCGGTGCCGACAGCTATATGGCGGCGAAAAAGAACGGATATGAACAGGGCGAAAATGAAAAAGCCCAGGCCGATGCCACGCGCAATATTCTGGACGATATTTTCAGATTCCGGGAAATTTGTTCCGGAGTTGCCATATTCTCATTTTCGGATGAATGGTGGAAAACAGGAAAAAACGAAACGCAGGAACCCGGAGGCTGGGCTCCCAACAGTGGAGGTGTTCCGTATGACGGGGCCGCCAATGAGGAGTACTGGGGCATCGTAAAATTGGATGGGACAAAGAAAATGGCTTTCGATGTGGTGAATGAAATATACCATTCAGTGCCATAAATGAATTTTAAGGGTCACTCAATATTTGTCATTTTAAATAAGCAGACCTATTTTTAGACATGAAAATCTTAACTATACAATCTAAATACTGACGACAATGAATACAATCGCAACAAAACTTTCGATCAGGGAAAAAATCGGTTATAGTCTTGGTGATACCGCTTCGCACTTTGTCTGGGATATGGTAGGGTTCTGGCTCCTGTTCTTTTATACCGACGTGTATGGAATTTCCGCAGCTGCCGCCGGTACAATCATGCTGGTCGCCCGCTTCTGGGATATGGCCATCGACCCGGTTATTGGCATTGTTGCTGACCGGACCACTACCCGTTGGGGAAAATTCCGTCCGTATATTTTGTTCGGAGCTATTCCCTATGCGGTTCTGGCCATTTTAACATTTACCACGCCACATCTGGGCGAATTTGGAAAAATAATGTATGCCGGAGCAACCTATGTGCTTTTAATGACGGCTTATGCAGCCATTAATCTTCCTTATTCGGCTCTGGGAGCCGTTATGACAGACGATACTTATGAGCGTGCCGGACTGAATACATATCGTTTCATTGCGGGTTTTACCGGACAATTCATAGTAACCGGACTGGCATTGACTTTGGCTGAATTTTTCGGCGGCGGCAATAAAGCTCAGGGATTTCAGTACACCGTGTTTCTGTTTTCAGGATTAAGTCTGGTTTTCTTCTTCATTACTTTTAAATCAACCAAAGAACGTGTTCAACCGCCAAAAGCTCAAAAGAATTCGCTGAAAGAAGATATCCGGAACTTATTCAGCAACAAGGCATGGGTCATTCTGGCGCTGGTAGGAATTATTTCTTTCATCATGTTTGCCATGCAAAATGCGGCTATCGCATACTATTTTAAATATTATCTGGGTAAAGAAAATAATGTGCAGCTTTTCAATGTGATTGGAACCATTGCTTTAATTGTGGCTTTACCACTATCAAAACCACTTGCCAAAAGATTTGGAAATAAAAACGTATTTATTGCCAGTTCATTAATCTCTGGTTTGTTTTTCATTCTCATTTACTTGCCGGGAGTTAGCGATTTAACGACCATCTATGTATTCAATATCATAGCTAAAATGGCCTATGCACCTGCAGTTCCGCTACTTTGGACCATGATTGCCGATTCGGCAGATTACGGTGAATGGACAACCGGCCGGCGTGCAACCGGACTTTATTTCTCGGCTGCGGTATTTGCGCAAAAAGCTGGCTGGGGTATTGGAGCTGCCATTGCAGGCTGGATCCTGGCTGTTTCAAATTTTGTGGCTAATGCAGAACAAACACAGACTGCCATCACCGGTATAAAATTATTGGTATCAGTTATTCCTGGAATTTTATACATGTCGTGTGCTTTGTTTATGATTTTCTACAAGATCGATTCCAAAACCACCGATTTGATGAAAAAAGAGCTGGACGCCAGAAGGTTGGCTGAGTAAATGAATTTTATCTTTCAATGCAAACTACAATGGTCAACAAAACCGGGAACATTTTTTTTCGCTTAAATCTATATTTAGGAGTGTTACTCATTCTGGCTCCGGTAGCTCTTTATTCGCAGGCAAAAAGTGAAAAGCGCGGCATCGCCTACGGGCATCTGTCAGAAGCTGACATGGCCGTTGTTTCAAAAAGCCTTTCGTGGTGGTATAACTGGGATTATAAACCTGAAAGTACTGTGGCAAATGTCTATCAGAACTATTCCATGGACTTTGTACCAATGACCTGGAACGGATCTTTTAATGAAACGGGATTACGTGCTTTTTATGCCAGTCATCCAAATGCGAAATATTTGCTGGCATTTAATGAACCCAATTTCACCACACAAGCCAACCTGAAACCTTCTCAGGCAGCGGCATTGTGGCCCAGACTGGAGAAAATCGCCCAGGATTACGGATTAAAAATTGTCAGTCCGGCAGTAAATTATGCCGATAAACCCGTGACTGAAAACGAAGTAACTTTTACTGACCCGATTGTCTATCTTGATGCCTTTTTTGCCGCATGCCCCAATTGTCGGGTCGATTACATTGCTGTTCACAATTACATGTGCTACACCAGTGCTTTGTCCGATTATATCAATAAATTCAAAAAGTACAAAAAACCAATCTGGCTGACTGAATTTGCCTGCTGGGACCAACCGACCATTACGCTGGACATGCAAAAAGCATATATGCTGGGTGCCATTGATTACCTCGAAAGCGACACTTCTGTTTTCAGATATTCATGGTTTAACGGCAATCGCTCCGGAGCTTATCCATACCTCGATCTGTTTAAAGCCGCTTCAGGACAAATTACCGACCTGGGAAATATCTATCTGAATTTCAATCCAATACGCGATACGGCCAGTTATACTGTTCTTCCGGCACGAATGGAGGCCGAAAATTATACCACCATGTCAGGAATCACCATTGAAGCAACCAAAGACATTTCGGGAATTGCCGATGTAACCAAGATCGATGCCAGCGACTGGCTCGAATACAACATCGATGTGCCGGTTGCTGGTGATTACAATGTATTTTTCAGGTTAGCAGCCAGCTCGGCTACCAGTCTCGCTATCCGTGAAAACGGAACTATTCTGAAAGTCCTTCAGATTGCGTCGACCGGAGGAACCCAAATCTGGAAAACACTCACAACAAGCGCAACGCTCAAAGCAGGAAAACATAAATTACAGGTATTCACCAACAAAGGATTGTTCAACCTGAACTGGCTTGAAATTACAACAGCAAGTCAGCCAACTTTTGCTCCTGAAACAGAAGTAGCGGATTCACGGGTTTATCCGAATCCGGTGATTGATAAGTTGTTCATTGAATCGGCAAATCAGTCAGGAAAATCACATGTTTCAGTAATTGATTTAACCGGCAGGGTTATTTTCACTAAAATGAATCCGGAAGGAAATTCCAGGTTTGAGATTGATTTTAGCAGTTACCGAAGCGGCTCATACATTGTGCAGGTTAAAAATGTCGGTAAAACATCCAATCATCTGATTGTAAAATAAATGACGCGGGACGACATTTCCAACATCCGCTTACAAAACCAGCAGATTGCTTCAGGCAAATTCAAAAATGTACAGGATTTGGTTTCCTGGATGGGAGCCATGCAGGCGCAGGATTTCAGCATGGTGAATTGGGCATTTGGAGTCCGCTTACCCAATGCCACCGAACAAACAATAGCCGAAGCCTATCGCCGGGGAGAAATAATCAGGACTCACCTGCTGAGACCGACCTGGCATATCGTATCATCCACAGATATTTACTGGATACTTGGTTTGACAGCTCCCCACATTAAACGACTACTTCGTTCACGGCACAGAGATCTTGAACTCAGCGAGTCAACAATTAACAAAAGCAAATCGGTGGTTGAAAAATTACTGGTTGGAGGAAAACATCTGACGCGTGAAGAAATCATGTTGCAGCTCCGGATGGCAGGAATTTCTACTGAAGGACAACGTGCATCGCATTTGATGATGATCTGCGAACTGGACGGGATATTATGCAGCGGAAAGCCAAATGGCAAAATACAGACCTATACTTTACTCGAAGAGTGGGTGCCAAAAACCAGTTCATTTAACCGCGAAGCTGCTCTGGCTGAACTTGCTAAACGATACTTCACCAGTCATGGTCCGGCAACCATTCAGGATTTTATCTGGTGGTCGGGATTGCCCGTGAAAGACGCTAAAAATGCATTGGAAATGGTCCAGTCAGATTTTATTTCAGAAAAAATTAATGAACTGATTTACTGGCATTCAGGGTCTGTTCCAGATTCAGACTATCAGGGCGGGAAAGCTTATTTGATTGCGGCATATGACGAATTCATTATCAGCTATCGCGACCGGAGCGCTTCTCTTTTGGATGCGAATCACAAAAAGGCAATTTCCGAAAATGGTTTTTTCAGACCAATTATAGTCGTAGATGGAAAAGTATGCGGAACATGGAAGCGCCAGCAAATGAAAGACAAATTTTTAATTTTTCCGGAGTATTTCAGGCCCATTACACCAAAAGAAAAGGAACAAATCGAAGATGCTTCAAAACGTTACAGTCAATTCTTTAGCCAGAAAACAGAAATGGCAAATCAGTGCGAGTAGTTTAAATGCCTGAACTTCGATACTGCTTTTTTGTTCTTAAAGCAAAATCAATTATCCGAAACTATGATTATCGTTATTTCACCAGCCAAATCACTTTATGAGAAATGCCCAATTCAGTTTGAAAACTTTACATCGGCTGATTTTCTACCTGAAGCTGAAAAAATAGTTTCGGTTCTGAAAAAGAAAAAACCCGTGCAACTGGCCAAACTGATGGATATTTCCTCCAAACTGGCAGAACAAAACTTTCACCGTTTTCAGGAATGGTCGCTTCCATTTACTCCTGAGAATTCGTGGCAGGCCGTATTGATGTTTAATGGTGATGTTTACCAGGGAATGAAAGCCGAAACCTTCACTCCAACGGAATTTGATACTGCACAACAACATTTGCGGATACTTTCCGGAGTTTATGGACTGCTGAAACCACTTGATCTGATTCAACCCTACCGGCTCGAAATGGGAACCAACATTTCAATTGCGCGGAAGAAAAACCTATACGATTTCTGGAAAACGAAAATCACATCCAGATTAAATCTGGAACTTTCAGAAACCGGACAGAAAGAATTGATCAACCTGGCATCGAATGAATATTTCAGTGCCATCGATACTAAAAAATTGAAAGCCAGAATCATCACTCCTGCATTTAAGGAACACAAAGACGGGCAGTACCAGATGGTATCATTCTTCGCAAAAAAAGCACGGGGCTTGATGAGCCGGTTTATCATTCAGAATCAAATTTCGGATCCTGAAGAAATGAAGGCGTTTGATCTGGATGGATACTACTTCAACAATCAAATATCCAAAGGAGATAGCTGGGTGTTTACCAGATAGAAAGGCAGAACTCAAAGAGTCTCCTCAAGAAGATCAATGTCAATATTGGTCATTGATGGTCATTTTTAGTCATTGATGGTGAAAAATGAGAAAGCAAATGTCAATTAATGACGCGAAGCAAATGACAACAAATGACAGAATTGTTTGGCTAATACCGCAAACCCGGAGTCAGGTAATTTTGAACATACTCTTCAATACCAAGTTCGAGACTGAAAAATGGTTCGTTGTAACCTACACGCTTCAATTTCTGAATATTCGCGCAGGTGTAATACTGATATTTGCCACGCAGATCTTCCGGAGTATCAACAAAGCCAATTTCCTCATCTTTTCTCATCGATTTAAAAACTGCTTTGGTTAAGCTGAGATACGAACGGGCTTCGCCGGTACCCACATTGTAAACACCTGAATCTTTGCGGTGATTCATGAAAAACAGAATCACTTTGGCGATATCTTCCACATAGATAAAATCGCGCGACTGCTCTCCGTCTTCGAAATCAGAATGGTGTGAACGGAAAAGATCCATTTTTCCGGTTTCAGAAATGGTATTGAATGCCTGAAAAATAACCGAGGCCATGCGGTCTTTGTGATACTCATTCGGACCAAAAACATTGAAGAATTTTAATCCGGCCCAGAAGGAAGGCTGTTGCCGCTGTTCGAGAGCCCAGCAATCAAAATCATGCTTCGACTTCGCGTATAAATTCAAAGGCTTCAGTTCAGGAATTAATGAATGGTCATCGTCGAATCCCTGGTTGCCGTCACCATAAGTTGATGCCGAAGAGGCATAAATCAATGGCAAATCATACTGAATGCAGGCATTCCAGATTTTCTGAGAATATATGAGATTAAGTTCCTGGTAAATTTCGGCCTCTTGTCCAACCGTGTCGGTTCGGGCACCCAAATGGATAATCATCCGGACAGACTGCTCATGATCGGCAAGCCAATCGAAGAAAGTATCCCGATCAACTATTTCCGAATAGATTTTTGAGTTGTAATTCTGAAACTTGAGGGGATCGTCGTATTTATCAACGATAACAATGTCTGTATAACCTTCACTGTTTAGCTTCCCTACCACATAACTTCCAATAAAACCAGCTGCTCCGGTAACTACAATCATAAGAGAAATCAATTAACGTTGGTTAATTTTCTGAGACATCGTTTTCGGTAATACTAACTTGCAAAAGCGTGATATATTGCATCAAATCGCAGAAAAAATTAACTTTTATTTACACTTTTCAACCCGAATTTTCAAGTGCCTGAATGCGTTGATTTTAGATCATTTCAGGATAAAACTATTGATTCAGAATACATCTAAGACTGAACTTGCTACCTTTACATCCTGATGCTGTGTTAACTTGATGTTGTCGATCATCAGTCACCCTGAACTTGTTTCAGGGTCTCGTCTTATTTGGGGATGCCGAAACAAGTTCGGCATGACGCTGTGTCGATTCTTCATTAATGCGAAACTGTTAAAACTTAATATAAAGTTAGAAAGGAGTCACCATGGAATTTTCATTGAATGCGGAAGGCGGGAACTACCGGAAAGTGGAAAAATTTGATCCGGAAACCACCGAAAAACTGAGCGAATACTATAAAAAAATAATCGATTTACTGGGCGAGGATTCCAGCCGCGAGGGATTGATTCAAACTCCGGTGCGTGTCGCCAAGTCAATGCAATTTTTACTTCAGGGCTATGAACAGGATCCTGAGGAAATTTTAAATTCAGCCAAGTTTAAGCAAGATTACAAGCAGATGGTTATCGTGAAGGACATCGAGCTATATTCGATGTGTGAACATCACATGCTGCCGTTTATTGGCAAAGCGCATATTGGATATATTCCCAATGGATACATCACCGGCCTCAGCAAAATTGCGCGCGTGGTTGATGCTTATGCACGACGTCTCCAGGTACAGGAACGTCTGACCACACAAATCAAAGAATGTATTCAAAATACACTGAATCCACTGGGAGTAGCCGTCGTTATTGAAGCTCAGCACCTCTGCATGCAAATGCGCGGCGTTCAGAAACAAAATTCAACCACCACTACTTCCGACTTTACCGGCGCATTTGAACGGGTTGCTACAAGGGAAGAATTTATCCGGCTGATAAAAAGTTAAAGCACAATTTGCAGAATCCATTATTTCAGAAACTGCAGACAAACCGGTGATTGGTTTGGTACTTTTATACCAGTGTACCTAAGTTTTCCGGAGAGTTTATCCACCCTAAAAACCGTAATATCATTGCTTTTCTGGTTGGCTGCCAATAAAAAATTACCACTTGGGTCGATAGCGAAATTACGTGGCCAGTTTCCTTCCACCGGAATAGTTTGAATCATTTCCAACCTTCCGCTAATCGGATCGCGTTTAAAAACTGAAATGCTGTTATGACCACGGTTCGATCCGTAAACAAACCGTCCATCTGGCGACAAATGAATATCGGCGCACCAACTTTCTCCTGAAAATTCTTTTGGCAAGGTTTTGATGGTTTGAAGCGATTTCCAGGTATTTCCATACCGTTGCAAAACGGTGATGGTTGAATTTAACTCGTTAATTAAGTAAATATAATTGCCATCTGCCGAAAAATCGAAATGGCGGGGTCCGGAGCCGGGAGGAAGTTTTACGAAAGGTTGGGAAGCTGGTGTATAAATCTTATCTCCGGGAGGCGAATTATAAATTTTGAATTCGTCAATTCCAAGATCGGCTGCATACAAAAATTTACCCGACGGATCGAACTTTGCTGAGTGGGCGTGAGCGTGCGTCTGCCGGTCCGGAAATGGTCCGCTGCCTTCATGCTGAATACGCTGTACCATTTCTGAAAGACTGCCGTCAGGAAGAATATCAAAAAGTGATAAATTTCCGCCTGAATAATTCGATGCCACAAGCTTTTTACCATCAGGCGAAATGGAAACATGACAAGGATCCGGACCATTGGTCAATACCTCATTCATCAAAGTCAATTTGCCGTCTGTATCAATAGAATAGGATGAAACACCACCACTATGACCTTTGGCTACATCATCAACTTCACTTACTGCATAAAGGTTTTTTTTGTTAGCTGATATAGTCAGGTAGGATGGATTATTGATTACAACCGGCTTTTTTAAGTTTTTCAGCTTACCGCTCTGATCATTGAACGAATATAAAAAAATACCATTTGCCGGACCTTTTGTGTAGGTTCCAACAAACAACTTATGCTTCTTAGCCTCTACAGAGTGGCCTGCCAAAATCAGGCAGATCAAACAGCTTACGAATAATTTCATTGATTTATTTTTGCGTTTATCTTAACTATTTCGAACTTGTATTGTTTCTAATATTATAAAATCAAATTTACAAATATATTCCATGACACGAATATTCTTTTACATAGGCATCTTGCTGATATTCAACACTTCATTGTTTGCCATGACCCTTACCAAGCCTTGGACGACCATTGAGGGTGTTCAGATCAAGGTTATTATCGAAAACTGTGGTGGAATTGGCGGACTGGGAAAAATGAAAGATGACAATTTCATTTATTCGAACGAGGAAGGCCGGATTTTCATTACCAAAGAAACCGAATCGATTAAGTTACTTAGTACGATGGGTAAGAAAAACACTGCAGATATTGATTTTGTTCCTGGTAAGAATCTGATTCTGTATCCTACCTTCTTGGCAAATAGTGTTGAAGTCTATCCATTTAATCCGCAAATTTTTCAATTAAATTAAATATTAAATCCATGGAAAAACCAATCATTGTAGCAAAAGAACCTGCACTTGTAACTCTCGAACCCGGATTTTTTGCCTGGTGTTCATGTGGCAGAAGCACCAATCAACCATTTTGTGACGGATCGCACAACGGAACTAAATTTACACCCGTACTTTTTAAGCTTGCTGAAAAACAAGATGCATGGTTGTGCCAGTGCAAGCAATCGAAAAATCCGCCATACTGCGACGGCGCACACAAATCACTTTAGAAATTTTCATGCCTGAGGATCTGGTATTCATCCTCGAAATTTGGTGTAAAAACACCTTTACCGATATTCATTTCAATTTGTTTGGAAGTCCAGAAACGTCCTTCTTTAACTTCATCAGAATGAAGGTGAATGGATGTAAAATCATGGCTGACAAACATATAAACCAATTCGGATTCAATATCGCTGTTCCAACGGTAGGTTTTCACCAGCCGGGCTTTAAAATCAGTCAAACCAATCTCCTCCCAGGATTCGCGTTTCAGCGCAGTTTCAAGCGTTTCTCCAAATGAAATGTGCCCGCCAACAGCGGTGTCCCATTTTCCCGGCTGAACCAGTTTGTTCATCGGCCGCTTCTGCAGGTAGATGTGCTTTTGATTGTTTAAAACATGGAGATGAACAACCGGATGCAGCAACTTTTCTCCCCGATGGCAAACTGACCGCGGAGCTTTTCCTATGACTCCACCTTCCTCATTAACAATTGGCAACCATTCTTCATCATCAGCAAACACCACTTTTTTATTGCGATTAAGTTTCTGCTTTATGAATTCGTATCCGAAAACAAAGCCAAATAAAATATAAAATAATCCACCGCTAATAAATGCCCAGGCTTCGTTTGACAAATAAAAAGCGGAGTAAAAAACAAGCAAGGTATGAACCAGAAAAACGGAGAACAAAAGCTTTAATGTTTTCCGGAACTGACTCATCTGCTGCTCATTGATTTCCATGTCTTTCATATAGCGCTGAGTCATCAGTCCGATGATATTCAGTTTTGAGAACCCCGAAATAGCAAGTACAGCGCAAAGTATCAATTCGACTAAGCCTGGTTTGAGTTTAAAGAAAATATCGTTATCCAATACGATAGAAACTGTTCCAAGAACAATCAGCAGACCGGTATCTACCAAAACGAAACCATCGAAGCGTTTCTCCCTAATCCAAATCCAGACCATCTCGCCTACTCCAATTACAAGTGCAGCAACCAAACCAGCCCGGGTTCCCCATATCTCGTCGATTGCAATAAATACAAACAACGGAATGAATCCAGGCAACAGTTTTTTTAACAATTCAGATTTGCTCATAAAAAGTAAGATGGAAAAAGAAAAAAGTAATATGACAAAAGTAAAAAGTATCGGCAAACATTGGTGCAGAGTTCAAGTTGCATATAAAAAAATCCCACGGGAAACCATCAGGTTATCGCGGGACAATAATATCGAAAGAATATAACTTTATTGCTGTTGCTGCGCCAGTTGTTGTGCAGGAGAATACGCTTTTTTGACATAGACTGTGGCCAGCAAAGTTGAAAAACGAGGAATAATTAGATATCCAACGTTAGTGTCAACCGCTTTAAATGCCAGTTCCGAAGGAATTACCATAAATGCCGTTCCTCCAACCTGCATTTTCTTCATGCCATGATGTAGACCAGCAATTTGCTGAACATACTGCAGATTTACAGTCGTATTGCTTACATCAACATAAAATGGAAATTCTTCATAATTCCGGCCAGCAGCATCTTGAGTAGTAAAACATACCGTTCCGTCGAGCAAAGTAATTTTGAAATACAACATTACTTTATAACCCGATTTAATGGTATCGCCGGTTCCTTTGATACTGTCCTTGAAGAAAATTCCAGAAACATCTTTGAATTTAGTCAGGGTATGATTTTTCACGTATTTATCCTGCGCAATAACCTCATTATCATGTAAAGCAGTCAGGGTATCCGGTTTACATGAAGTATAAATTCCGGAAAGCAAAAAGGCAAACCCAAGAAGATACAAATATTGTTTCATAAATTTTTTTTTTGCGAAAGTACAATTTATAATGAGTTAGTTTTGATATCGACCACACTGATAATAAAAATTAATGGCGTGTATGGAGGAATTATGGAATATCCGGACGGACCATAAGCTTTCGCCGATGGAATAAGAAAAGCAGCTGAACTACCTGTTTTCAATAAGACAACAGCTTCTTGCCAACCAGAAATCACTTGACTGGTCGGATCAGTTGGATTTGTAACAGTAAAGGTAAAAGTACCGTCACCGTGAGTAGTTGATGTGTCAAAAACGCTTCCATCCAGAAACATTCCTGTATACTTCACGGTGACCGTGTTTCCTACCTTAACCAAGTTACCCGTGCCAACTTTGGTCGTATCGGAAACATAATACAATGCGGTTCCGATTTTAGTACTATCAATACCATTGTGGTCAGGAATTGACAAAACTTTTTGTTTCTTAACAACCATTTGTTTTAACCAGGTCTTAACCTGAACTTTCTCTTTTTCAGCACTGTAAGTTGTTGTTGGAGTAGTGTCCGGAGTTTTTAAACATCCTGAAAAAACAAATGCAACCAACAAGAAAAACACGAAACCAAACGCTTTTTTACTATTCAACATCTTCATAACCAATTATTTTATGGATCTTTTTATCCGTTCATCAAATTCAGGCAAAATGCTTTCTAACAATGCCATAGTATCAGCTAAAGATGCATAAAGCTCTCCCCCGGCTGCGTTGCGATGGCCTCCACCGTTAAAATATTTTTCAGATACCTCATTTACAGCAAAATCGCCTTTTGACCGAAATGAAGCCTTGATGTATTTTTCCTTTTCAGTAAACAGAACGCTAAAAATTATCCCGTTTATTGAAAGTGGCATATTGACAAACCCTTCGTTGTCGCCTGTTTTAAAATTAAAAGTTTTCTGATCTTCCAGCGTAATATACATGCAGGCGGTGTGAAACTCCGGATAAACCACCATTCGGTTGCTCAGGCAAAAACCCATGAGACGCATTCGGTCAGCCGAATAATTATCATACACTTTCGAATGAATAAACTGCTGATCGATTCCCATCCGTGTGAGTTGAGCAACCACTTCGAAAGTATTGGGATTGGAAACACTAAAATCGAAAGAACCAGTATCAGTCATGATTCCGGTAAAAAATGAGGTGGCAGCATCGCGGTCGATGTATTGCGCCAGTTCAGTAGATTGAAGTACCGAGAATATGAGTTCGGCTGTCGAACTGTAGGTGATATCAGAAATAGTTAAATCAGTAAAATTTCCAGGATAGGGATGATGATCGATCAAAATTTTCTTTCCTTCATAACTTTCAACCAGTGGTTTCATATCGCCAAGCCTCGAAAGCTGGTTAAAATCCATACAAATCAGCAGATCTGATTCGGCCAAAGCCCTGGCCGATTGTTTCGGATGATGGCTGAAAATAATGACTTCATCATGCCCATCCATCCAATGATAAAACTCGGGATACTTGGTTGGACTGACAACCTGAACCTTAAATCCGGCATTCTTCAGAACGCGCCACAAACCAAGAACTGAACCCATTGCATCTCCGTCAGGATTCATGTGTGGAACCAAAACGATCGATTTCACACTGGTCTTTACAAGCTGTTCAAAACTTTTAATGATTTCTGTATTAACTCTTTCCAACTAATCTTTTTTAAAATAAAGCACAAAGATAAAAATAATGCAATGGCGGTGAGCAGTTAAACGATTTTTAACTAACTTGTGTTCACATTAAACTTATTCAAAAAACACAGCTACATGTCAGGCAACCAAACATTTACAATGATTAAACCCATTGCGGTTAAAAACAACTTCATCGGACCAATCCTGAAGATGGTTAACGAAGCCGGGTTCAAGCTAAAAGCGATGAAATTCACGCATTTAACCAAGCAGCAGGCTATGGAATTTTATAGCGTTCATGCCGGAAAATCGTTTTATGAAGAATTAACATCTTTTATGAGTTCAGGGCCGATTGTTGCCGCAATTCTGGAAAAGAATAATGCAGTAGCTGATTACAGAAAACTGATTGGTGCCACCGATCCGGCAAAGGCTGAAGAAGGAACCATCCGTAAACTTTATGCTGAATCGATGTCGCACAATGCGGTTCATGGTTCCGACAGCGATGAAAATGCGGCAATAGAAAGTGATTTCTTTTTCTCGAAAATGGAGAGGTATTGACAGAATATTGTAGAGACGCACGGCCGTGCGTCTCTACCCTGAAGGTTCTACCTGAAAACAATCGTCCTGATCACCTCTTCACCAGCCACTTCGTTCAGGCGCACCCTGATTTCTTCTTTCATCATGAGCAATTCGTTGCGGACAATGGGCGAAGTGGTTTCAACAAATAAGGTACTGTTCTGAATGTACAAATTGCCGGTATACCTTGCCACCGTTTTGCCCATTACCGACTCCCATGATTTGATCAGATCCATTTCATTGAGTTTGCGATCCAGCTTGTTTTCCTGAACAAAACTTTTTAGAACAGCACTGATACTTTGTGTATTACTTTTTCTCATTTTTCCCTTTCCTTTTTCCTCTGTCCGCTTTCCTTAATTGACAACAGCGCCATCACTGATGGTGAAAATACATGATTCCGTTTCCAGGCTGGCAATCATCTGATCGAGATGCTCGCGATTGGTATCGGTAATGAAAATTTGTCCGAAATGCTCGTCAGCAACTAATTTTACGATTTGCTCTACACGACCCTTATCGAGTTTGTCAAAAATATCATCGAGAAGCAAAACCGGCATCAATCCTGATATTTCCTTCATAAAATCGAACTGAGCGAGTTTGAGAGCCACAAGATAAGTCTTCTTCTGTCCCTGTGATCCAAATTTCTTAATCGGGTAATCTGCCAGTTCAAATTCAAAGTCATCCTTATGAATTCCGGTTGTGGTGTATTGCAACATCCGGTCCTTGCCGACCGAGAGTTTCAGCAATTGTTCAAAATCATTTTCAGTAAGTTCTGAATGCAATTTTAAGCCCACAGTTTCTTTTCCGCCTGAAATCAGTTCGTAATATTTCTGAAAAACCGGTTGAAGTTTTTCAACAAAACTCACACGGCTGGCATGAATCTGCCTTCCATATTTAACCAACTGATCATCCCAAACTTCGATCGTTTCCAACTGAAAATTGTTTCGTCCTGTAAACTGTTTCAAAAGGTTATTCCGCTGAAGTAAAGCACGGTTGTAGCGAATAAGATTATCAAGGTAAATGGCATCATACTGCGAAATCACACTGTCAATAAACCTTCTCCGGTCTTCACTTCCACCCGAAATCAGGTTCGTATCCGAAGGTGTCACGATAATCAGTGGAATTAATCCGATGTGTTCCGCCAACTTCTTGTATTCCTTTTGATTCCGCCGGAATATTTTTTTTTGGTTTCGCTTTAAACCGCAATAAATGGTTTCATCGGAATCAAGCCTTGAATATTTACCCTGAATCATGAAAAATTCCTGATCGAACCGGATATTCTGAGCATCAACCGAATTGAGAAAACTCTTGCAAAACGACAGGTAATAGATGGCATCCATGAGATTTGTTTTTCCGGCGCCATTATTGCCAATAAAGCAATTCAGGCTCGTAGAAAACTTAAATTCAGCATGCTCAAAATTTTTAAAATTCACCAGCGATAATTCCTGTATGTACATATCTGAGACGGTTAATCAGAACAAAACTACAAATTTCTGCCTGCGAAATGTTATAAAATGATCGCCGTTCAGCAGAATAACATCAAAGTGTTGATTAATATTCATTTTTATGCCGGAACGTGCCGTTTATTTTTGAAAATAATATATTTTTGCGTCTCGATTTTCGAACTATATTCTAAACGATGACAAAGGACAACAAAAAAACACAGGTTGATAACCTGATCGAAGTAGAAAGCGCTTTGACCAAAACGGAGCAATTTCTCGAAAACAACCAAAAACTGATTGGTATTATAATTGGTGCAATTGTAGTTGTATCACTTGGCTATCTTAGCTTAAACAAATTCTATCTTGAACCAAGGTCGAAAAATGCACAGGATCAGATGTTTAATGCTCAAAACTATTTTGAAAAAGATTCATTTAATCTGGCCCTTAACGGAGATGGTACCAATCCTGGTTTTCTGGATATTATTGACGACTTCGGATCGACAGATGCCGGAAATCTGGCCAAATACTATGCCGGAGTATCCTATTTGCATATGGGTCAGTTTGAAAATGCCATTACATATTTGAAGAAATTCAGCACCAAAGATTTGCTTTTAGGCCCGGTTGCCATTGGAGCTCAGGGTGATGCACAACTCGAACTGGGTAAAACTGAAAAAGCAATCGATTTGTACACTGAAGCTTACAAAATGAATAACAATGAACTGACTACTCCGATTTACATGCTAAAAGCAGGTGAATTGCTCGAAAGTTCAAACAATAAAGATGAAGCCTTAAAACTTTACGAAACCATCAAGCAAAAATTTCCGGATAGTAACGAAGGCAGAAGCATTGACAAATACATTGCCCGCGCAAAATCAAAGAGCTGAATCTAAGTTCGCAATTATAAGTGAGAAGAAATAAGACAATAAAAAGTCCCCTCGAAACAGGGGATTTTTTATTTTTGACACGAAATAAAAATTGATCCATGGCAACAAAAAATCTATCAGATTACGATTTGAATTCAGTTCCCTCAGCCGCCGAAATGAAATTCGGAATTGTAGTTGCTGATTGGAATTACGAGGTAACCGGTGCTCTGGCAAAGGGAGCCGTTGAGACCTTAAAAAATCATGGGGCAAAGGAAGAAAACATTATCCTTAAACATGTTCCCGGAAGCTTTGAACTAACCCTTGGAGCACAATATATGGCCGAATACGGCCAGGTTGATGCAATCATCATTCTCGGATGTGTCATTCAGGGGGAAACCCGGCATTTCGACTTTATTTGCCAAGGGGTTACCCAGGGAATTACCAGTCTGAATATAAAATACAACAAACCATTTATCTTCGGATTACTCACAACCGACAACCAACAGCAGGCACTCGACCGTGCCGGAGGTAAACTGGGAAATAAAGGCGATGAAGCCGCAGTAACGGCCATCAAAATGCTGGCTTTAAAAAACGATTTGACAAAATAAAAAAGGGGCAAAAAGCCCCTTTCCCAATTCTCAACTTTTCCCCTTATTTACCCTGTCCGGCGGGAGGTCCCCAATTTCCACCCGGATTATTTTTTCTTGCTTCTTCGCGTTTTTTCTGCATTTCATCAAAAAGTTTAATCTGATCAGCAGTCAGCAAAGCCTTGATTTCCTTATTTTTTTCTTCATTAACCTTTTTCATTTCTTCGCGAAACTTTGTACGTTCTTCGTCACTCGCATCGCGCATTTTCTGCCAACCTCCGGGATTTTTATCTGCATACTTTTTATTGATCGCACTGACCTTTGCTTCCTGATCCTTGTTTAATTTAAGATCCTCAACCAATCGCTGAGTTTGCCTTTTCAGCATTTCTTCAGGATTCATTTGCTGACGACCACCACCTGGTGCCGGTGCACCTTTAGAGGGGCGTTCACCGCCACCACGTTCCTGCGCAAAAGTAATTCCTGTCGTAAACAAAAAAACGATTAATATAATTCCGAACTTCTTCATGATTTTTCTTTTTAAAGTGACTGAATTTGTTTCGTGTTAATGGACTAATGCCGGAATAAATAGTTTAAATGAATTCAAAATATATCTACTTTTGAAGAAATTCAAACCTGAACTTGTGAAAGCACTTCTATTCGCTGCCGGACTGGGAACACGACTGAAAGAAAAAACGCTATCGAAACCCAAGGCATTGATCGATCTGGCCGGAAAACCATTGCTTCGGCATGCAATCGAACATCTGAAGCAATTCGGAATAACTGACATCACCATTAACGTGTTCCATTTTGCAGAACAGGTCATTTCCTATCTGGAAGAAAACAACTCTTTTGGGCTAAACATTCATATTTCTGACGAGCGTGACCAGCTTTTGGATACTGGTGGCGGATTGAAAAAAGCAGCTGTCTTTCTGAATGGCGATGAACCAATCCTGATCTACAATGTAGATGTGATAAGCAATCTGGATTTGAATTTACTCCTGAAATATCATCAGGAACAAAAATCTTTGGCAACATTGGTAGTTCGTGCACGCGAAACGAGCCGCTACCTGATGTTCGATTCAGCCCACCAAATGACAGGCTGGAAAAATTTCAGCAACGGTGTGACCCGAATCAGTCGTGATGAATCCTTTGCAGAATCGCAGCCATTTGCTTTCAGTGGAATTCACCTCATTCAGCCCGAATTGTTTGACCTGATTACCGAAGAAGGAAAGTTTCCGATCATGGATATGTATCTGCGACTGGCAAAAGTTCACTCCATTAAAGCCTATATCGACCATTCTGATTTATGGATGGATCTTGGAAAACCGGAGCAGTTATTGGCTGCAGAAGAAATCTTCCGGAAATAGAAAATTGGAAATTGGAAATTGAATGACTCACCCTGATTTTTTTGTGATGATACAGTTTTGATTCGGCAGAATTATTTCAGAAATTAGAAACGATAAGCCTACTGAAGGTCAAATGGTTGAATTATCTCTACAGGTATTTTTGAACCGCCAAAGCAAATGCATTTTCCTCGTTCGATGCGGCCAAGAGGAACATTTCTTTCATTTCCGGCGGACCATTTTCGACAATGTATGAATAGTTGGTGAACTCCAACAAATCCAGATCGTTAAAATCATTGCCAATACCCATGGTGTATTCATGCTCAATTTGCAATGAATCGCAAACAAATTTCACCCCGTTGCCTTTCGATACCGACTCGTGAAAAATTTCCATCCAAATGTAACCTGTTTCGAGCGGAGAACTGGTTCTGACTACTTTTACACCCGGAAACAACTGTTCGATTTCTTGTTTTAAATTCAGGAACCGCTCCAGATTATTCGGAAAAACAACCAAGAACTGACAAGCTTCGGAATCAAGTTTTTTATCCAATGAAAGCGGCTCCGAGTGATACTTATGAAAGTCGAAATAACTCTCGAATTCGGGGCAGGTCAAACTTCCCCGATGATACCAGCAACTGTGATTTTCGGGCACAGGTTTGAATAAATGAAAATTCAAATCCAGCGCAATCAGAAAATCGGTAATCTGCTGCACAAGATGCTGATTGAGATTCTGATGAAAGATCAGGTTATTGTTTTTCCTTTCGTAAACTCCGGCTCCGGAAGAAAAAACAATGTAATCGAACGGGATCGATTCGTCAATGACCTCGAGCGTTTTTCTTAGATTCCGTCCGGTAGCAATCACCCGCAAAATGCCCTTTTCTCCCAGTAAATGTAATGCATCCAGATTTTCCTTCGAAATTGATTTGTCGTTTTTCAGGAACGTTCCATCCAAATCGGTGGCCACAAGTTTTAAAATAGTATTATTCATTGTTCTCAAACTCTCTATTAAAATTTAATGGCACTGAAACAAGTTCAGTGTGACTTACTCCCACCAAAAAATCATTCTCAATTCGTCATGCTGAACTTGTTTCAGCACCTTTCTATTTTATTCCAATAAATTGCTGGTTCAATCCAACAACTGGTAGCTGCTCATCTGAACCGGCGCATTGAGCGACGACAAAACCTTTTCAAGCAGAATCCCTTCTGATGGCTGATAATTGTAACCGAAAGTAGCCCGCACTGCAATCGAAATAAACTGAACGGCGCGGTCGATTGCAATCGGCAAACTATCGCCCTGAAGTAACGATCCGGTGATGACACTGGCAAAAGCATCGCCTGTTCCCGGATAACTCGCCGGCATGTAATCGCAAACCACTTTCCAGTAACGTTTATCTGTGCTGTTAAATGCAACTACCGAAGTTTTGCCCCGATTGCCGGTTACCGGGGCACTGGTAATTATTACTGTTTGCGGACCAAAAGCAGACAATCGTTTTACCCATTCTTTTAACTCCGCCTCCGTCAGATTTTCGGAATACGGTTCGTCAAGCAGGAAAGCCGCTTCGGTCAGATTGGGCGTGATCACGTTGGCAACGCAAACCAACTCCTTCATTTTGTCAATCATTTCCGAAGAGAACGAACGATACAATTTTCCGTTATCGCCTAAAACCGGATCAACCACAATCAACTGCTCTTCGTGATGAAAGTCGCGGATAAAATCACGCAGAATGTCAATTTGTTTTGCCGAACCCATATATCCTGAATAAATGGCGTCGAATCTTAAGTCAAGCCTTTTCCAATGCGCTATGATCGGAGACATTTCGTTGGTTAAATCGTGGAAATGAAAATCAGGAAAAGCACTGTGGGTTGACAGAACTGCCGTTGGGAGCGGACAAACCTGTATTCCCATGGTCGATAAAATCGGCATGATGACCGTTAAAGATGACCGTCCGAAACCGCTTAAATCGTGAATGGCAGCAACACGTGGCACTATATTTTTATACATAACCGCTGAATTTTTACGGGAACGAAGTTACGGAGAAAAAATACTCCGGCCAATGAACTGACAAAGTAAAGCAAGTATTCTGCAAGCTCAGTTGGACTATAAAACAGATTACTTTGAGGGGTTTCATTATATTAATCTTGATTTTATATCTTTGCTGTCCAAAAATTAAGAACAATTAACTTTTGAAAGCAATGTGATTCAGTAATGAAACACAAATCTGGCATACATATCTTGAAATTATCACCTTAATTGTTTACGAATGAAGATTGCATTAATCGGTTACGGAAAGATGGGAAAAGAGATTGAGAAAATCGCTCTCGACCGCGGGCACGAAATAGTCCTGAAAATCGACATCACCAATCCTGAAGAACTTACAACTGCCAATTTACAAAAAGCAGATGCTGCGATCGAATTCACTACACCAGATTCAGCTGTTGCCAATTATAAACTATGTTTCGAAGCAGGCATTCCCGTTGTGAGCGGAACAACCGGCTGGCTCGAAAATCTTCCTAAAGTTCATCAGCTCTGCAAAATCCTGAACGGAACATTTTTCTATACCTCCAATTACAGTCTGGGCGTGAATATTTTCTTTGCCCTGAATAAGAAACTGGCCCAACTGATGGCCAGCCACGATGAGTATTCGGTCGAAATGAAAGAAATACATCATACCCAAAAACTTGATGCGCCAAGTGGAACGGCGATTACTCTGGCTGAAGGAATTATTGAAAATATTCCGGCAAAAAAGATCTGGGTCAATCAACCAACTGACCGGACCGACGAAATCGGAATCATTTCAGAACGCGAAGGTTTGGTACCCGGAACACACATCATCAAATACGACTCGGAGGTTGATTCAATCGAAATTACTCATCTGGCAAAAAACCGGAAGGGACTTGCCTTTGGAGCGGTTTTGGCAGCAGAATACAGTTTCGGAAAAAAGGGAATTTTAAGCATGAATGATTTGTTAAATCTATAATAACTCAATAAAATGAAAGAATTACTTTCCAATAAATGGTTCAAGTTTGCGCTGGTCGGATTAATCTATCTGTTATGGGTAATCTGGATCGAAAGCTACCTCTGGCTGATCGGCCTTGCCGTAATTTTCGACATGTATGTCACGAAAAAAGTACATTGGGCGTTCTGGAAAAAGCGGAATACTCCGGATGGAAAACAAACCAAAGTCGTTGAGTGGGTTGACGCCATCATTTTTGCCGTGATCGCTGCCACTTTTATCCGGATGTTTTTCATCGAAGCATATACGATTCCAACTTCCTCGATGGAAAAATCGATGCTGATTGGCGATTACCTTTTTGTAAGCAAAACATCCTACGGCCCAAAACTTCCCAATACACCGCTGTCGTTCCCGTTTGTTCATCATACCATGCCCATGTCGAAAACGCAGAAATCATACGTAGAATGGATCAAAAATCCTTACAAACGTATTGCAGGTTTCGGTAAGGTTAAAAATAACGATGTGGTAGTTTTCAACTTTCCTGAAGGTGACACCGTTGCCGTGAATGTTCAAAACCAAAGCTATTATTCGCTGGTTCGCAACTACGGACGTTCAAGGGTTTGGTCAGAAAAGGAAACTTTCGGCGAAATCATTTCGCGGCCGGTTGATAAACGCGAAAATTACATCAAGCGATGTGTTGGTATTTCAGGCGATGTGATTGAATTGAAAAACGGACAGTTGTTTGTAAATGGCAAAGAACAACAGCATTTCCCCGGAATGCAATACGACAACATAGTAACCACCGACGGAGCAGGAATCAATAAACGCACATTGGAACAACTCCATATCGCTGAAGAAGACCGTCATGTGTATTCAAGCACGCAGTACCTGTTTCCTCTAACACAGGAAAATGAGGAGAAACTGAAGGCCATGAAAAATGTGACTTCAGTAAAACGCACACTGGTAACAGGTGCCAACTGGGATCAGAATATTTTTCCTTTCAGCAGTAAATATCCATGGAACGTGGACAATTTCGGACCGCTGCAAATTCCGAAGAAAGGACAGACCGTAAAACTGACCATCGATAACCTACCTTTGTACGAGCGCATCATTCATCTGTACGAAGCCAACAACCTGAAAGTAAAAGACGGTGTTATATACATTAACGGTGCGGTAGCTGACAGTTACACCTTTAAAATGGATTACTTCTGGATGATGGGTGACAACCGCCACAATTCGGCTGACTCGCGCTACTGGGGCTTTGTTCCGGAAGATCATGTCGTCGGAAAAGCCGTTTTCATCTGGCTTTCGCTCGACAAAGACCAGCCATTTTACAACAAAATACGCTGGAGCCGGCTGTTCTCGTTCGTGAGGTAAAAAAAACAAGCCCCCTTCCCGTTCCCCCGCAGGGGGAAAGCCAGAAATAGCTTTGAGCTGGATTTTTGCGAAAAATGAAAACTGAGAAATAAATACAAAAAGGATAACCCGAAAAGTTATCCTTTTTGTATTTTAAAACAGGAATTGGTTTTACGTCATTTTGTCGTGGAGTAATTTAGAAAATTCAATTTCAAATCACTTTTCCATCCTCAGGCCGGATTGGCACTTACTTTTCCAATCCCTGCCCGCGGCAGGCGGGGATGAAAAGTAAGCAATCCTGAGTCCTCGGGATGTCAAAACGAACCCTCGGCCGGGCGTTTTGACGGCCCTCGCACTCGCTTCGAACAAGATAAACTCGAACTAACAGGACGGTTCACTGAATTGCAATGCTTTGAACCGCCTAAGGAGAAAAAGCGTTAAAAAAAACTGAAGACGTGGGCGTTAAGAAAATTTCTCTGTTTGACGAACCCGAGTACTCGGGTGAGGAGTTTGGTCCCGATAGCTATCGGGAAGCTGAACGGATTCGGTTTTTAGCTTTTTATCCTTCAGCGGCGGCGGCCCGATACATCGGTCTGATTATTTTTTCCAGCTGTAGGGAAAAGTAACAGCCCGTCCGGCTGCAGGACAGGGCTTAAAAAGGTAAGAAATCTTTTTATTGAGCTTAAATCAGAAATTAAAAATCACACGTATTAATATGATTTGATCCTTTTTACCCCACAAGTTTTCCGATTGATCCTATCGATCTGTCGGATTAAAAAAGCAGTCCAACCCGAATTCCGCCGGTCATTACAAAAGAGGAGCTTTCGTCACCAATAAATGCAAAATACCGGTACGTTCCTTCAGTTCCACCCAACATATAACCTGCACCAACAAACCAGTCGAAAAGAAAACGATTATCAAAAACCACCTGCTTTCCGAGGTTGAGCAAAACAGCAAATCGGGCCAAACTTTCCCGATGATTTGGAGAATTTTGACCTGAAGCATCATAGGAACTAAAATTGAACGTCGTAAAAGCCAACTCAGGTTTGACATATCCTCCTTTCAGGATATGAGCATACCGCATTCCTTTGAGATAAAAATCAGGATCCCGGATGAATTTGTATCCAACTTTTAAGAAGACTCCGGAGGCGTCCATATCGGTTCCCTGATCAATTCCTGAATAAATTATACCCAATGAACCTTCAATGCTTCTTCCGGGAACTAAACTCCTTTCATATCCAAGTTCGAATGCGCCACTGATTGGAAGAAAGGCATTTACCTTCAATGCATTTCTTCGCTGTGTTGCATAATTCACACTGCTGCTCATCGAATCGGCCATTTTCATTTCGCGGCCGTCAGCAAAAACAATGGAAGCCACCTTGTTTTTATCGATCCCGATGAGTATATCGCTGCGCATTCCTTCCTCGGAATATTTTATTTCATCATCGCCAATTTCACGAACTTTGCAACTGATAATCTGACCATCCCGTTTAAGGAGTTTGTCTTCAAACTTTTCCTGTGCAATAAGCATAGTCGCCACAAACAGCAAAATCAAGGTCACAGGTATCTTTGCTTTCATATCAGATTTCTAATTATTGTGATTTGCAGATATTAAAGTTACAACTATTCTTTTCAGACAGCATACAAAACAGGATTATTTACGTTTTCAGTCAAACAACTTTCATCAGGTTCATTTTCGATTATTGTTCCTATTCTATTGATAAATCTGCTGATCTGTTCCGATCAAGGCAACAAATCCCATCAAAGAAAGTATTTGTATTTCGCTGAATTACAAGCTCACGCTAAAATCAATTTGCTCTTCTACGGCCTTTTAGTTATCATTGTGTCCTAAAGAAGATTCTCATGTCCTGGAAAGTTATTGTGTTTTTTATACTCGCCGTTCTGTTGGTGATATTTACCGTTCAGAATCAAATACTGCTGAACCTCAAGTTTTTCCATTGGGAAATTACTGATGTTCCGGTAGTATATATTCTGCTTTCCGGCTTGATTTTTGGTTTTCTACTCGCCTCCATGATGCAGCTTCCACGAATATTAAAGCTTAAACGGGAACTCAAAAAAGTCGTGACCGAACTGAAGAAAAGCGAAGAAATTATCGCCACGAAAGATGAGTTGGTAGATTCTGAAGGTGTTAGCATGGGCAGCGAATACAAGGGTGGCTTTTTTAACGAATAAACATGGCACATTCACAGGGGATTTTATTGAGTACTGCCTATTTCGCGCCCGTCAGGTATTTCTCGAAACTGGCTGTTTATCCTGAAGTTTACATCGAACAGCACGAAAATTTTATCAAACAAACTTACCGGAACCGAGCGGTTATTCTGGGAGCCAATGGCCCGATTTCGCTGATTGTGCCGGTTGAAAAAGGCCGTGAACAGAAAATCAGGATCAAAGACCTGCGCATTTCATACGACGAAGAGTGGCAGCGAAATCATTGGCGAACCATCTTTTCGGCCTACAACTCCTCTCCTTTCTTCGAATATTATGCCGACGATCTGCAAACCTTCTTCCTGAAAAAATCAAAATACCTGCTCGACTACAACCAGCACATTACTGAAACGATTCTGGAAATTCTGGAAATACCGGTGACGTTGAAACTGACAGATGATTTCGAACACCCTCCGGAAAATTGTATGAATTTAAGGGAGAAAATCAATCCGAAAGCGCATAAGAACGCCGATGATCCTGAATTTGCCGCTCAATCCTATACCCAGGTTTTTTCTGAAAAATTCGGTTTTGTCCCTGATTTAAGCATTCTGGATCTGCTCTTTAACGAAGGACCTTCGGCACATCAGCATTTACTTGATTCATTTATCTCCTGAATATCTGGCCTTAATCAGGTATAAGTCATCCAGAAATGATTTGATCGGCTTGAGTTCAGGATCATCTTTACCAAAACGGATGTAATGTGATTCAGATCCTTTTTCGATGAGAAGCCATTCATCACAGCCGTCAGCACAATAGTTGCACGAATTCAGATTCAGTTTCTTAAGTTCTTCAAAGTCAAGTTTTGCAACCAAAGCATTCCATTCCAAAGCCGATAGAATACCTTTCTTTTCAAGCGACTGATTGGTTCTGCAATCCCAGAAATTGATATATCGGACGGCATTTCCCTTTATTGACAACGTATCGTCTTTTGAACACCAGCCGCAGATAGTACCGGTTTTTATTGACATAGAATTCGGGACACTATCCTCAGTAACCTGTTCGTGACGACACGATAAAAACACATAAATGACTAAAACCAGTATTGAAATTTTCCTGAACATGTTAAATCTTTTCTATGTAGATGAATGAAACACAAAATTAGTTGCCTGAAGTAATGCATTTTCTTTTGTTTTGCAGGAAACTTAATCAAAATAACGATGATTGACCTTTTACGCAAGCGCCGAAGCATCAGGAAATTTACTGAGCAAATCCCTGAAGCAGAAAAAATTGAATTGCTAAAGGAAGCTGTTCTTCGGGCACCTACCTCAAAGAATTCGAATGCCAGTCAGTTTATCTTTGTTAGCGATAAGTCGGTCATTGAAAAACTGGCAAACTGCAAATTGACGGGTGCAAGCGCTCTGCAAACTGCAACATTGGCTGTTGTAATACTTGCCGACGAAAGCCAAACCGTTGCCTGGGTCGAAGATTGTTCCATTGCATCCATTCTGCTGCAGATTACAGCACTTTCACTGGGACTTGGAAGCTGTTGGATACAAATTCGCGGACGTGCTCACAGCGAGCAAAAACCAAGCGAAACCTATGTGAAAGAAACCTTGAATATTCCTGAAGAATTCCGGGTTCTGAGCATTATTTCCATCGGTTACTCCCAACAATCCATTTCAGGAAGACCTTTTACTGATCTTGATTTCAGCAGGATTCATTCAGACCAATACTGATTTCAAGATTGAATTCAAGTGAACCTTCAAACGGGATTTTGGATAACATGGTAAATAAATTAAATTTGCCACCATTCTAATCATCACAGCTATTTAATTGTATAGAAGCCATGGGCAACATTAAGAAAACCAACCAGAAAACCGATCCGATAAGTCCAAAGAAGAAACTGATTTTCTCACTCTTCCTTATTTTAATTCCCCTGATCTTTCTTCTGTTGATTGAAGTGACCTTGAGGTCGGTGAATTATGGCTCGAATTACAAGCTCTTTACAGATTTCAATTTATTTGGTAAGCAATACTACAAAATCAACCCCGATTACGGAAAGAAATATTTCTATAACCTTCCGTCGATGATTCCTCATAATGATATCTTCCTAAAGGAAAAACCGAAAAACGGATACCGGATTTTCGTTATTGGAAGTTCGACTACCGCCGGATTTCCATATACTTCAGGTATCATGTTTTCCCGAATACTTCAGGCCAGACTTCAGGATAGTTATCCCGATAAGCAGATTGAAATCGTAAATACTGCCATGACGGCCATCAACAGTTATGCTTTTCAGGATAAGGTGGACGAAATACTGAAAGCACAGCCGGATGCCATCCTGATCTATGGCGGACACAATGAATTTTATGGAGGACTGGGCATTGCTTCCAAAGAAGCATTAGGTCAAATGAGGTGGCTCAAAATCCTTCACCTGAATATGCTTGAATTCAAAACTTATCAGTTAATCCGTGAGATTATTTTCGGTACGCAACGGTTCATCATGGGTAAAAACCCGGCCGATTCCCAGCAATCCGGGACCATGATGCAAAAGATAGCCACCAATAAGGATGTTGAGTATAACAGCCCGATATTCAAGCTGGCACATGAGCATTACAAAAAGAACATGCAGTCTATTTTAGAAAAGTCGCGTGCCAAGGGTGTTGCCGTATTTTACAGCGAATTGATCAGCAATATTAAAGATTTACCGCCATTAGGCTCATCTGCTTCAAAGAATTATCCCCGAGCACTGGAAGTGTATCAGGAAGGACTGGCTTTTGAGAAGGCCGGCAATTTTGAAAAGGCCAAAGCCGATTTCTACCGCGCCAAAGATCTGGATTGCATTCGTTTCAGGGCATCTGAAGATCTGAATCTGATTATCGATGATTTATCCAGGGAATACGGAGCGCATCTGGTGCCGATGAAACACGTTTTTGAGGAAAAATCGCCACATGGTCTCATTGGGAACAATCTGATTACTGAACATTTACATCCCACAATCGATGGTTATTTCCTGATGGCCGATGCATTCTATTCAG
Organism: uncultured Prolixibacteraceae bacterium; assembly: GCA_903834475.1. Classification (GTDB taxonomy): domain Bacteria; phylum Bacteroidota; class Bacteroidia; order Bacteroidales; family Prolixibacteraceae; genus Aquipluma. Next base: position 2,677 of record CAILJH010000011.1, on the reverse strand, counting down.
AAATCGTAAGTAGCAAACTGATTGGCACAACCGACCCGAAATTTTATAAACCATCGGCCTATTACAGGAATAGCTGGGGTTATACTCCGCTCGACAGTTTGACCGCTGAATTAAGCATTCAGAAAATAAAGGCCGGCTGGCCGTTTCAGCCCGAAAATGTGGAGAACAATTACATTAAAAATTACAAACCGCATGGCATAGTCGATTCGATTGCCTACCAGTCGGTTCGGTACACTGACATCACAGCTGAACATGCGCACAAGTTTATGGCAAAATATTATCTGGCCCACAACGAGCCGGATAAAGCGGCAAAGGAATATTTAGCAATCCTGAAAATTGAACCTTACAAAATTGATAATTTTATCGAAACAGGTAAGATTCTGTTTCAGGAAGGGAAATATGATCCGGCCTTGGAAGTGTTTCAGCAAGCCTTAAAAATAAACAGGGACATCTATATCCTGAGCACAACAGGAGAGATTTATTCGAAAATGGAAAATTTCGGGAAAGCCATTCCTTATTATGAAGAAGTAGTCAGAATGGATCCTGAATTCCAAAAGCAATCGATCCTGAAATTACTCTATGAGGCCTATAACAAAACCGGAAATACGGCCAAAGCCAGTGAAATTTACAATTCGAACAAAACCTTGCTGACGCAGGAGACACCAAAAATTCAAAAAGACGCGGTGATAATGCGTACCCCCCAGGATGTCAGCGCAATTATTAAAGAGGCTGTCAATAACCTGAAAGCGGGCAATATTGATAAGGGTTATTCATTGCTGATGCAGGCCAACAGTATTCACGAAACCAATCTGGTCAACCGGTTTTTAGGCGATATTTTACTTCAGAAAAAAGATCCGAAAGCGTTGGATTACCTGAAGAAAGTGTATTTCGATTATAACACGAATACGGAATATTTAAATACACTTTGTTACGCCTGTATCTATTTTAAGGATTATCAATACGGTAAGAAGATACTGACTGAGCTGAAGCAACTTTCGCCCAATAATCCGAACATTCCGGCTTACGAGAAAAAACTCTCCATGCAAAGTAATTAGTGTCAGCTGAGAAAGCATAGAATTACAGACATATCAGAATTTAAGTTTTTAATTCATTGCTGTCCGGTTAAAAAATATTTATTTTTAAGATCATGAATCATAGCAAGACTTCTGGAAGGTTTCGCCACTACGTGGCTTATTTTTCATATACCGCATTATTCTACAAAGATTAGGCTGCGATGCAGCCACACCTTCTGCAACGTAGTTGCAAAATCTTTGTAGATTAGTGATTTGTGTGTGACTTAAAGCTACGTAGTAGCGAAACTTTATTTCCACAATATTTTAACCGGACAACAATGATTTTAATTTCAGATTTAGGTGCAATGTTTTGATTCAATGTGTCCATTTTATTTGCGCTATATTTCGTGGCCACGATTATTCATGTCCTGAAAGGACCAAATATGAATAACCGCCAGTGAAACTGGCGGATCAGAAGACAGACGAACCCAGAGCCCTGAAAGGGTTCAATAACAGTATTTAGAATGATATTCAGCCCGCTCCGGGGGGAGTTGTGGCTTGTTCATCATCCCCCAGTTCCGCAAGCTCCACTGGGGGTTATTCAGATTTAGCCACTACGTGGCAAAGAATAGTTTTTCAGCAGACCCAAATTAATTCCACGTGTTTCACTTTTTCGTTAATTCGGGGCGACATTCGTTCCAGACTTACCGTTCGGCAGAGCTAACGCCAAAGCCCCGGGCTACCAGTATTTCGCCAAGCCTGCTGCTGGCAGGGACTCTGTCGCTTTTGGAAAAGCTGCGGAGCAGCGACCTCTTTGCAGAGAATATTGGTACGCAAAAAAACCTAGCTCCGGAGGAGCGAAATTTACATGGATGGATTATTCACCAGGTAAATTCAAACATGTCGCCCCGGTGCGCAATGCTGTTAAGTTAAGCCTAAAGCAACATCTATTATTCCGGTGCGTTGCACCTTATCGTCAGGCACTTATTTTTTTTCTACAAATATCATGGTGCTCCGCACCTTTTCGATCAAGGTAAAGCAGCCCCGAATGCTCGGGGCGAAATATTTGTAGAAATTTTATAGTCAGGACAATTGTAGGTGCAGCGCACCGAAATATAGTTTGCGAATCATTAAATAAAAATTTCATATTTTCCTTAACTTAATGGCATTGTGCTATGCGACTTTAAATGACATGCAACTATTCACAGACATTCGTTTATGGCCGCAATTACAGGAAAGGGCAAAAAAAAAGGCCCTGCGAAATCGCAGGGCCTTTTCATATCATTTGATTTCAAAGATTATCGAACGAACTTTTGAGTAGTTCCATTATCCAACCGGATGAAATACATGCCTTTATTCAAACTGCTAACATTAAATTTAGCAATATTTCCATTGGCTGTTTTTTCCATTAATTTTTGTCCCAATGAATTGTAGAGAGAAACTCTTGCATTCAAAGAAGTTAAACTAACAGTCAATTCGCTGGCAGAACCAACAGGATTTGGATAAACTTTCATGGTGTTGGCAGCAATAACCTGAGCAGATGACAGCATATCGGCGTCTTTAATAATAAGAACGCTATCCAAATAAATCGTTTCGTTTGAAAGCGAATTCATCCACTGAACTTTCTGATCGGTATTGCTTAAGATCTTGTCAAACACAACATG
>CAILJH010000010.1 GCA_903834475.1 uncultured Prolixibacteraceae bacterium | reverse complement strand
TTAAATTCAGGAATGCCGGAAAAGGTGTTGATCATCGGGGCATTGCGGCTTCCCGGAGAAATGACGATATCTGTAATCCCCTTTTTCAGGAGCAGGGCGGCAAGTTGATGGATGTGTTTTTTATCGCTTATCATGATTGTCTCTTACATTTTACCATTTTTGAAGGCAATTGTCATTCCGTCCGAAATTTGATTTTTGTGATGAAAACCATTTTGGCGCGGACGGTTTTCTTGCCGTTCTTATTATTCCACAGGGCGTTGCCCTGTGCTATTATCTGTCGCCCTTTCAGGGCTACAACCCCGCTAATTCCTGTGCCCAGAACCTTCCCCCATTTGGGGGAATCAGAAGGGGGACTTCAGCTTTCCACCTTTTCGGGGGGAACGGGAAGGGGGCTTTCCGGATCAATCACCGAAAGCAAGGTCTTTGCCTTTTGGTTGGTTTCGTCCCATTCTTTTTCAGGAACCGAATGCGAGGTTATTCCTCCTCCGGCGTACAAAATATATTCCTGCGAAGTAATTTCCATACACCGCAAATTCACGAAAAGTGCCACTTGTTGATTCAAACGCCACGGACCTAAATAACCAGTATAATATTTACGCTCATGAACTTCATTTTTCTGGATAAACTCGGCGGCCAAATCCTTTGGTAATCCGCAAACAGCAGGCGTTGGATGCAAATTGGAAATAAAATTTCCCATAAAATCTGCTATTTTTTCAGATGGAAAAAAGAACGAGGTTTTCAGATGGGCCACCTTACCGCTTTCCATGGTTTCAGGGCCGATGGTTTTATACTGATGAATGTCGAAATTAAAAAATACATCGAGCATATACCTCGACACAAAAGCCTGTTCTTCAATATCTTTTGTACTCCAGAAATATTCTTCATTGCCCGGTTTCCGAACTTGTGTTCCGGCCAGTGAAACAGTTTCAAAGCGATTTCCATCCGACTTAATCAAAACTTCAGGAGTCGCACCCATCCAAATTCCGGCAACCGGCAGATTTACAAGATAGGTAAACGCATTGGGAGTCTGATCGTGCAACTGAAGAAAGGTGCCGCCGAGCGAAACATCCGTTCTTTTCACAGGAATCTGCCTGGAAATAATCACTTTGGAAAGGGCTCCTTCGCAAATGGAAGAAATGGTTTCCTCAATGAGTTTCAGGTATTCCTCTTTCGTTTGAATACCACAGATTTGCCTTTCTTCATTCTGACCGAAAGGCTCAAAAATATTGATATCCGGTTCAATTCCCGAGGTGAAATCTTCAAAATACACTTTTGGCTTCAGCAGGATCACCGGACTTTTCCCGGTAATTCGGTATGGTGCAAACACAAAACCTGCTTCGCCATTCAAGCGATCGAACCGGTCAAAAAACAGTACATCCGATGCGTCACCAATAATCAGCCCCAGTTGTGATTCTTTCGGATTGAACCAGGAAGCAAAAGCAATTTGCTTCTGAATGAGTTGATCAAGAAAAGCCGAAACAACTGAGTTATTTTCCATTTCGTTTGACAATCATGTTGGTAACCCTTCCGGTTGAAATCAGTTTTCCGGCTTCATTCTTAATTTCTACATTCCAAACATGCGTTTGATTGCCCTGGTGCACAATGTCGGCCCGGGCATAAACCATTCCGTCGGTTGCACTTCCGGTATGGTTGGCGCTTACCTGAATTCCAAAAACATCAAATTCCTGAATATCAACCGTCAGCATTGACCCAAGGCCTGCAACAGTTTCGGCCATTGCCAGATTGGCTCCGCCGTGAAGATATCCTCCCGGACGCGAAGTGCGATGATCGACAGGCATGCTGGCTTCAACCCAACCTTCGCCCAAAGCCGTAAAACAGATTCCGAGACAATCGACCAGCGAATTTTGGGCAAACTGGTTGATAATTGCCAGCGGAGTATCAATGGTAAGTTTAGGAAATGTCATCCGTATAAAAATTAAAAGCGTGAAATTAGAAAAATGCAATGAAGCAGCCAATTTTATTCTGAAAATTGAACGGCATTAACAATTTTACCACTGGCTGAACGGATTAAAGAATTAAGCCTGCTTTAACAAATCATCAAATCCATGGATTAAATTCAACGATTTTCAGATTTAATCAAATTAAAATACATTTTTGTCTTTTATTGTTGAAGTCAGGAACAAAATAGGCCTGACCATTATCCATCGAAGTTCAAAATTTTAATTGATGAAGAATATCGTTTGCCCCATATCCGATCAGCGAGTGAATGAACAAGTTACACGATTTAATGCCATGTTTGCCATTGGAATCCTTGTCATGGCCTTTGTTTTTAATTCGGTCATTCTGTTTGTTTTTCTGATGGCTGATTTTTTTATCAGGGCTTTTACTACTATCAAATTCAGTCCAATCAGTTTTTTAAGTCATTCTTTAAACAATACGCTCAGCTTGCCTGTCAAATTGATCGACAAAGCGCCTAAGATTTTTGCTGCCCGACTTGGATTTTTAATGACAACTGCAATTTCAGGTTTATACATTTTTGATCTGAAAACTGCGTCCATCGTCATTTCCGGAATGCTTATCATTTGTGCAAGTCTTGAGTTTTTGTTCGCCATCTGTGTCGGATGTATTATTTACACCTATTTGGTTCTACCTTTCTATAAAAAATAGTTTATAAATTATCTTGTCTTTAAAGCTGTTTCAATTTAGCCTGAAACAGCTTTTTTTATGCGCTTCCGAAACATAAACAATCCGAAATTTGTTTTAACCTTATTGAAAGCAGAAAACCGAAACGGCAAAAAGGGAGTAGGTAAATTTTCAAATATTGGTTTATGAAAAAAGCAACAATTATCCTCGCTCTAACAGTAAGTTCAGTTGTCTGTTCTTTTGGTCAAACCGAGAGTAAAGTCAATAACATCAATGGCGGCATGCCCAACCGGATTTCGATGAACGTGACCGTACCCAGGCAAACACAGGGGGCAACATTTGGAGAAAAGGTACAATCCGGCATTTCCAATGGCGCTTGTTTTGTTTTGTTTCCCAACAATCAGGCTTTTGGCGTAAACTCAGGCGGAAATAAAGTGACGCTATTAGGTAGTTCAGAAACTTCAAAAGTGAATGCCGGTTTACATGCTGCCGGAGGTGCACTGGCATCAGGAGCAGCATTGGTTGGTGGAGCCTTACCTGGCGGGGCAGTCATTTCTGCCGCAGTATCGAGTGTTGGCGGCGGACAAGTTTTCTGGCAAGTACGCAATGCCGGAAATGAATTTAAAATGCCTTCCAGCCTGAAAGATGGAGAATATGAATTAACCGTAAATATGGATGCCGGATCAAAAGATGCGGCAAAAATTGAACTTGTTTTCGGAATACTGGTTGAAAAAGGAACCTATAAGGTTGTTGCTGCCAATACGAAACACGACACGGTGAAAAATTCAGTGGGGAATATCAGGTAGTCAAAAAATAGCAAAATCATAGAACTCGATTAGAACAAGCTGTTTCAGAATTTTCTGAGGCAGCTTTTTTGGTTCTGAACTTTATCGCATAAAAAAGCCCCGGCATAAATGCCAGGGCTTCTGTGTAGCGGGGAACCTCGGAATATCTAACCTATTAGAAGATTTTTACAAGGTGGTTGAGCTTTTTAAAAAGTTCATCGGCAACAATCTTATGTCAGGGGAGTTTGTTTATGTTAATATTCTGTCTTTAGTGTGAACCTAAAAGTACTCCCTTTCCCTTCTTCGCTCTCAGCCCACAATTTTCCACCATGTTTTTCTACAAAATCTTTGCAGATGAATAATCCCAGACCTGTACTTGGTTCACCTTCGGTTCCTTTCTGACGTATGTTTGCACCGAGCCGGAAAAGGTTATCAAGCATGTCTTTATTCATCCCAATACCGGTGTCCTTAATTGATATTTCGACCGTATTATTTGGAATTGACCGGGCTGCGATCATCACTTTTCCCTCGTTGTGAGTGAATTTTACTGCATTGAAAACCAGATTGCGCACCATGCTTTCGAACATATGCTTATCAGCCATAACAGTCAGGCTGTCTGGGATATCGCAGCATATTTCAATCATTTTCTTTTCAGCTGTATCACGAATCAAGGCTGCAATTTCTTCCATAGTTTCCGGCAAAAGAATTTGGATAGGGTCAAATTTAATTAAACCGCGCTGCATCTGCGACCACTCCAGCAGGTTTTCCTGCAGGCTGAAAAGCTTGTTAGCCGAGGTTCTCATATTTATTGCCAGCCTCTGGATTTTTTCTAACGGGTAGGTAAGCAGGAGTTCCGGCGACTGTGGGGTGAAACCCAGGAGTGTCTGAAACGGACTGCGCAGGTCGTGGGCAATGATCGAAAAAAACATGTCTTTTTCGGCATTGAGTTTTTGAAGTTCTGCATTCATTAGTCGTATTTCTTCTTCTTCCTGCATGCGTTCGGTGATATCACGATAATTAAGCAATATGCCATTGATAGCAGGTTCTTTTAAATGATTGGTAGCTGTAAGTTCAATAGGTTTATAGCTACCATCTTTACATTTATACCTGTAAATTAACGTTTTTACCAAAGAGGCATCTTCTAGAAGTGAATAGAACTCTTTTTGAATCCGCTGCAGATCATCAGGATGAACCGTTAACCAGCCATCGGTACCAATCAGATCCTCAGGTTGCCATCCAAACCATTGTTCCATATTGGGACTCTTATAT
>CAILJH010000009.1 GCA_903834475.1 uncultured Prolixibacteraceae bacterium | reverse complement strand
TGGTTCCAACGGATAAGATTCTGGAAACCGCCATCCGCGAAAATGTCGATATCATTGGCCTGAGTGGATTAATTACTCCTTCACTCGAAATCATGGCTGAAGTGGCTACCGAAATGGAGCGCCGGAATATGAATCTGCCTTTGCTGATTGGCGGTGCAACAACTTCAAAAATACATACTGCTGTTAAAATAGCAACTCAGTATAAAAATACGGTGATTCATGTCAAAGATGCTTCGCGTGCGGTGAGCGTGGTTTCGAACCTGATCTCCGGAAATCAGGAATTCCTGAAGGAAATTCGTGATGATTATCAGGCAGTACGCGATTTTCACGGACAGAAAAAAGCAAAGAAATACCTGCTCATTGAAGAAGCTCGTGCCAATAAACTGAAAATTGACTGGAATAATACACCCATTTACCAGCCCAATTTTGTTGGTGTCAAACAGCTGATCGATTTTCCGATTTCTGAACTGCGGAAATACATCGATTGGACATTTTTCTTTTTCGTTTGGGAGCTGAAAGGCAAATTTCCGGATATCCTGAATGACGAATTGCAGGGTGAAGAAGCCCGGAAACTCTATGCTGACGCCAACAGGATGCTTGACCAAATGACCGAAAAGAAAATGGTTCAGGCAAATGGTGTTTTCGGTATCTGGCCTGCCAATGCCGATGGCGACGACATTGTTATCTACGAAAATGAAACTAGGAAAAAGGGAATAGGTAAGTTTTATCACCTGCGGCAACAGGAAGTCAAAAAACCGGGCTCGCCAAACTATTGTTTGTCCGATTTTATCGCCCCAATCGAAAGTGGCAAAACCGATTATTTTGGCGCATTCGCTGTGACTGGCGGTGTCGGAATCGAAAAATGGATGAAACAGTACCATGACGATCATGACGATTACAATGCTATTCTGCTTGAATCGCTGGCCGACCGCCTCTCAGAAGCATTTGCCGAGTTGCTGCACCTTCAGGTTCGGAAAGAATATTGGGGATTTGTTCCGGAAGAAAAACTTTCGCTGGAAGAAATGTTCCATGTCGATTACCAGGGAATCCGCCCCGCCATTGGCTACCCGGCTTGTCCTGAGCACCATGAAAAGGCCAACCTTTTCAATTTACTGAAGGCACAAGACATTGGAATGACTCTGACTGAACATTTTATGATGTACCCCACCGCCTCGGTATGCGGAGAATTTTTTGTACATCCGGAATCGAAATATTTCAGCCTCGAGAAAGTTGGTAAAGATCAGGCTGAAGATTACGCCCGCCGCAAAGGTGTGAGCGTGGAAGTTATTGAGCAGTTTATGCCGTCGAATCTGAATTACAAAGGGATATGAAAACCCTCTTCTAATTCCCCCCGCAGGGGGAAGGTTTGGGGATAGCCTTGGGCAATGGTTTGCAATTTTCTTAGCTCCAGAGGAGCGGCATAATTGTAGCCCGGGGTAAAGTGAGGAACGAACGGCACCCCGGGTTAAAAAGGACAACCGGAAACCGTCCGCGCAAAAATGCAAAACAAAACGGATAACTCTTTTCGGACGGAATGGAGATGTTCTCCAAGAATGACATTTCCAAAAGTCAGGATGAAAATTCTGTCTTTTTTGGATTGGCAGAATTATTCAACCTTGAAAATCTAAAATCAAACTTTAGAATTTCAAGGTAATTTCTGAAAATCTTCAACATAGTTGAGATTGAGGTAATACCTAAATTGAAGATTTTAGGTTCAGTAAAAATCAAATTAAATCAAAATATATGAAAACCAAATATTTAATGACAGCCAGCGCCTTAACTCTTGGAGGAGCAGGCATCATTCTGACATTTATTCCGGAAGAGATTTTAACTTCTTGTGGATTGGAAGCAACAAAACCGCTTCAATTGCTGGTTCAAATTATTGGAGCGCTGTACTTTGGCTTTGGAATGCTAAACTGGATGACTAAATCGAGTTTAATTGGCGGTATTTATAACCGTCCGGTTGCAGTGGCGAATTTCACTCATTTTTTAATCGCCGGACTTGCGCTGATCAAAGGATTGTTTACCAATCCTGATCTGCCAGGGATTGTTTGGATTGCAGGAATAATCTATGGTGTGTTTGCATTATCTTTTGGACTTATACTTTTTCGGCATCCAATTTCAGATCCCAAACCAGAATGACTTTTATAAATCAAATTTTTTTGACCTATAATTTAACTTCGATAAAAAACTCAACAAAAAGTGTTTTGATTCGTTTCTTTTCAGGTTTGGCAGTTATGTTTGTAGCTGATAATATTTCTATTTCAAAATAGTATTAAAATGAAAGTAATTGACCTAATTCATCAGAGTTCCAGGACGCTTTTTTCGTTTGAGCTTTTACCTCCGCTCAAAGGAAACGATGCCAGCAAAATATACAATACAATCGAAAACCTGTTGGATTATGATCCAAAGTACATCAATATTACCACTCACCGCGATGAGATGATGTATGTTGAATGGCCTGACGGCCGCATCGAAAAACGTACAGTTCGCAAACGTCCGGGAACGGTAGCGATTGCGGCCAGCATTCAGTATAAATATGGTATCCCGGTGATTCCGCATATTTTGTGTGGCGGCTTTTCGAAAAGCGAAACCGAGCATGTTTTGATTGATCTGAATTTTATGGGAATCAAAAATGTGTTGGCTCTACGTGGCGATGGAAACAAAGGAGAACACGTGTTCAAGCCTGATCCAAACGGACATTCCAATGCGAACGAGCTGGTGGAACAAATTGTGAATTTACGGCAGGGTAAATACCTTGAAGCCGATTTGAAAAATACCGCACCGATGGATTTTTGTATCGGAGTAGCCGGTTATCCGGAGAAACATTTTGAGTCACCGAATGCCGAAATCGATCTGCAATACCTGAAACAGAAAGTGGATGCCGGTGCCGATTATATTGTAACCCAGATGTTTTTCGACAACCGGAAATATTACGATTTTGTGGATAACTGCCGGACTATTGGCATTCAGGTTCCGATCATTCCAGGTATCAAACCAATCAATCTGAAAAATCAGTTGACGGTGCTGCCAAAACTATTCAGTATTGATATTCCAAAAGAACTGGCGGTTGAGCTTGCCAAATGTAAAACTGACGAAGATGCTAAAATTGTTGGGACTGATTGGGCGATTTTACAGTCGAAAGATCTGGTTGCACATCAGGTACCAAGCCTTCATATTTATACCTACGGAGTTTCAGACAATACCCGCAAATTAGTTGAGGCAGTATTTTAAAAAAGGAAGAGGAAAAGGAAACCGATTTCAGTTAAGCCACTCCATGAGTAACGTTTTTCCCGAGTAGCGAAGCGTTTCAAAGGAAAGCATATCGAAGGGAGATATAGATAGAAAAGAAAACTCCGAAACTGTATACGCAGTTCCGGAGTTTATTATTTTCAGCAATCAGTTTAAATCACATATCCATTGGGCAAAACCGCACCTTTCTTTATAACAACAATGCCTTCTCTTACTGAATACAATTCGTTGTTGGAATCCGGCAGATGCTTACCACCATTAACCCGTACATCATTACCAATGTGAACATTTTTGTCAACAATGCAATTGTTCAGATAACAGCGTTCACCAATACCCATCACTTTGCCATCGTTATAATTCTGATCGATCTCTCCCAGGTTTTGATAATAGTCATTCCCCATAATATACGAATTGGCTATGGTCGAACCTTTTCCAATCCGCGCCCTGATTCCGATTACAGAATGTTCGATGCGGCTTGCATGAATAATGCAGCCATCGGAAATAACCGTTTTCTCCAATGTAGTTCCGGAAATTTTCGAAGGTGGAAGCAATCGTGGGCGGGTATATACCGGGTTAGAATTGTCGAAAAGATTAAACATTGGAATATCATCAGTAAGTCCAAGGTTTGCTTCGTAGAACGATTCGATGTTACCAATATCGGTCCAGTAACCTTCATACTGATAGCTCAATACCTTATGGGTTTTAATAGCCTGCGGAATAATTTCCTTTCCGAAATCCTTGGTTCCCTGGTCTTTCATCAGTTCAACCAGCAAATTTCGATTGAAAATATAAATACCCATCGAAGCCAGATAGATCTTCCCTTCGTGCTGCATTTCAGCACTAACCTCCGAAGTCCAGTCGGGCAACAATTCAGGTGCAGGTTTTTCAATAAATTCCTGAATAATATTTTCTGAATCCGCTTTCAGAATTCCAAATTCAGAGGCTTCCTTAGCGATAACCGGAAGGGTAGCCAGAGTAATTTCGGCACCGGCCTTTATATGGGCTTCAATCATTTCATTGAAATCCATCTGGTACAGCTGGTCTCCGGAAAGGATGAGCGCATGATCAAAATCGTAGTTCATAAAATGTTGCATACACTGACGAACCGCATCGGCAGTTCCCTGAAACCAGGACTTGTTGTCAGGCGTTTGTTCGGCTGCAAGAATATCGATAAAGGAATCGCTGAAAAAACTGAACTGATAAGTGTTCTTGATGTGTTTGTTCAGGGAAGCCGAGTTGAACTGTGTCAGAACAAATATCCGGTCAATATCAGAATTGATGCAATTCGATATTGGAATATCGACCAAACGGTACTTTCCGGCGACGGGAACTGCAGGTTTTGATCTGTTTTCCGTAAGTGGGGAAAGCCTGGATCCCTGGCCTCCACCCAGAATAATTGCTAATGTTCTTTTCTTCATAAAACTATATTTTAAGAGATTGATATAATTCAATATATTCCTTTGCAGCCCTGTTCCACGAATGGTCGATTTGCATGATTTCCTTCCTGATTTTGGTAAAGGCTCTTTTGTTTTTGAATAAGGTTTTGGCTCGCTGCATCGAATGGATTACATCGAAGGTTGAGCATTGATCGTGACAAATGCCAAATCCGTTGTCGCCAATATCAGTTACAGTATCACGCAAACCACCAGTTCTCCTGACAATTGGAATGGTTCCATAGCGAAGTGCATACATCTGATTTAGTCCGCAAGGTTCAACGCGAGATGGCATCAAAAGAAAATCGGCTCCAGCATAAATCAGATGCGACAGTTTTTCGCTGTAACCAATGTGCGAACAATAACTTCCTTTAAACATCGATTCCAGATGAAGCAAACCATGCTCTATATTTTTCTCTCCGGAGCCTAAAACCAGAATATTCTGTTCTCCCGGATTAAACGTGCAGATATTATAAATAATATCGGGCAGCACATCGGCTCCTTTTTCCTCAACCAAACGGCCAATAAAAGTAAATAATGGTTTTTCAGGATTTAGGCCGAACTGCTTGCAAAGCAGATCCTTACTGGCTTTTTTTCCGGCTTCAACTGTTTTGAGATTGAAATTTGTCTCCAGCATCGGATCTGTTTCAGGATTCCAAACCTCAGAGTCAATACCGTTTAAAATACCAAACGATTTATCCCTTTCGTGGCGCAGCAGATCTTCCATTCCTTTCATTTCCCATCCAATTTCTTCAAGATAGCTTGGTGAAACCGTGGTGACTCCCCAGGCACATTTAATGGCCGATGCCAATGGATTGATCAGGTTATGCCATTCGACCAGGCCATTGAAATAGGAATGAAACGGAGGTAAAAAATGCAGTTTGTCGAATCCAAACTGGCCCTGATATTGCCCGTTGTGAATGGTAAATACGGTAGGGACAAGTTCAAATTTGCTGTATTCGCGAACTTTTGACATCATGAATGGAATGAATCCGGTTTGCTGATCATGACAATGCACTATATCCGGAACTCCTTCCCGCTGGTTCAGCCAATTTAAAGCGGCAATCTGGAAGGTGATAAAGCGCTCGCTGTCGTCGTGATAGGAATAAATATTGTGCCGGTCGAATAATCCGGGAATGTCAATAAGGAAAAGATCAAATCCCAGACTGCTGTTGTCCAGTTTTAAAACATTAAAATTGTAATTTGTGTGACCCAGCCGTGCAATTCCTGAAAATTCAGTTAAAAATTCATGTGAACTACTGAATTTTCCATGGTAAAATGGCATGATAACAGTGGCCGAATGCCCCAATAAAATCTGATACTTAGGCAATGCACCCACAACATCTGCTAATCCTCCCACCTTTGCTGCGGGATAACACTCTGCGCTAATGTGAATTATATCCATAGTCCGAATCATTCCGTTACTTAACAAAACCAATATGCTCTTGTTGCTAAATTTAAAAAAAATAATCAGATATGGATTAAAATCTACTCTTTAACATGTTAAAATTTGGATTGTGTTTTGGTTTCAGGTCAGGTAAGCTATTTCATACACGAAAAAAATCCCGTTTGGCGGGACTTTTATCTTGAAAATTTTATGATTAAACCAATTCGACAATTATAAATTGGGATGATTGCTTACTTTTTCGCCAATGAGAATAGAAACTCGAGTCCGCCTTCAGGTCTGTTTTTGGCTGAAATCTCGCCTTTGTGCAGCAATATGGCATTTTTAACGATTGAAAGACCAAGTCCTGTTCCGCCTGTTTCGCGCGAACGGCCATAGTCAATCCGATAGAAACGCTCAAAAATCCTGGGCAAATGTTCTTCCTGAATGCCAACCCCACTATCGGTGTACTGAAAAAAATAGAATTTATCATCTTCCAGGTATTTCCGTATCGAAATCTGTGAACCGGCACCGGCATAATTGATTGAGTTCTCAATCAAATTCTGGAAAACGGAAAACAACAAAGACTCGTTTCCATTAACAACTACATCATTATCAATTTCTATTGAGCATTCCATACTTTTGTCGGTCAACCTGTTTTTCAGGTTTTCGATTACATCACGAACAACAGGTTTCAGCGCAAGCGATTTAAACTCAAATAATCCTCCGGCATCCTCAATGTTATTAAGCAACGAGATATCGTTGAGCAAATCGGTCAGACGCTCCGATTGCGCGAATGCTTTTTCGAGAAAGTATGTTTTTTTCTCGGCCGGAATATTCTGATTGTTTAAAATGGTTTCCAGATAACCTTTAATGGAAGATAGCGGTGTTTTCAGTTCATGTGCAATGTTGGAAGTCAACTGCTGTTTCAGTAGCCGTTGCTTTTCCGGACGTGTGATATCGCTGATCAGTACCTCAAAACTCCGGTCCATGAAAATGATACACCTGATCTGAAAATATTTTTCCCGTTTTTCAATTGTAAATTCAAACTGAGGAAGTTCCTTGTTTTGGGATTGAATGTCCTGATCGCGTTTTTGATTCACAAATTCAACTACTTTGCTGAATTCAGGAATAGAAAAAATATGTTCGGCCGAAATGGTTGACTTCTCCGAAATCATATTAATAAACTGGATAAAATGGCTGTTTGCCAGGATCTTATTCTTTTCAGGTGAAAAAATAGAAATCCCTTCGTTGAGTACCTGAAGGTGACCGTATAACTTTTCCTTTTCGCTGGTTAGCTGGTCCTTGGTGGTTTTCAGGTTGTCATAAATCTGAATGATTTGTCTCCGGATAACTCCAAGTTCATCATCCTTGAAGCTGATATCCATTTTCGAAATGTCTTCATTCTGAGCTGCCTTCAACGCAAAATCTTTCAGCTTGGTAATAAAATCGCTTAAACGGCGGGTGGTGAAATGCAGCAGAAACCACATCAGAAGAAAAAGGAAAACGATAAATACAAGAAATATGCGGCTGGTAGTCAGGAATTTCACTACATCAACATTGTAGACATCAGCCGTTCGGATAAAGTATTTTTTATATGCTTTGGCGTAATAGTAAAACTTCTGACTGGTGGTATTCGAGAGCCGGATACTGGAACCTATTCCCAACTTAAATGCCTTTTGAATTTCAGGCCGGTCCAGATGGTTTTCAAGATTCTGCACATCAGGAACAAAGCTGTCGTACAAAACTTTTCCTGACATATCAATAACCGTAATCCGCGTGTTAGAATCAGCCAGGAGCGTTTTTAACGTATCCAGAGACTTAAAATCACCTGTTTCGAGAATTTTTTTATGCTCAATGAACCGATGTGTGATTTCCGTTGTGTTATCGAGAATACTCTCGAGTTCACCCACCCGATAGTTTTTTTCACGGTCGTATTGATACCCTATTACAGCAAGAGTGAAAACTGAAAAAACTATAAAGAAGTTGATGAAAATCCGGTTTCGGAATGTGCGTGGAACGGCCATAAAACTATTTAGTTATTTTGATTTTGCAATAAATTCTTATCCATGAGAACCCGGAAAAAGGAAAATGAAATGAGGAAAATAACAACAGTTTTCAAAAGACCTTTCCTTAAATTCGTTTACTTTTTCGGATTTCTTTTAGTTATCGAAACTATACCCGTAGCCTGAACGGCCTTTAATACTTTCGCCAAAAACACCAATTTTCTTCCGCAGACGAGCAATGTTTACATCTACATTTCGTTCAGTAACAATTACATCGTCTCTCCAAATTCGGTCCAGTATTTCCTGCCGGCTAAAATATTTGCCCTTGCTTGTGACCAGCATGGCAAGTATTTCAAACTCCTTGCGGGTAAGCAAAATGGTCTCATTGGCTATGATAAGCGATTTTCTGCCCAAGTCGAGTTCCATATTGTCAATTTGTATCACCTTTGATTTCAATTCCACCGATTTTCCGCGCCGCAAAACAGCTTTTATACGGGCAACCAGTTCTTTGATTGAAAATGGTTTTGAAAGATAGTCATCGGCACCAACATTAAAACCGGTCAGCAGGTCGTTTTCTGTTTCGCGTGCAGTAAGGAAAATAATAGGTACTGATAATCCAATTTCCTTCCTTATTTTATCAGCCAGTTTAAACCCAGACATTCCTCCCATCATCACATCAAGGAGCAGTAAATCGAACTGTTCAAGCGGTTTGTTTAACGCTTCTTCTCCGGAATACGCTACTTCTATATGAAAGCCTTCACTTTCCAGATTAAACTGAAGGATTTCACAAAGGTCTTTTTCGTCATCAACAACCAATATCTTAGTTTCCTTGTTCATAATTCATTGACGTGCAAGTTTTTTCTACTTTTTGCTTCGTTTGTGGCGGATATCTTTTCCCTGGTAAGAATAAAATGAAGCCTCAGCAATATTGGCGGCATGATCGGCAATCCGCTCAATGCCTGAAACCATTTCCTTGATATGGATAAAACTGATCAGAACATTTTTTTCCTCAGCCAAAAGAACAGCTTTTTCGGCAACTTTTTTCAGCATTTTGTGGTTAAACCCATCAACAGTTGCTTCTGACTGGATGGTCCACAAAGCAAGTTCCATGTCCTCATTTAGAAAAGATAACATAGATTTTCGTGACATGTCAACGCTTAAATTCATCATTTTCATGATAAATCCTGAAAGACTTCCATACACTTCTTCATTTTCTATCTGACTCATGAATTTGACAATGCTGATAGCCAGATCGCCAATTCGTTCGAGGCTGATTACAATACGGTAGCAGGCGATTAATTTCCGTATTTCAGAAGCAACCGGCTGATAAAGTGCAATCGAGTTGATAATGTCTTCGCTAAGCTTGACCTCAAGCTTATTGATTTTCTTTTCATTTTTAGTCAATTGATTGAACTGCTCCTCATCCGGTTGAAGTTTACCTGAGGTAATCAGTTTTTCGATTTCGTCGAGCTGACTGAGAACCAAATTGGCAAGTTTCTCATAATCAGTCAGTATGTTATTGATTGCTTCGTCTTTTCTTAATGTCATTTTCGTATTATTTTCTCGGATGTAAATGTTGTCAAATTTTAAACAATCTGCTTTGTTTGGCCAAACTAAGATAAGGAAATATCAATCATCTACGAATCAGTCCGGAATTGTTTCAAATTCAACACTTATTTGACATACAAAATTGATTTTAAATAATTACAGAGGTGTTAAAGATTTGTTGCAACTCTGTTAATTCTTGCATTGGAGGCATTATTTCATCCGATATTTCTTCATTTATTGCAGTGTAGTTCAGCAAAATAGCATATTAAACCGAGTTGCAAAATGATTAACGACAAATATCAGATCTGTTTTTTTCTTTAAAAGTTCTGGTTTTCTGCAGAAAATACTTTCATTACAGATTTGTCTGGACGAAATCACAACAAAAGCAAGAAAGCCGAAATAACCGTGATGACAATAACGAATCCCCTGTAGGTATGTTCCGGAATTATTTTTACCATTTTAAATCCGATGAATGCACCGATCGCTATGGCAGGTAAGGTCACCAGATCAATGGTCAGCGATTGCAGGCTGATATTGTTCCAGACAAACAGCTGGAGCGGGAACTTGGAGAAATTGATGATCATGAAAAACCAGGCCCCGGTGCCAATAAAACTGTTTTTGGGAAGGTGCATGGCCAACAGGTATATGGCAAAAACTGGCCCGGCAACATTTCCGATCATGGTGGCAAAACCTCCCAAAACACCCATGGATGCAGCAAACCACCATTTGTCAGGGAAAAAATGTGTTCCTTTTCGCTTGTCCTGCCAAATCATTAGTCCGATGCTTAGAAATACCAAAATGGCGATCAGGTTTTTAAACTGTTTGTCGTTCACCAATTCACCAACCCATAGCGCAATCAATAAACCGATCACTGCCCAGGGCAAAACTTTGATCAGGTGAGTCCAGTTAGCATGCCTGCGATAATAGGCCACTCCAAAGATATCAGCCATCATCAGGATTGGAAGCAATACCCCTGTGGATTGTTTGGCTCCGAAAATAAATGCCAGAGCCGGTACGACAATCATTGAAACACCGGGAATTCCAACTTTTGACATTCCAATCAACATGCCGCACGCTATGATGATTATCCATTCAAGTGCATTTACAGGTAGCGAAGAGAGCATTTCCATCATAAATTCCGGTTACTTCAAACTCATATTCGAATAATCAATCAGAACACCTTCATACAGTTTTTCAATCAGGTTTAACTCATCATGAACAGCTTCCAGGGTATTGGCCTGTAAGAGCCGGATCCGGTGCTCCCTGAAATTTTCCAGCGAAGGAAAATACCGGGCAAAATGTCGGCGCATCATCAGAATACTGCTGAGAACATTATCTTTCGATTCGATCGCTATTTTCATATGATCCCGCACTTTCTGAACTACTTCAGGAACTGTGAGCTGAGGTAATAATTCGCCGGTTTTCATGAAATGTTTTATCTCGTTGAAAATCCAAGGTCTGCCAATCGATCCGCGCCCAATCATCACCCCGTCAACTCCACTTTGGTCCATAAACGCCTTGGCTTTCTCAGGTCCGTTGATATCGCCGTTTCCAATTATGGGAATTTGAATTCGCGGACTGTTTTTTACAGCACCAATCAATGACCAGTCAGCTTCACCGGTATATAACTGACTGCGGGTTCGCCCATGAATTGCCAGTGCAGAGACTCCGGCATCCTGCAAGCGCTCCGCAACTTCCAAAATGATTTTATTGTTGTCGTCCCAACCCAGCCTGGTTTTAGCTGTAACCGGCAGATTAACGGCTTTTACTATGGCCGCAGTCATTTGTTGCATCAACTCCGGATCGCGTAACATACATGCTCCGGCTCCTTTTTTTACAATTTTTTTCATCGGACAGCCGTAATTGATATCAATCCAATCGGGCTGCGATTCTTCGGCCACTTTAGCCGCTTCAACCATCGAATCGATGTCGTGACCATAGATCTGGATTGCTACCGGACGGTCGAAGTCGAATAATGTCATTTTTTGTTTGGTTTTCTGAATGTCGCGAATCAATGCTTCCGATGAAACAAACTCGGTGTACATCACATCCGCACCGTACTTTTTGCACATATACCGAAACGATTTATACGTCACATCCTCCATTGGTGCCAGAAAAAGCGGCATCTCCCCCAAATCAATTGATCCGATTTTCACAGTAAATTTCTTTAATAGATTTGCAAAGAAAGTAACAAAGTACTAAATCTGTCGCTTTACGCAACTAAAACGCCAACTGCTCCATCTAAGTTTATACAAAATGCTTTCAAATGAAACCGAACTCATTTATAAAAAATCTTCTTATTCTTGTCCTTTTCGCTGGAATGAGCTGCGAAAAAACTTTTTTTGACCCCACATTTTCATTTGGAAAGGAATCTGTTTTTCGCACCAATCAAATTTATTATTCAAGCGATGGAACATACAGCTTCCTGATTAGCAAGATTGTTGATTCGCGCTGTCCGGAAGGAGCAGAGTGTTTCTGGTCGGGTGAAATTGCAGTTAATGGAGAATGGACTTATAAGAAAAGCAAAACCAATATTGAACTGCACAGTGTGATGAGTGCTTTGCAAAAAGAGCCTGATGGATTTACGTTCCAGATCATTGATGCCAAGCCACATCCAATTCTTGGAACTGTTTACAAACCGGAAGATTTGGTGCTTACTTTGCTGATTAAGAGGAAATAATGCCGGATAATTGGCAGAATCTATCATTAATTATTGCGTCGAAACTAATTTCTGTTTTAGCTACCTGTTAAATTCCAACCGTTTTCCAATTTTTCCGGGAACAACAACACCATCGGTATAAGCCAATTCTCCATTCACAAAGGTATGATTAACCCGATTTGAAAATTCAATACCATCGAAAGGCGACCAGCCACATTTGTACAAAATGTTTTTAGGCGAAACCGTCCACGAATGGGCCGGATCGACCAATACCAAATCGGCATAATATCCTTCGCGGATATATCCACGGCGATCAATCCGAAATAGATCAGCTGGAGCATGGCACATTTTTTCGATCACTTTCTCAATGGATATATTTCCTTTCCTGCTCATTTCCAGCATGGCAACCAGCGAATGCTGTACCAAGGGTCCGCCCGACGGAGCTTTGAAATATGAATGATCTTTTTCAAGGAGCGTATGTGGAGCATGGTCGGTAGCCACTACATCGATTTTGTCGGCGAGCAGTGCCTCCCAAAGTGCAGCCTTGTCAGCAGGAGATTTAATAGCCGGATTCCATTTGATAAAGTTTCCGTAGGTAATATAATCGTGTTCGTCGAACCACAAATGGTGCACACAAACTTCAGCAGTGATGTGTTTTTGGGCAACTGGTCCCGGACTGAATAGTTTCATCTCATCGGCCGTCGAAAGATGCAGAACATGCAGCCGGGTTCCGAATTTCGTGGCCAGTTCAACGGCCTTGGCTGATGATTTGAAACATGCTTCGGCACTCCGGATGATTGGATGGGCCGATATGGGAACAAATTCACCGTATTTTTCGCGGTAAATGGCGGTATTCCTGATGATGGTTGGTTCGTCTTCGCAATGGGTTGCGACCAGCAATTTGGTGTTTCTGAAAATCTCCGAAAGCACCTCTTCGTTGTCAACCAGCATATTTCCTGTTGACGAACCCATGAAAATTTTAATTCCACAGACTTTTGTTCCGTCAGTTTTAAGGACTTCGTCGAGGTTATCGTTGGTGGCGCCCAGATAGAATGAATAATTTGCAGCCGAAACCTCAGCTGCCCGACGGTATTTTTCTTCGAGTAATTCCTGTGTCACCGCCTGAGGATTCGTATTGGGCATTTCCATATAGGAAGTCACTCCACCGGCCACTGCAGCCCTCGATTCGGTGGCAATTTCGCCTTTGTGAGTCAGTCCCGGTTCGCGAAAATGCACCTGATCGTCGATTGCACCGGGGATGAGGTATTGACCGGCAGCATCCATAACGGTGATTCCGGTAGCATACTCAGCAGGAATATGGTCTCCTTCAATCACTTTTGAAATATACTCTCCGTCAATCAGCACGGCTCCTTTGAAAATCCGGCCTTCATTGACTATTTGGGCATTTTTAATGAGTGTTTTCATAGCTGATGTTTTATGCAATCACAATTCAAGCAAAATTACTCAATATATAAACAAAAAGACCGCGATTGCGGTCTTAAAATATGCATATTTATTTTTGGAGTCAAATGGAGTTCTTCCCTTTTCCTTTTTCCTACTGACCAAAATTTCATTTCTATTGTACGACTTTCTCGAAATGAGTAAACCAGCTTCTTACCTTCATTTTTAGCACGCCCCAAAGTGCTTCATTGAAAATTCCACCACTCATTTTTGATGTTCCTTCTTTCCGGTCAGTAAAAATGATGGGTACTTCAACAATTTTGAATCCGTGTTTCCAGGTTTTAAATTTCATTTCAATCTGGAATCCGTAACCTTTCAGCTTGATACCATTCAGATCAATGGTTTCAAGCACTCTGCGTTCGTAGCACTTAAAACCTGCAGTGGTGTCCATAATTTTCATCCGCGAAACAGTGCGTACATAAACCGATGCCACATACGACATCAGGACTCTTCCGAGTGGCCAGTTAACCACGTTTATCCCTGAAATATAGCGTGATCCGATAGCCAGGCTGGCATTTTGTTGCACACAGGCCATATACAAACGTTCCAGATCTTTGGGATTATGAGAAAAATCGCAGTCCATTTCAAAGATGAAATCATACTTGCGTTCCAAAGCCCAGTGAAAACCTGCCAGGTAGGCTTTCCCCAATCCTTGTTTTCCTGCTCTTTTCAGGATGTGAAGTTTTTCGGGGAATTCAGGAGCCAATCGTTCAACAATTGCACCAGTTCCATCCGGAGAGTTGTCATCGATAATCAGGACTTCGAAAGGAGTTTTCAATGAAAATACCTCACGAATCATTCGTTCGACGTTCTCTTTTTCGTTATAGGTTGGAATTAGGACCAGGTTCTGATGCACTCTTCTCGTTTTTGATTGTTATACAAAAGTATGTCTTTTTATGATCGGGAATATCTATTGGTCGTTTCTTTAACAATTATTAGAAGTTTGCCGGAATTTTTAACCCAAAACTTCCTGTTTCCCATTGTTTACCTTTGATATCGATTGGAAGTTCCAAAAGAAAAAGTAAAAAATTACCATTTTGATTTTCCTGCCGGAATCAAAGGAATAATTTCAAGACGACGCTGCATGGCCTTGTTATAAAACTCTTTCAACCTGGCTGTTTCCACCGGATCAGGTTTTATTTCAATTCCGATATTGCCGCTACTCAGCTTAAGAACCAGAGTTTTTGAATTAGCAATCGAAAGCCATAGATTTTCAGGAATTATGAATTTATTGGTAAAGAATCCTGCACAGTTATTTTTATCAGCAACCGCTGGAAAGTTTTCTGCCATTTTCGGTGTGCTTTTGCTTGAAATAATCCTGATATTTTCGTTATCCAGATTCAGAAACATCACAGAATCTGTCTTTTCTGCCAGAAAGGGTTTTTTTATTGAAAAATTCAAAGTAAGAACTGGATTTTGAGCCGTTCGTTCTTCAAACAAGTACGTTGTTTGAATACTAAAAAACTGATTGATCAATGTATTCCTGCTTTTTTTCGCAGAATGTGCTTTTGGATTTTGTATTAGCCGGAAGCCTTTTGTTTCTTTTTTTGAATTATTGATTTCAATAATGCGGTTTGTCGAAGCACAGGCTGTAAATATACATGCTACAAAAAGGATTACAATGAATTGTTTCATTTCTATCTATTTAGTAAAAAGTGATCTGACTTGTTCTTCAAAAACTGTTCCATTAAATTCTTCCAATTGGCTGGGCTTTTACAATCATTAACAACTCTTATTCATCTTCAATTAAACTTTGGATTCCATCTTCAGTCTGAAGGATATTGTGAAAAATTAGGTTTAACTATTTGAAGAATTAAAACAAACGCTGGAAATGATGAAGAATTTATTGATTGTATTTATTTTATTCCTTTCAACCGCTGGGTTGGTCTTTTCTCAGGTACCACCCCCAGGAGGCAATCCGGGGGGACCAAGTATGATAAAGAATGGGATTGTTAAAGGTAAAATACTTGATGCCGAAACAAAAACACCAATGGAATATGCTAACGTAGCGATTTATCGTAAACAGGATTCAAAATTGATTACCGGAGGTATTTCCGATGCCAAAGGTTCATTCGAAATTGGCGAATTACCTTATGGTATCTATTATGTAGAAGCTGGCTTCGTTGGATTTGAAAAAACAATAATTAAAGATGTGAAAATAATTCCGAATTCAAACTCAGTCGATTTGGGTGAAATTGTGCTTGCTGTTAACCAGACGCATGTGAAGGAGGTTGAAGTAGTAGGAGAACGTAATCGGGTGGAATATAAGATTGATAAAAAAGTAATCAATGTGTCCAATGACATCAATGCTGCCGGAGGTAATGCGGTAACTGTACTCGAAAATACTCCTTCAGTGGAAGTGGATATCGATGGAAACGTGAGCCTTCGCGGATCAGGAAGTTTCACCGTGCTGATTGACGGGCGACCCAGTGTGCTTTCCGGAAGCGATGCACTCAGGCAAATACCCTCAGCTGCTATTCAAAACATTGAAATCATTACCAACCCTTCGGTTAAGTATGATCCTGACGGAATGGCCGGTATCATCAATGTTGTGATGAAGAAAAACGTGCTTTCCGGAGTTAATGGAATTCTGAACGTAAATCTGGGAACCGGCAAAAAATACGGAACCGACCTCATGTTAAACTGGAAGAAAAAGAAATATAATCTGTTCTTTGGTGGAAACTGGAACGACAATACTGACTTCGGGACCATGAAATCAACACGTGAAACTTATGCAAAAGATACCACGAGCTATCTGATGACAAACGGAAGAAGGGATCAGTCAAGGGGAGGCAGTCAGTTGAAAGGTGGATTCGATTATTATTTGACCGATAAAACTTCGGTTACCGTTTCGTCTGAGCTGGGGAATTACCGTTTCGACGGTTTTGGTGGCGGAAATCTTCATGAATACCAGATTCCTGCCAGCGCCGATAGGTATTCGGTTCAGCAAAACAACTCCGGAAGGAATGGCAACTATGTATCGGCCAATGCCAATTTTCTGACCAAATTTAATGAAATGGGAACCCATAAACTGGAGGGTTCATTTAATTACCGGAACCGCGATGGAGGTGCAAATGAAACCATCGACGAATTTAAATCGGATCAAAACTATAAATCGTCCGGCAATTATATATCTCAGGTAATCACAAGCGAAACCAGCAACTCAAACGATTACCGGATGAAGCTGGATTATACCCGGCCAATGGAAAGAGGAGCCAAGCTGGAAGCAGGAATTCAAAGCCGTATAGAAAATGAAAATGAATATTTTAATTTTTCAAATTTCGGTGTTAACGATCCAAAATTTACCAGTGATATGAATTTCAAGGAAGATATCCATTCCATTTATTCAACCTACTCCGGAAAATTTATTGGGATTCAGTATATGCTTGGATTACGGGGTGAATACAATTACCGCGTTATCGATCATCACTCGAGCGATAGCAAGAAGTACACGCTGAATCGCTTTGATTATTTCCCTTCCGCTCATTTTTCATATGATATGAATGATAAGAACCAGCTGATGACAAGCTATTCCCGCCGGATTAACCGTCCGGATGGACGCGACCTTGATCCTTTTCCCAGTTATCAGAACCAGTACACCATTCGCACAGGTAACCCGAATCTCAAACCGGAATATACCGATTCGTACGAATTTAGTTTTATCCGAAAGTTTAAAGAGTCATTCGTTTCATTCGAAACTTTTTACCGGACCACAAACGATTTGATGACACGTATTCAGCAACTGAAAGATGGAATTATTTATATGACCATGGACAATCTGAACCGGGATCAATCCATAGGAGGTGAAGTCATGGGAAATATTAACATGACAAAGAAATTGTTGGTAAATGCAAGTGTCAGTATATACAACTATAAGATGAACGGTTCAATTTCAGGTCAATCAGTCGATAAACAGAGTACCAACTACTCCGGAAGACTGAACGCAACGATAAAATTTTCACCTGAAAGCCGCATGCAGATCACAGGATTCTATCGTGGACCATCTGTTTCAGCCCAGGGCGACATGAAAGGAATGGTTATGACCAATCTTTCGTACCGTCAGGAATTCATGAAAAGCAAGCTGTCTGCAACGCTCAGTGTACGAGACCTTTTGGGAACCGGGAAATTTGAAGGCACATCCTCAGGCGATGGATTCAAGTCGAGTTTCTCCATGAAACGTGAACCACGTGTATTGATGCTGACCCTTAGCTACAAAATTAATAACTACAAAATGGACAAGCAGGCTCCGTCTGAACAGAACAGTCAGCCAATGGAAGAAACATTTTAGCTAAATACAGTGAACAGGTTGAATCAAAAAAAGCGGAATCCAGCATACGGGATTTCGCTTTTTTGATTTTTATATCCCTGACAGGGTTTTATACTTAGTCAGGGATAAAGACTTGTTGATATCCTAACTTATAAATGCTTTCCCAAAATGAAGAACTGTTTTGCCTGCCACATCGTTGATGATGATGGCTGCCATCATGTACCAGGCTGAAAAAGCACAAACAAAAAGTTCATATCCGGCAACTTTATTCCAGACCGGATCAACGAAATGGCCGATATCGAGGAGTATAAAACCGAGCAACAATGTGCCAAAGGTAACCATCATAGCCGTATGCACACGAAGTGAAGCGATAAACATGATTGCAGTGTAAAGTGTCCAGGCAACCAGGTAGTAACCAACATCAGTGGTACTCGATTCATATATTTTGTAGAAGTTCAAAAGCCAGATGATGCCTAAGCCGATCCAGAAGCTGCCATAAGCCACAAAAGCACTATACCCAAAATTATTTCCCATCTTCTGTTCCTGAAAGCCGGCGATCATTTGAGCCAGTCCGCCAAAAATAAATCCCATGGCTACCACTGGTCCAAGCCCCATGAGCCCGATGTTATGAAACTGAAGTAAAATCGTTGTTAATCCGAAACCTGCAAGGCCAACAACCGCAGGATTCCCCATCTTTTTTTCCATGCTTTTAGTTTTTAAGTTCACGTAAATATAGAATAAGTTTTTAAAGTTGCCTGTTATAGGGATTCCATCTTTTAAAAAAGAGATGGAATCCTTTCTCTAAACGAAAAAAGGCTGCCCTTTCGGACAGCCTTTTCATATCAAGATGATTTCCGGATTACAAAGTAGCCTGACCAGGGACCCAGTCACATGGAGTTAATTCTCCGGTTTGCAGCGCATCCAAAATACGGATAATTTCTTTTACGTTTCTTCCAACATTCAGTCCGTTAACCGAAACATGCTGAATTGTTCCTTCAGGATCGATAATGAAAGTGGCACGGTAGGCAATTTTATTAACTGCTTCCAGAATTCCAAGTTCTTCAGAAAGTGATTTGCTGGTATCGGCCAACATCGGAAATTTCAGGTTTTTAAGTCCTGGATGGTTGTTGCGCCAAGCCAAATGCACAAATTGTGAATCGATTGAAGCACCTACAACATTTGCATTACGTTTTGCAAATTCTTCGAAATGATCGTTAAATGAGGTAATCTCTGTTGGGCAGACAAAGGTAAAGTCAAGTGGCCACCAAAAAAACACGGTCCATTTTCCTGAAATGTCAGCATTGGTTAAAGTTGCAAACTCTTTACCTGCTTCGAGGGAAACAACAGCTTCTTTTTGAAATTGAGGAAATTTTTCACTAATGGTTTTCATACTATTTGTATTATAAATTTAAAATTCTGTTATAATCATAGACAAATCTACGCCAACTTTGTTCGCGAGTCAAATCGAATTTTTCAATCCTGAATAGACAAATGCTATGATAAAAAATTCATTTACTTGAATTTAGATAACAATGTTCAACTCTAATTTGAAATGCGGGTTCTTTATTGTTTTATAAATCCCAAAAGATAGATTGTTTAGGCTTGGTGATTCAGGAAGATAATTTTACCTTTAGGGGATTTTTTTGATCAAAAACAATTAAATTATCAATACCTAAATCGTAATTAAATTTTTAACCAATGGAAAACAAGTCAAGCAGAAGAACATTTCTTGCAACTACCGCAACTGCGGCTGCCGCTATTACCATTCTACCGAGCAATGTAGTTTCCGGTATGGGTTATAAAGCGCCAAGTGACAAATTAAATATTGCCGGTGTGGGTATCGGCGGTATGGGTCATGGAAATATTAAAAATCTTAAATCAGAAAACATCGTTGGATTATGCGATGTGGACTGGAAGTATGCCGATGGCTGTTTTAGCGAATTCCCGGGAGCTAAAAAGTACAAAGACTGGAGAGTGATGTTCGATGAATTGGGCAAATCAATCGATGGTGTTTTAATTGCTACTGCAGACCATACTCACGCAATCGTTGCTTCACATGCCATTGAAATGGGCAAAGCCGTTTATTGCCAGAAACCATTAACCCATTCAGTTTACGAATCACGTTTACTGACAAAAATGGCTGCAAAATATAACGTAGCTACTCAGATGGGCAACCAGGGATCATCTCAGGAAGGTGTCAACCTGACCTGCGAATGGCTTGCGAATGGCGAAATCGGCGAAGTAACCAAAGTGGAAGCTTTTACTGACCGTCCAATCTGGCCACAGGGATTAAACACTCCGGCTCAAGGACAATGGGTTCCTGAAACATTGGATTGGGATTTGTTTACAGGTCCTGCAAAAATGCGTCCATACAATTCACTTTACCACCCATGGAATTGGCGCGGTTGGTGGGCATATGGTACTGGTGCATTAGGCGATATGGCTTGTCACATTCTTCATCCTGTATTTACAGGTCTTGAATTAGGCTACCCAACCAAAGCTCAGG
The DNA here is from genome assembly GCA_903834475.1 of uncultured Prolixibacteraceae bacterium. Lineage (GTDB taxonomy): Bacteria > Bacteroidota > Bacteroidia > Bacteroidales > Prolixibacteraceae > Aquipluma. The sequence goes on along the minus strand of CAILJH010000009.1, from coordinate 5,856 downwards.
GTAATTCAACCTTGTTGCTTCAGGATTGTGCACCTTCAGCTCAATCAGTTAAACTGACTTTCCCTGCCCGTGCACCAAAACGAGCCTGGAAAGGAGCCAAAAAAGGAGCTCAGCTTCCTCAGGTTGAAGTGTACTGGTACGATGGTGGAATTAAACCAATGCTTCCTGCTGCATGGCCAGCCGGAAAAGAACCAAATGATTCGGGCGGTTGTGTTTTCTTCCACGGAACAAAAGGAATTTTAGTTTGTGGTTGTTATGGTGTTAATCCTTGGATTTTACGTCCTGACGGTAGTGTTTACAAACCTGAAAATGCGCCTAAATTCCGTCGTCGTGTAGAACTTTCTCATGAAATGGATTGGGTACGTGCTGCCAAGGAATCTCCTGAAAGCCGTGTACAAACTGCATCCAATTTTAGTCAGTCCGGTCCTTTCAACGAAATGGTAGTTATGGGCGTATTGGCAGTTCGTTTGCAAACCCTGAATAAAGAACTGGAATGGGATGGACCAAACATGAAATTCACCAACATCACTGCTGACGAAAAAATTAAAATCGTTGTCGAAGATGCATTCAGTATTCATGACGGGCATCCAACATTCAATAAAACATGGACTGATCCGGTTCCTGCTACTGAATTTGCAGCCGAGCTGATCAAACACACTTACCGCAAACCATGGAGTCTTCCTGATATGCCGGCTTAAGTTGTTATAACCTGAAAAGTTTAAAGGTGGATTCGCAAGAGTCCACCTTTTTCATTTCTTTAACATTAGATTTTTTGTTTCACTTCTGAAATTAAATCAGAATGTCTATTTTCACCGAATTAGAAAATCAACTTTTTTGGACAGGATTATCATGGAAAACAATCGTTCGAACATCAGCCGGCGTCATTTCTTGGGAACAACAACCCTGGCAGCCACCGCCATAACTATTCTTCCGTCAAAAGTAATCGCCGGTATGGGACACAAGGCGCCGAGCGATAAACTTAACATCGCCGGAATTGGAGTGGGTGGTATGGGATTCAATAACCTTTCCAATATGGATACCGAAAATATCGTGGCTTTATGCGATGTGGATTGGAAATACGCCGGACGAAATGCTTTCAGGAAATGGCCCAATGCACCCAAATACCAGGATTACCGTGAAATGTTTGAAAAGCGAAAGGATATTGATGCCGTGATGATTGCCACTCCCGATCATTCTCATGCTTTACCAGCTCTGATGGCCATGAAAGCCGGCCACCATGTTTACCTTCAGAAACCGCTCACACATTCGGTATTTGAATCCCGGATTTTAACTGAGACAGCAGTTCGGTATGGAATTGCCACTCAAATGGGAAATCAGGGAAATTCAGGAGAAGGCATCCGGAAAATTTGCGAATGGATTTGGGCCGGAACCATCGGCGAAATCACTTCGGTGGATGCCTGGACGAATCGTCCAATCTGGCCGCAAGGACTGGAAAGGCCAAGCGACAAAATGCGAGTTCCGAACACTTTGAACTGGGATCTTTTTATCGGGCCGGCCAAATTCAGACCATACAACGAAGTTTACACACCCTGGAACTGGCGCGGCTGGTGGGATTTCGGTACCGGTGCACTGGGCGACATGGCCTGTCACATCATCGATCCCGTCTTTAAAGCGTTGATGTTGCAATATCCAACTGCTGTTGAAGCCAGTTCGACTCCGGTGAATAATGAATCGGCACCTCATGCAGAAAAAATATCTTACTGGTTTCCTAAACGCGATAATCTCGCAAAGGTAGGAATGCCTGAAGTCAAAGTGACCTGGTACGACGGCGGAATGTTGCCTGAAAGACCAGCGGAACTGAAGGAAGGTGAACGGATGGGCGATGAAGACGGCGGTGTAATTTTCTATGGCTCCAAAGGAAAGATCATGTGTGGTTGCTATGCCGAAAACCCCACCTTATTGCCGACTTCAGAAATGGAGAATTTTAAAGAACCTGAGAAAACTATCCGTAGAATTCTGAATACTGACACCAATGGTCACGAACAGGATTGGATTCGGGCATGCAAGGAAAGCAAGACGAATAGGGTAGAGGCAAGTTCAAACTTCAGCTATTCCGGGCCGCTGAATGAAATGGTGGTGATGGGTGTTTTGGCCGTTCGCCTTCAGGACTTGAAAAAGCGCTTGCTATGGGATGGGAAAAATATGCAATTTACCAACATCAGTTCCTCGGAAACAATCAGGGTAATTACGTCCAATAAGTTTGAGGTGGTAAATGGCGATCCAAAATTCGATACCAAATATGATACTATTCCGGCGCTTGCAACTGCGGATGAGTGGATTCGGCACAACTACCGGGACGGATGGGACCAGATATAGAGTAATTCAGGTCAATAACGTATTACATTCCATATGGACAAAGTTGAATTAAAAAAAGCTTCCCAAACCGACATCGAAGTATTGCAGGAAATAGGCCGGCAGACTTTCTTTGAAACATTTGCTGACTGCAATACGGAAGAAAATATGCAAAAGTATTTATCCGAAAGTTACAGCTATGACAAACTTAATAATGAAATCAGCAATGTAAACTCTGAGTTTTATTTAGCAAGTCTAAACAACAAAACCATTGGTTACCTGAAAATTAATTTTTGCCAGGCCCAAACGGAATTCAAAGACAAACAGGCACTTGAAATAGAACGGATTTATGTATTAAAGGAATTTCAGGGTAAGAAAATCGGACAGTTATTATACAATCAGGCGTTTCAAATAGCACAGCAGATAAATGCTCAATATGTTTGGTTAGGTGTTTGGGAAAATAATACCAGGGCAATCAGCTTTTACAGGAAAAACGGATTTATAGAGTTTGACAAGCACATTTTTAGGTTGGGTGATGACGAACAAACAGATATTTTGATGAAACTTGAACTTTCGGCACGACTCGAATATGACAACGGCAAAGGTTGAAATCGCTTTATTCCGGTTTCTGAATTATACCTTATCAAGAAGCTGATATCAACTATTTTCCTACTACCATCCTGTTTTCTACCATCCTGTTGTTGAATTGCTGTATAATTGCCTTTTCCAATTGAATTTCTTCCTTAAAATCGACTTTCCCCAGTAAATTTTTAATCAGTGCAGGATCATTTTTTCGGTTGTAAATGGCGTTGAGCTTATCGTCAGTGATATAGAATGCGTAATCGCCACTTAAGAACTGGTAAGATTCCTGAATGTAATTGATCACGAAGCGTTTGCTTGAAGGATCGAAAAGATTGTTGCCAAAAGCAACGTAAGGAAATGGATAATTGAGGTAATTGAGCACTGTTGGCATGATGTCGGTTTGTTCTGCCAGTCCGTTATCAACGCCTTTGATACTCCCGTCGGCCCGGTAGAACAGAATCGGTATAGCAAAGCGCTTCACTAAAGTATGGTAGTCAATTATGCCCGATTCAATGGAATGATCGGCCGTGATTACAAATAAGGTATTCTTAAACCAGGGCATTTTTCGGGCTGTATCAAAAAACTTCCGAAGCGAATAATCGGTATAGCTGACACATTTGTCGAGAGGAATTCTCCCTTCAGGAAATTTGCTTTTGTATTTCTCAGGAACTTCATAGGGATGGTGCGAGGAAACCGAAAAGAGTGTCGTAATAAATGGTTCCTTCATTTCATTCATTCCCCGGGCAAAATATTGCATGAAGGGTTCATCCCAAATTCCCCAGACTCCATCGAAATCGGCTTCATTCCCATACTCATTTCGCCCGTAATATTTCTGAAATCCAGCCATTTTAGTGAATGCGTCAAATCCCATTGAGCCATTAGGCGCACCATGAAAAAAGGCTGACTGGTATCCCTGGACATTAAGTAAACTGGCCAGACTATTAACTGTATTTCCCGATCGTTCAGAAATCACGTATGGCTCAACCAAAGCCGGAATTCCGGCTGTTACCGATGGAATGCCGTCAATCGACTTGATGCCGGTAGCAAAGGCATTGCTATAGATGAGACCTTCATGGGCGAGCGAATCCAGAAATGGTGTAAGTACCTTATCCTGTGGATTAGTATATTCGGGATTGAGTGAACCGATAAAGGCCCTGCTGAAGCTTTCCAGAATTATGATTACTACATTGTCTTTGCGGGGAGGGGCTATACTGGCCGGAACATGCACGGGGGTATATACCCGGTTTAATTCTTCTTCGGTTGCAAAATAGGATTTATGTTCGAATGCTTTTTTCCCCCAGGTACGTATAATACAGAACGGCGTATTCTGAACAAGTGACATCTCTTCAGGAGCATTTACAAAAATCCCGGCATTGTTCATTGTAATAGGTCGGGTACTGTGTCGCCAACCTCCGCGCATTCCAAAGACAGAAAGAGTTGCTACGATCAGAATGGCAAGTACTGATGAAAGGGAATAAGCGTAAGGGCGGGCGAAACGGAAAGGTTTTGGCTTAAAAACAGAATATAAAATTGAAAGGCCGAACATCAGAATAATCAGGATTACCAGAAGATACCAAAAGTCATAAAAAAAGCGAACAATCAGTTTCGAATTACCGGCATCATAGGCCGCAATATCAAACGTACTTGCCGTAGTGCGCTTGAGTATATAACGGTAGTAAATCATATCAACCAGGTTGAATGTCAGTCCAACGCCATTAACAATCATAAAAATCCACTTTAGTGCAGCCTGATACCAGTTGCTGAATTTAATCTGAAATGGAAGCAGGAACAAAAGTATATATAACGAGTTCAGATACAGCAATGCACTGATGTCGAATATGAGCCCGCCTTTTAATATGGTGAGGAAGGATAAAAAAGTGACTTTAGGAAATGATGGAATATTGAACAGATAAAATAAAATACGGCAAAACGAATAGAATGCCATCATGAGGATAAATCTGTAAAGCAAAACCAGGTATTCGTTGGCTGCGTATTTCTTTGTATTGAGCGAAAAAATCTGCATATCTACCATAAAATTTAGGAATGCAAATTTAACAGCTTATTTGATTTGTAACCATATTTTATTGGTTTTGTAATACGCCTTAGGTTAAATGCCGAATAAACAATGTTAAATAAATTTTCATGAATATGGCTTTTGACTTTCTTCCTGCTTCGAAAAAAAAGAAATATTACTTATCTGCAAGTATAAACAACTCTTCCACCCTGATTTCAAAATATCGTGCCAGTTTGATTGCCAGAATGGTTGAAGGCACAAATTTCCCAGTCTCAATCGTATTGATTGTTTTTCGGGTCACCCCAATTTGGGTCGCAAGTTCTTCCTGGGTAATATTCTTTATTGCCCGCTGAACTTTAATCCGATTGCTTAATTCCTGGTTTTCCATTAGTCGCGGTCGTAGATAAGTCCTGCAATTAGGAAAGATAAAACGGCGAAGTACAAAATTATTTTAGTTACAAGTTGTGATGAAATCTCTACAAATGAAGTCAAAGCGACTAAGATAACCGTAACCGATAAAACAACCCAAAATCCAAACTGGTAAGACTTATGCAGATTGAGCTGATGCAATTCGTCATTCAACGCCTCTTTTGCTTTTGGATCCCATTTAAGTTCCCGTTGTAACTTTAATACTTTTACCAGATTAATTATAAAGACAATCCACCCTAAAAGTCCGACCCAAAATGCAACATGGATGATTGTCGAATTATCGATCACATCCTTTAAAATAAAAGTTCCGTACCAGATACCCCAACCAATAGTTGTCCATTTCAGGAGATCGTACCTTGTTCGATTTAATCGTTCAATAATTGAAGTTTCCATAATTTACTGTTTTTTGGTGTAACCTTAAATTTGCTATATGTAACCTTTAGTTATTAATATATAACCTTGAGGTTACAAATGAAGCTATTGTTTTTGAATTCTGCAAATTATTTATTAAAAAAAAT
>CAILJH010000008.1 GCA_903834475.1 uncultured Prolixibacteraceae bacterium | reverse complement strand
TCTCCGAAATTCGATTGGCTTTATTTGCACCGGTTACCAGAAAACAAACTTTGTTGGCATTATTAATTACTTTTCCGGTAAGTGTTATCCGTTTCTGTTCGCTTTGCGGATGAAAAGATAACTCGCAAATTCGTTCTGAATTGAATAATTCCATATGATTGGGAAAGATTGAAGCTGTATGGCCGTCATCACCCATCCCGAGCAGAATCAAGTCGAATATCGGCCAATTGTCTTGCTGAGAAAGACTTTGCTGAATTTCTTCGGAATATTCAATCTCTTCAATTTCTGAATTATTTTCGCCTTTGATGCGGTGTATATTTTCTTCCGGGATGCAAATCTGTGAGAAAAGCAATTTTTGTGCATTACCGAAATTGCTTTCCGGATTATCGGGTGGAACCATACGTTCGTCGACCCACCAAAAATGCACCTTTTGCCAAAGTGCTGAATCTGAATATTTTTTGGCTAAAACGGAGAATAGTAAATCCGGAGTTTTACCACCTGAAATGGCCAAATGAAAGGCCTTTCCGGAGAAATTTGCAATTTGGTTCATCAGTTCACCCGCAAATTGCTCAGCTAATTCTTCCGGAGTTTTGAAAATATGAAGGTTGTTTTTCATGTTTAAAAAAATTAACCACCGAGTTTCACAAAGAAGAAATCAGAATGAATTTTCCCCTTTTCCTTTTTTTCTAAAGTTCACAGTATTCGCCATCGTGTGCCAGATTTTTACATGGAAAGCGCCAGACACTGTCTTCCATCAACTGATCTACTACTTCCGGTCCCCATGTTCCGGCAGGATAGCTGTAAATTGGAATATTTGGATTGTTTTGCCATGCATCCAGAATGGGCTGAACAAATTCCCATGCTTTTTCGACTGCATCGCCGCGCGAATATAAGGTGGCGTCGCCTTGCATGCAATCGAGCAGTAAACGTCCGTATGCTGAAGGCAGATAAACGTCAGAAAGTTCATTGTAATGGAAATCCATATTTACAGTTTGTACCCTGAATCCGGCTCCGGGAATTTTCATGCCTATTTTTAACAGTATTCCTTCATCGGGCTGAATACGGAGTACCAACTGGCTGTTTGACTGATCGGAATCCGATGTAGTTCCGAATAAATGGTGCGGTGTATTTTTGAAATGAATGACCACTTCAGTGACCCGTGCCGGCAATTTCTTGCCTGTCCGGATGTAAAACGGAACGCCCGCCCAACGAAAGTTGTCGATATAGAATTTCATGGCCAGAAATGTTTCAGTTCTTGACGAAGGATCAACTCCGTGTTCTTCGCGGTAGCCTTTTATGAGTTCGTTTCCGATGTGCGACTGGGTATATTGCCCACGGATGACATGCTTTTCAACCTCACTTTCAGAGATTGGCCGTAACGACTGAAAAACCTTGAGCGTTTCGTTACGGATGGCATCGGCCTCAATAACCACCGGAGGCTCCATGGCAACCAATCCAACCAGTTGCATCAGGTGATTCTGAACCATATCACGCATAGCTCCTGAATGATCGTAATAGCCGCCACGATCTTCAACACCAAGTGTTTCGGCAGAAGTTATTTCTACATGGTGAACGAAATTACGGTTCCAGACCGGTTCGAAAATTCCGTTCGAAAATCGTGTAACCAGCATATTCTGAACGGTTTCCTTTCCCAGATAATGGTCGATGCGGTACAACTGATCTTCCTTAAAATAGTTGAGCAGATTTTTATTGAGTTCCTTCGCACTTTTCAGATCGTAGCCAAAAGGCTTTTCAATAATTAACCGTTTAAATCCTGCGGATGAGTCATTTAATCCCACTTCAGCCAGACTCTGCGGAATAATCTGATACAAATTTGGCGGAGTGGATAAATAGAAAATATAGTTTTCAGGAATCGACCACGACAAACAAAGTGATTCAAGTCTTGTTTTCAGAACCGGAAATTCTGTTGCATCAGCTGTTGAAAGGGGCTGGTAATAGAGGTGGATCAGGAATTCGTCAATGTCTTTTTGATTTTGCGGCAAATTCGGCAGAAACTCTTTCATTTTTTCCCTGAATTCCAAATCAGAAAGTTCTGTACGGGAAACCCCGAGGACTGCGAATTTTTCCGGAAGTAGATTCTGCGTGTGCAATTCGTATAAAGCAGGGATCAGTTTTCGCTTGGTGAGATCGCCCGATGCACCAAAAATGACCAGTATATGTGATTCAGAATATTTCATGTTTTTTTATTATCGATGATCTAACAACGTATAAAACCGGATTAAGATCAATGGAGACGTGAAAAATTTTAAAATCTGGTCTGTTTTGAGTCTTAAATATTTATTGAATCAGAAGGCTCCTCAATCACCCAAACCAAACAATGTTCTGAGAAATTTTGAAATTGAAGCGGATAAGTCCATTCCTGACTCTTGTTTGAATATTTGGCCATAAATTGATTTTCCTTTTCAGGATTAAATGGAAGAATATGGATTTGTTCCCTGAATTCGACGCCATCATCCGGAATCATTTTGAAAACTGCCTCTTTGGCACACCAGTAAATGCATTGAAGTAGCGTGTTTTTGTTCACGACAATCAATTCTTCTGCTGAAAGATATCTTTTCTCTACCGCATTATAATTCCGGGTAATATCTTCAATGTCAATGCCCACATTGAGTTTTTCATGAACAAACACCACTACAAAATACCGCGAATGGCTGATTGAAATGTGTTTGTATTGATGGTGATCCAGTATCGGTTTTCCTGTTTCGGAATAGGAAAGGATGTAATACGGACCGATCATTTGTTTGAGCAAGGAACGTATTGCCAACCATTCCACCTTACGTTTTTCGTAGGAATATTTCCTGAAATCGGTACCTTCAAGTTCTTCGGTAGAAAAATTGGAAATTAAATCATCGGAAGTTTCAGTAAGTTTCCAAACTCCAATCAGTCCGTCAGGTAATGTTATGGTTTTAAATAGAGGCATTTAGTGAGTCCACTCAGTTGTTTCGATTAAGCGGATAATATCCGGCCGTATATAATCGATTACCGGCCGAAGGGAATCGATGTTTGGAACTTCATGGAAATACAAAGCTCCGCGCAGAAAGTTATGCGTACTGTCTGTGAGGTAAAACTGGAGTGGTGAAGCGGCATTTCCTTCAATCAGGAAAATCGTTCCATATACCTTTTTTACTGGATTTACGAAGATTTTCTCGTTGATTGCGTCAGCTTTAACGGAATGTTTATAGGCCAGCTTTCTCGCATCTTCTGAAAGTATTTCCAGATTTTTATCTATTTTTTTATAACTCAGGTTTAATTCGGCTTTGTGAGCAGGTATTTTAATGTTTACCCAGAAAGTCTCAGCAAGCCGGTCGTGGTCGGGAACGACCTTACTATAAACTGGAATCTCGAAATTATAGGGCAGACCAACCGAATCGAGTTTATGATAGATTTTCTCCTGAAAACTAATGCGGAAGTATCCACGTGGTTTTGGAACATAGTCCTTTTTGCATGAATAACAGATTATGAAAAAAAGTGCGGAGAAAGCGTAAAAATATTTTTGCATCGTTCGAATGGTCATATCCATATTTACCTCAGAATCAAACTTCCTTTTTGATTATTTCAACTTTAATTTGTTTTATGCGGCGATTGTCAACAGCTTCGATAGTGAAAACGTAATCTGTATAGCTTATGGTATCATTTTTGGCCGGAATTTCACCTTTTAGTTCCAGAATCAGTCCGGCCAATGTATCTGCTTCGCCTTTTGCTCCATCAAATACGGTATCTTCCAGACCGGTGACCTTGTAAAAATCGTTGAGCAAGGTTTTTCCATCGAACAGGTATTTGTTCTCGCTGATTTTGGTGTAGAATTTTTCCTCGTCATCAAATTCGTCCGAAATTTCGCCGACAATCTCTTCCAGAATATCTTCCAAAGTGACAATGCCGGATGTTCCGCCATACTCGTCAACTACAACAGCCATATGCACCTTGTTTTTCTGAAAATCTTCGAGCAGATTATCGATTTTTTTTGTTTCAGGGACAAAAAATGGTGGCCGGATGATGCTTTGCCAATGGAAGGAATCCCCTTTGTGTGCATGGGGAAGCAGATCTTTAATGTACAGGATTCCTTTAATGTTGTCAAAAGTTTCAGAATAAACCGGGATTCTCGAGAAGCCTGTCTCGGTAATGAGGGTCATGATTTTACTGAAGCCAAAATCAATGTCAGCCGAAACAACATCGACTCTCGATCGCATGATTTCAACCACATTTTTGTTTCCAAATTCTACAATTCCTTTCAGCATTTCCTGATCTTCTTTCAGGTCAGTTCGTGAAGTCAATTCAAGGGCCTGTGATAATTCGTTGACTGAGATGTGTTGATTGTAAGAATGAATCCGGTTGTTCAGAAACGAGGTTGAATAAATAAGGAGATAATTTATTGGTTTGAGGACTTTCGTCAGATAAAACATAGGAACAGAAACAAACAATGCAAATTTCAAGGCATGACGAGTGGTATACACTTTAGGGGTAATTTCGCCAAACAACAGAATAATAAATGAAATGACTATAACCTGTACGATAAAACCAAGTATTTTTTCATTGGAAAAATCGATCATTTCATTCACGCTAAAACTGGAAAGAATTACAACTCCCACATTAACAAAATTGTTGGCCACAAGGATAGTAGCCAACAATTGTTCCGGAGACTCCAGATTTTTAAGAAGATAAAAGTGCCTTTTAGTTGCTCCACCTGCAATTTTGTGCATCTCGGAAGGGCTCAATGAGAAATATGCAACTTCCGATCCGGATACGAGGGCTGAACAAGCTAATAAAATCAAAATAACCACCAAACTGACCGCAACCGCTGTGGTAATAGGGAAGAATTGAACATTCAGAAAGATAGCAGTCAAGATGGGTAATGGGCCTGTTTCCAATTAGTAAATTTTAGTGAATTAAAATGGCAAATCGTCTTCTTCAGGTTGACTGAAATCTGGTTCATTAACAACCTGGGCAGTTTCGGTTTGCAGTTGTTGTCCTTGTACTTCTGCCTGACCTTCACGTTTGCCAAGCATATGCAGCGTGTCTGCATTAATTTCTGTAGTGTAGTGCTTAACTCCATCCTTTTCATAGGAATTGGTCCGGAGCCGCCCTTCGATATATAGTTGGCTTCCTTTTTTTACATACTTTTCAACTACTTCGGCCAGACCTCTCCAGGCTACAATGTTGTGCCATTCGGTGTTGCTTACTTTTTCGCCTGTTTTTGCGGTATAATTCTCTGTTGTAGCAAGAGAAAACCGGGCAACTGCAACTCCTTTGTCGAGATGTCTGATTTCAGGATCACGACCTACGTTACCTACCAAAATTACTTTGTTAACTGACATATCTGTAAAGTTTTAAATGTTAGATTGAAATAAATTTACAACAAATGATGCAAATTATTTTACTTGCTCATTAAAAAAAATGTGAAATGAACTAAATATTAGATGAAGACGGGGTTTGCTTAAGTGAATAATATACTTCCCCTATTTTCATGGATATATGTTTCCAATAATTTTGGTACAGCAAAGTTAAAAATATCTTCCTTATTCACCCGAATATATTCATCCGGTACAAGAATTTCATTGAATACACGAATCCGGATAAACCGGTAATGAATCCGTTGATGGCTCAGGATATGAACTTTCCAATTGCTTACATTTTCAATAATGTCTTGTTCTTCATTAACGATTTTTCTGAATTCATCATGTTTCAGGAGTTCCCCGATTTCAACTTTTGTATTTATTTCGATTGGCGGGAATTCAAATAAATTCTTCCAAATGTCATCTTCTGTGCGTTTTCGAAGCCAGGTGCAATTTTTGCCGACAAGCACAAGGTAGTTAAAAAACCGTTCACGCTGTTTCGTTTTATTCTTTTTTACCGGTAATTCATTGATCTTACTGAATGAAAAGGCAAAACACCGTTCATGAATAGGACATTCAGCGCAGTTTGGATTCTTTGGAGTGCATTGCAGAGCACCGAATTCCATCAAGGCCTGATTATGCATGCCCGGATCGGTGCCTTTAATCAGTTCTGTTGCAAGCTCTTTAAATATTTTCTTGCCACCGGCAGTATCAGTTTGTTCTGAAATGCCAAAATAGCGCGCAAGTACCCTGAAAACATTTCCATCAAGAACCGGATGCTCTAAATTGAATGACATCGAGGCAATTGCTGCTGCAGTATAATCGCCAATTCCTTTTAAGGAAAGAATGGCATTGAAATCTTCCGGAAATTTTCCATTTAGCGAATTTTGGATAAATTTTGCGGTGGAATGAAGGTTCCGTGCACGGGAATAATACCCCAAACCTTGCCAAAGTTTCAAAACCTGGTCTTCGGAGGCACCTGCAAGATCGGAAATCTCAGGAAATTCATCCAGAAATTTGTTGTAATAGGTTAAGCCCTGATCAATACGGGTTTGCTGAAGAATAATTTCTGAAAGCCAGATGGAATATGGATTTCGGTTATTTCTCCACGGTAAATCACGCTTAAATAATGAATACCAATTGTGTATTTGCGAGTTGAAAAAGTTCATATTTTACCTAACTACTTTAAAATCTTATTTATTTGCAAAAATAATCGAATATATATGTGCCTACTTTTTAAATAATTTTTATTTTTGCACACCAATTGTGTCAGTATTATAAATTATTGAAATTTAAATATTTTTAGAGATGACAAAAGCAGATATCGTAAACGAAGTAAGTAAGAACACTGGAATTGAAAAAGTGACAGTACAAAAAGCAGTAGAAGCTTTTATGGAAACAGTTAAAGACTCCTTAACTGAAGGTAGAAATGTATACCTTCGCGGATTCGGAAGTTTTATCGTGAAAAAAAGAGCTGAAAAAACTGCTCGTAATATTTCAAGAAATACTACGATCATTATTCCTGAACATTTTATTCCTTCTTTCAAGCCAGCGAAAACTTTCGTTGCTCAAGTTAAAGACCAAGTTAAATAAATTATTATGCCAAGCGGAAAAAAGAGAAAAAGACATAAGATGGCTACGCACAAGCGTAAGAAGAGACTAAGAAAAAACAGACATAAAAAGAAAAAATAGTCTTTGCTTTATCAAGCAATAGCTTATAAAGATCCTATTATGATTAAACCTAAAGTGCTCATGTGCTTTAGGTTTAATCTGTTTTTAAGTCTTGTAGTTTAAAATTGTTAAAATTAAAAATGTAGTGAGTAGCGATTTAATTGTAGACGTCTCTCCTTCGGAAGTGGTAATTGCTTTATTGGAAGATAAACGGTTAGTCGAACTTAACAGGGAAATGACTGGGGCTAAATTTGCAGTTGGAGATATTTATCTTGGACGAGTAAAAAAAATAATGCCCAGTCTGAACGCTGCATTCATTGACGTTGGTTACGAAAAAGATGCTTTTCTGCATTACCTCGATATGGGTCCCCAATTTTCGACTCTGAATAAGTTCCTGAAAATTGCCACTTCGAAAAACAACAAAATCACCTCCATTTCAAAGATTCAGTCAGAACCTGACATCGATAAGGAGGGAAAAATCTCAGATATTCTTAAAGCAGGGCAAAACATCCTGGTTCAGGTGGCCAAAGAACCCATCTCAACCAAAGGTCCCCGCTTAACTTCAGAACTGTCGATTGCCGGCCGTAATATGGTGTTGATGCCATTCAGCGAAAAAGTCAGTATTTCTCAGAAAATCGAATCGAACGAAGAGAAGAACAGACTTAAAAAGCTTATTCAGAGTATTAAGCCAAGAAAATACGGAGTAATTGTACGCACAGCAGCTGAAGAAAAAAGAGTAGCTGAATTGGATCAGGAGTTAAAACGACTGGTCGCAAAATTCGAAACAACTTTTCAGAAATTAAGACGGGTAAACGCTCCTGCGCTGATTGTCGGCGAATTGGGAAGAACCACAGCTTTGTTGCGGGACATCTATCACCCCGATTTCAACAGCATTATCGTGAATGATGCGATTGTTTGTGAAGAAATTTCTGAATACCTGGGATCCATTGCACCCGAAAAAAAGAAAATCGTTAAACTCTACAAGGGTAACCAAACGATTTTTGAATATTACGGGATCGATAAACAACTGAAAGCAACTTTTGGAAAAACCGTATCCTTCAAGAATGGAGCATACCTGATAGTCGAACACACTGAAGCATTTCATGTTATTGATGTGAACAGTGGTAACCGTTCGAAAGCCGGAATTGACCAGGAGACCAATGCTCTTGAAGTTAATCTGGCTGCTGCTGAAGAAATTGCCCGTCAACTGAGGTTGAGAGATATGGGTGGCATAATTGTAGTCGATTTTATCGATATGCATTTAGCCGAAAACCGCCATAAAGTTTATGAGCGGATGAAAGATTCAATGGCCGTTGACCGTACCAAACACAACATTCTGCCATTAAGCAAATTCTGTCTTTTGCAGATTACCCGTCAGCGTGTCCGGCCTGAAGAACACGTTGAAACTGCTGAAGTATGTCCGGAATGTAAAGGTACCGGCAAAGTTACACCATCCATTTTACTGGTCGATGAACTGGAAGGTAAAGTCAATTTCATTTTTAAAGAGATGAATAAGACGAAAGTGATTGTTAAAACTCATCCATATCTGGCAGCGTTTATGAATAAAGGCTTCTGGTCCATCACACGGAAATGGATGTTCAAGTTTATGAAACGAATTAGTGTTCAGGAAATGAGTTCATATTCGCTTACCGAGTATCATTTCTTCGACGAAAATCAGGAAGAGATTGTATTTTAATCTCCATAAGGAATCCCGGTACGAACTGCCGGGATTTTTTATGTCCTGAATTGGTCATTCGGTTAATTCACTGACAGTTTTCATGAATAGATAAAATCCATTGTGTATTTTTGTTTTTCACAGGTATCAAAATCCAAACCATGAAGCGCATTATTCTTTTTCTAAGTGTTTTGTTTGTTTCCGCATTCCAATTACTGGCTCAAATTGTGGAGCCTGTGAAATGGACTTTTGAATCTAAGCAGATAGGTTTGGATGCAACACTTATTTTCAAAGCTGAAATTGATGAAGGCTGGCACTTATATGATACGCAATTACCCGATGGCGGACCAATAAAAACATCCATTCATTTTGCCGATTCAACCTTGTTCGAATTTGTGGGTGACCTTAGTAAAGATCCGCTACCTACCGGAGTTTTTGATAAAAATTTTAATCTTAACCTGACCTATTTCACCAAATCGGCTGTTCTGACTCAGAAAGTCAGGTTGAAAAGTCCGGATATAACAGATAT
>CAILJH010000007.1 GCA_903834475.1 uncultured Prolixibacteraceae bacterium | reverse complement strand
ATCAATAGAAGCCCAGCAAACGCCGACTTTGGTGCTCCGTGGATTCGGACCACTCCAGGCCACTCCTGCCCTATCGTTTTGGAGATTGGCAAACCACCAGTTGGTTACCGTTTCTTCCTTAAAAATGTATTTCGATTCGTACGTTCCGTCGGTGTAAACAAAAGTAATTCCACCGGCCACCCTTGCTGGGATGTTGTCGGATGAAGAATGAAGCAGGTAAACAGCCCCGGCAGTATCATCAACAGGAACTTCCAACTGCTGCGGAAAGCCCGGTTTGGTTGATACCGCCAGAACAGCCCGGCGCTCGTTCTTTTCAGGATCAATCACCCGAAAAGGAATATTCTTGAAAACCTGGCTTCCCACAGGAAGATTGCGCATATCGTTTCCGGAGTTGTTCTTCACGTCCATCCAGGTAAATGCATCCTTTCCACCCCGATCGAAAAGATCCATATTGGCCTGTTTCGAAATATCCACCGGTTTGAATCCCGGAGCTGACGGAGCCGGAGGAATTGATCCGGTGTAGGAAAAATAGATTTTGTTGTTGTATTTTTTGCCTAATTCAAGCAGGCGGTTCAGGATGTCAGACCCATAAGTTTCGAAACCATTTTCATACGCACCTTTTGCCAGTTCACCAATCGCATGACCAGCAATACCGCCGTTCATGTATTGCCATTTCGCATCATGGAGATTAAACCCCTTTTCAAAAGGAGGATAGATCGCGTACCATTCGCCCGGCGAACCAACAGGCAGATTGTCTTTCAGTTTTAAATAAGTTTTGATAATCGCCACATTCATCTCATGCGGCAATCCGCGGTTGATCGAATACATATTTCCCTGAGCAATTTGCGATTTTTCATCAAGGCCCAGATTGCGCTTCACAGTCGGATCTTCATCAATAAAATGCGTAAAGAAATTACCGTTCCACGAAAGTTTAGTCAGATTAGTCAGAATTTCCTGACCACGTTTTCGGTAAATTGCAGCCTTGTCCGGCTCTCCGGCGAAATCGTACATTTCGGCAAGCTGGTTACAAGCCTCGAAATAACCGGTGTTATCGCCAAAAAACACACCATATTTTGTTTTACCCGGAACGACAACCATGGTCGGACTGATCGAAGCTTCCGGAGTATATTCGTCGTCAACCTGAAAGTCCCACGAATCGATGCAGTACGGGCGTTTTAGCAATTGAAATCGTTTCGACCAGCGAATCGAATCGGTATAGCAATAGTCGAGTGCCAAGGCTGCCGAGGCGACAGTTTTTTTCATCCACTCATTGTCGCCGCTTGCTTTCCAGTGTTTGTAAAACATGTTCACATAGTTGTAATCTGAATGGTTGTCAACCGGCTGGCGCACAAACCAGGCATCCTTATCTTTCCTGAAAAACCCAATGGGATCATAGGCTGTTTCATAATACTGATAGCCATTCTGGCCTCTGTTGACAAAACTCCAGATCATTCCATCCTTTCGCTGCGTTTCCCGGAACAAATCAGTCAATCCATTTCCATAAGGCAGGAAATACTGCATTCCATTCATCACATTGCTGTTATCCAGATCCCAGGTAACATAGAATTTATAGCTTTTATCATTCCAAATATAATCGCTGTATCCCTTTTCATCAGGTCCAATCATGCCATTGTACAGAATATCGAAAAGCGCAGAATACTTTCCTCCGTCATTCACCGCAGTTGGAGCTTCCAAACGAAAGGTGACCGTGTCAATGACTTTACCATTCTTATCCGAGATGGTTACGCTCTGTGTTCCGGCAGCACCCCCGGCCTGAAAAACAACATGTTGCGACGCTATTGAAGTAAAATAGGGTTTACCTTTCCCGTCTGAAACAGTCAGGGTACCTTCGGCCAGGCAATAAACTGTGACTTTATCGAAAGGATGAATCACATTGGTTGGCTGAAGAATCAAAACTTCAGGAGAAGCCTGACCAAAAGTAGAAAAGCTGGATGCCAGGAAGCAAAGCAAAACGAAAAAAAATCCGGAAATACTGTTTTTTACCTGATGATTGTTTGGAGCTTTTGGGTTCATATTTTTAGCTTTAAAAATTGTCCAACTTATCTACTTAATTCACTACTATTTTTGTGGTGTAATTCACTTCGGTGCCTGAAATATTCATCAGGTACATTCCGGATTTCAAGCTGATATTCATTGAATTAATTCCTGAAAACAATTGAATGTGCGACAAGACTTTTCCATTCAGATCCATCAAAGTTCCCCGGGCCATTTTCATATTTTCAGGTAGAGAGACCGTGAGTTTTTGATCTGAAACCGGATTGGGCATCACCTGAATTTCGTTCTGTTTGAAGATACTCATGGCAGTGGATTGTTGCTGAACGATGCTTATTTTCCGCGTTTCGTTGCATCCCAAAATGTAAATTTCTCCTGAACGCTTTGTCCCGGCGGCAACTGAAGGAACAGTAACCGAAACCGAGTTTCCACTCACGCTGGTAGAAATGAACGTACCAACCGTTTTGGAAATCTCAAAGCCTTTTTCAGCATCGACTGTAATAATCCTGGTTCCTCCGCTGAGTCCAAAATAAACCGGATTCTCTGAAACCGCCATATTGCAAAGTTTTGCACCTCTTTCCAAAGCCCCGGCATCGCGTTTTCCAATAGGCAAATTACCGGCAAAATCGCGCAGGAACGGACCATCGAATTCCCACTTATACAATTCGTCTATTGTAGTTTTGGCATCAGCCAGCGTTCCTTTTGAGATTCGAACAAAGTCGATCGTTCCGGAAAAATAATTTCCTTCGGGACTTTTCCCAATCAGAAAATCGTTGGTGTTGGTCAGCGATGACGATGCCGGTACAATTCCTGAACTTGCACCGTTTGCCGCGAGTCCATCAACATAAACCGTTGCTGACGATAGCTGTCTGTTAACCTCAACCAAAACATGATGCCAGTTTCCGTCATTAATCACTTCTGAACTCGAAATGCTGAACGCGCTGCTGCCATTATTCAGAATACTGAACCGTACATTTCCTGAAGCATTCACGTCAAGCCGGTAACCATATCCGGAGGCGCCCGATTTCGACAAAAGCGTTCCATTGGTATGTCCGGCAGTGGTTTTGAAATAACATTCCAGGATAAAACTGTTGATAGTCATATCCACATTGTTGCAGGTTGATTTGCTTGTCACCGAATTATTCAGACTGCAATAGGTTTTGGTTCCGTCGAAAACCAGTGCACCTTCGGCAAAATCTTCCAGCTGGCCCATTACAAAACTTCCGGCGGATAAACCAAAAGCTTTTAAATTGTTTTTCGGGACATTTTTATAGTTTTCGCGGCCGACAAACTCACTGGTGAAATAGAAATTTTCGCCTTTGATCAGGGTCGAATCAGCCCGGTGTTTCTGGAAATGCCATTCACCAACAACGCTACTCAACGGAAATGGCGCAAAAAACTTCACCCCCCGGTCAATCAGTTCACTGTTTGCCGTTGGTCTGAAATCGCCTGAAGATGGCTTCTCAAATACCCGTTTGGACGTTTCGAACCCGACCTGACCTAAATCAGGATTGAAAGAATTCAGCTTGGTTTCGAATTCGCTGAATGTATATTTTGCACCACCCGGAGATAAAAAATTGCCTATAAAAGGCTTTCCGCTGAAAAAATTATTTCCGAGTGATTCGTATGGTACGCCTGATGATCGTGTGGTGTGATCGAACTGATGCCAGGTACTGTCGCTGACATTGCCCAGGTAATAATTCGATCCGTCGAGGGCCAGCGTACCATCACCCGACGCAGTGAATGACCTGACGTTGTAGGCCACATTGTGCACGTACATGTTGTAAAACCCAAGCACCTGGTTGTAGGCGCCCGCTGTCCGGTCAAAACCGGTTCCTTTGACGATGTTGTTGAAAATGTATTGTTTGGAAGCACCGTCGAAATAGAACGGGTATCCCAGCGAGGTGACGAACGCCGTGTTCCAGTCGTAATGCCAGCCTTGTGCATCTTCCGAAATATTGTTGTAATAAAAAGCCGGTCCTCCCTGCCAACCCTCTATTCCGCCGTAATCGTTGACACCCTGCAACGAATGCGACACCTTGTTATGGTGCACCAGTCCGCGAATAAACGGAATCGTTGCTGAATTATCGCTCCCCTTTCCCCATACGAAATTAATGCCGCTCCCCCAGGAATGTTCAATGATGTTCCCGGCAATTTCGCCAACCTTCAATTCTCCGTTAATGGCCGGGATGGAACTGTACCAGCGCCCCAGATGTCGGGTTCCGGTTTCAAAAATCTTGTTCCGAAGTATCGAAACTTCATCCGGTCCTTCCAGGAATATGGAAAAATCGTCCATGAAATTCATCTCATTATCAGAGAAAACCAGGTTTTTTGCAGTTCCACTGGCCAGAATTCCACCATTCAGATACTGAAATTTGCAATTCCTTATGGCAATGTTTGAGCTGTTCGATATTTTTATTGTTGGAACTCCATCAGTGGTGCCGTATCGCAGATTGTCGCAGGTGGTGAAGCTAAAAGTCAGGCCACTGATTTCGATGAAGTTTTTGGATGAAATATTGATCAGTGTAGATTTAGATGCTATCTCAACTGTTGTTGTATTGGGATCCTTATCACCTTCGAGCCTCAGAAATATTCTTCCGATGGCTCTGTCGTAATAGTATTCGCCGGGAGTATCAAGCAGAAACGGTGTATTCTCTATGTAATATTTG
This sequence comes from uncultured Prolixibacteraceae bacterium, assembly GCA_903834475.1. GTDB lineage: Bacteria > Bacteroidota > Bacteroidia > Bacteroidales > Prolixibacteraceae > Aquipluma. The sequence continues at coordinate 12,725 of CAILJH010000007.1, read as the reverse complement.
CAATCTTTCCCGCCAAAATTTGGATCGGTTACCGTAATTTTTTTTGTTGCAGGAAAATAGCTGAGAATTTTCTGCTTCCACAACGTACACATCACGATTGCACCTTCGATGGCCCAAACATCACCACCCGCATAAAAATTCGGATCAGTCTGCACCAGATGCTGGTTGTCTGTGAGATTCAGAACGCCATTCGAAACCGCTTTGGCAGTAAAAGACCACCACGTTTGCATGGGTTCTTTGGGCGTATTCACGAAATTTGGCGAACGGGCCAGATAAACACGTTTGATGCCGGTTTCCGAGACTTCGCAAACCACTTTCGTAGGATTTTCCAATCCGGAAACATCTTTGTACCAAACCAAATCAGGATTTGGAATACTGGGTGCAAGCGATGAATTGGCTTTTGTCCAGCCTCCTGAAATTTTCACCGATCCGTAAATTCCGGCTTCTCCGGTTCCCCAGTCAGGATCGGAAGTCAGTCGGATGGGATTACCTGCTGCTCCTGATTCTTTGGCTGTCAATGCGCCCCGGTAAATCACTCCGCGTTTAAAAATGTAGGTTTGAATGCCTGAGCCGGTTTTGGCATTTCCGGTGGCTGTTGCATCCCATGGATGGTGCTTCCATGCGGTGGTGGTGCTCAGACCATCATTGCTGTCATTTCCACCTTCAAAGTCGATGTATCGGACAGAACTTCCTTTTACTAATTGAAAAACCAATGGTGCCCATTGCAGATCGCCATTTGGTAATACTTTGGCCTGTTGAGTTTCCCATGAATACAGTGATTCTCCGGAAACGGATTTCATGTTGGATTGTGAACTTACAAGAATAGAAATCAGCAGGAATAGTATTGTGAATGTCTTTTTCATGATTAAATTTGGTTTTGCCAGGTCCGGAAAAACTAAAAGATGGAATTTATAGTATCCCATCTTTCAGTTTAAACAGTTTTCTTAGGCTTTTCCCCTAAATTTCGGATAGTATTAGTTCCGGTTTAATAGCCCCAGTTTTTCATGATTTCAAAGTCTTGCTTCACACTTTGAACTGGGGTCATGTTTTGATAGGCTTCCTGCTCAACGATGAAAACTTTGGTACCACCGGTTTTACGGCAAATATCCAGAACATCTTTTACCGGGATAATACCTTTACCGAGAATTGCACTTTCGTATTTCTCAGCGGTGTTAACGGCTATTTCGTCCTTCACGTGAATCAGCTCAAATTTGCCGGGATACTTTCCGATCACATCCAATGCTTTGGCGCCACCAATGTACATATTCCCAATATCGAGCTGCATCACGACTTTATTCACATCGAGGTTTTTCATCATGATGTCGAACAGTTTCATGCCATTCAATTCTTCGGTGAATTCAGCCCAATGGTTGTGGTAGCCAAATTTCATCCCTGACTTTTGGCAAAGTTCTCCGCTTTTGGCGAAAACGTCCAGATAACGGAGATAATCGTCGTAGGTTTTACGCATGCTTTCGTCCATCCATGGACTGATCACATATTTTTGACCCATTACAGCGGCATCATCAACCGTGTATTTCCATGCATCGGTAAAGTCTTTCTTTGCCACATCCCAATGATCCTTGCCCATAACGGTATGCCCTGATGGCATTTTCAAACCCAGATCGTCGAGTACTTTGCGGAATTCCTTGGCAGAATAACCATAGAATTTCCGGTTGATGTAATTGGCGTGTTCAACATGTTTGTATCCGATTTTGGCTAATTGAGTCAAAGTTCCAAGTGGATCTTTTCCCATGTCGTCGCGAACGGAATAGAGCTGGAGACCAACAATTTCACCTGATTTGGAGGCTGCCCAGGCGGTTTTCGATAACAATGCAGTTCCGGCCAGCAAAACGGCACTGTTTTGAATAAATGAACGGCGTGATGTTTTCATAGTTAGTTTATGTGTTAGAAATGTTTGTGTTAATTGATTAAATTATTTAAAACCCTTTAGCATTTGATTAATTTCATCAAGTTCAAAATAGCTGGAATCCCAGACTCCATCTTCTTCCAATCCCAACCATTCTTTCATGTCCAGATGTTCTTCATGATTGGGATCAGCCAGTATAATTTTTAGATTTTCATAGCCCCATGTACCACCGCAATCTTCAGGTGGACAGGCCCCTTTCCCTGCAAGGCAAACTGGTTTTTTAAATTCATCGGTCAAGATTTTTTCGACTGTAATTTGATGTACCCAATCATCGCCAAAATCATAGATGTAAGTAAATGTCTGTTTCTCAGCAGTGAGGACATTGTTTAGTATAGTTTTAAGGGCATTCATGTCCGGTTGCTCCCAATCGTCCTTTAAGGGAATTGCAATTGTTGGATTTGATCCATAACCTTTTGGCGAAAACTGGTATAAGTGAGAATCTTCCCAGCCGAAAACAAGCTGTATCAATTTATGAAGTTGATGAAAAGTGTATTTTTCAGGAATTATAACTTCACGCCAAACAGGTGGTTTGGTTATGTTTTTTAGTTGAATTTTTAACTGAAATGCCATATCTTCTCAGATTAATATTGATGAAACGATTGAGATACAAATTCCAAAACGGTTGGCAAAGCTTCGCGCCAATAGGTCCAACTGTGGACACCGTCGCGGATACGAAATTCATGAGGTATATCTTTCTTGCGCATGGCGATATGAACCAGACAATTACCTTCATACAAGAAGTCGTCGTCACCGCAATCGATGTACCAGCGAACAGCCTTTTTCTGGTCGTCGGGCATGGCTTTAATCAGTTCCAATGCACTGTGACGGGCAAAATACTTTTGTTTTTGGTCGTCTGAAAGACCATCGAGTTGTTTCTCCCATGGACGGGCAAGCTCTTCAATGGAAAGTGGTCCGCAATAGGCACTCAACGGACAGGCTGAAGAAAACAATTCAGGATGGTGCAAAGCATACATGAACGTTCCGCCACCACCCATCGATAACCCGGCAATGGCGCGGTATCTTTTATCAGCCCGGATACGGTAAGTCTTTTCAATGGTCGGAATAAATTCCTGAAAGAAAAAGTCTTCGTAATTCCAGTCACCTTTCGGACTGTTGAAATAGCCACGTTGGCCGGTATCTGCATCAGGCATGACGATGATCATGGCGGTGCATTTTCCTTCGGCAATGGCTTTGTCGGCAATCAATTTTACTTCGCCAAACTGAACCCAGCCAGTTTGGTCATCGCCCGCACCATGTAAAAGGTATAAAACCGGATAACTGCGACCTGAAGTTTCATAGTCAGCCGGAAGGTAAACTGCAAATTTTCGGTCCATTTTCAGGATTTTGCTTGGAATCGACAGGTTGTCGGAAACCTTGCTGCCTTGGGCAAAAAGGATGGAGCTTGAAATCAAAATGAAGCTAAGTCCCAAAATAAAAGATTTCAAAATTTTCATTTTTAGATTTAATTAGTTGGTTGATAATTAGATTATTTATTGGTTCAACTCAATTGTCTGCACAGTGTATATACAATTGAAGAATTATTTTGACTTTCGTTTAATTCTCATCTTGCCTGCTTCTGGCAATTTCTATTGCCTTTTGAAGTTTCTCCAGTAAAAGTTCCTTCGGAGGTAACTGCGTCAGATAATCAGCTACTTTGATGTTACTTTTATCCAGTTGCAAAAGTTCAACATGTTCTGGATTTTTACCCGCACAAAGTATTAGCCCGACCGGACTATTTTCTCCTTCAACAGATTCGTATTTTTCAAGGTATCGTAAATATAGCTCCATTTCGCCTTTGTGAGCTGCATCAAACTCCCGAATTTTCAAATCTATTGCAACCAGACATTTCAAACGACGGTGAAAGAAAAGAAGATCAATTTTATAATCCCGATTGTCGATTTGAATTCGTTTTTGGCGTGCAAGAAAAGCGAAATCGCTGCCTAATTCAATAATGAAACGTTGCAATTCGGCAATGATAGCTGTTTCAAGATCTTTCTCCGAATACGTATCTTTTAGTCCTAAAAAATCAAGAAAATATGGATCCCGAAAAATCAGATCAGGATTTATTTTCTGCTCGTCTTTAAGCAGAACCAACTCGTTTTTAATTGTTTCTTCAGGTTTGCGGCTTATGGCAGTCCGTTCATAATGCATCGACTGAATGCGCTCTCTAAAGGTGCGGACACTCCATCTTTCGAGCTTGCACATTTCAATATAAAATTCCCGTTTTAATGGGTCTTCAATGTATATAACCTCCTTCAAATGAGACCAGCTCAATTGTCTCCACAGTGTAGAGACAATTTGAAAATCAGGGAAAACTTCTGAAAATCTCAGACAATGCCGCAAATGTTTCTCAATCCATCCTTGACCATATTCAAAAATCAGGTTCTGGCTTAACAAAAAGACAACTTGCTTCCCATAATTAGCTCTGGCTCCCTGAAGAATTTCCAAATTAATCCGTTGTCCAATTTGCCAATACAAGAGGGTCATCTCTGCATTGACCGAAATAGCAATATTCTGTTTGCTGTTTTCAATCAGCGACTTGATTTCGCTAATAAAACCGTTATTTAGAGTTGATTGAATGTCCATTTTGATCAATTAAGAAAGTCAACAATTCAATACTTAGACAGAACACTAAAAATACAATTTAAATACTTACTTCTGGTATTTTGATTCAAAGGAATAGTTGCCACCTCCGGCTTCGAATACGGCATATCCATCCCGGTATTCAATAAACTTCAATCCTGAAGATTTCCCGGCAGGTTGATCTCCTTCCAAAACTGGTTTTTTGGGCAACGAAGGCACATAAATGGTTGCCTGTGTATTGGCCGGAACTGTAACTTTCAGGAAAAAACGCGTTCCTTCAATCTTCCAGTCACTCGAAATCCGACCGACAACTGCGTCGAAATGTCCTTTGGCCCAGCTCAGGTCTCCGGCAGGCTGAGGTTTGATTTCAAACCGGGCAAATCCGGGTGCTTTTGAATTAATTCCGAGCAGCGATTTGTAGTACCATTCTGAAATGGAACCAAACATCGGGTGGTTTTGTGAACAGACCGTATCGGGATATTGCCAGCATTCGTACAGTGTGGTCGCTCCATTTGCCAACATATTTCCCCAGCTGGGGAATGTCCGCTGGTTGGCAATGGTGTAGGCCACCTCGTTCCGGTTTTCCTGACGAAAAACATCAAACATGAACTTGGTACCAAAAATGCCTGTCGATAAATGTCCTTTATGTCGGTTATAAATTTCAGATAGAAGGTGGTCAACTGCGGCAGATTTTTCGCTTTCAGGAACCAGATTGTAGTATAGCGGAATCAATTGTGCAGCCTGGGTTCCGGAATCAAAAACTCCGGTTCCGGGTTTCAGAAATGCTTTTACAAATGCTGCTTTAATCTCGTCAGCCAGTTTTTGGTAGGTTGCGGCATCTTCTTTTTTATTCAAAAGTGCTGCAAATTCAGCCAGAATTATCACATGATGATAATAAAAAGCGGTAGCCGAAAGTGCGATCGGCTTTTTATCAATGCTTTCGTGATCACCAATGTCATTGGGCACTATATGATCGGGCGTTACAGCATGCATAAAATCAACCTGTTTTTTCAGGATGGAATAGTTCTTTTCTGCAGAAGTCAAATCTCCGTAGTAATCATATAGCACTTTCAATCCAAATGGAAAAGCAAGCTGCCAGCCCGGAGAACCGGTTTCGCCTCCCATTCCTGAATCGTTGATTCCCACGTTGGGCGCCACTTCGGGCATTCCGCCATTTGGCCGCACATCGTTGGCAAAATCCTGAACCACTTTGCGGTAGAATCCGCTCATATCGAAATTGTAGCTGAAAGCTTCGGCAGTTGCAACCATGTCTGCACCATATCCTAATTTTTCGCGGGCAGGGCAATCGCTCTGAACACTGAAAACATTACTCAGAAACGTCCATTTAGCCATTTCCTGAATGCGGTTAAACAGTTCATTCGAACACTCAAAACTTCCGGTTTCCTGAAGATCGGTATTCATGCGTAAACCTTCAATCGAATTCAGATCAGGTTTTCCAGGGAAACCAGTCACTTCCACGTATCTAAAACTTGAGAATGTAAATTCAGGAGTAAAAACCTCATCACCATTGCCTTTTAGAATGTAAGTATTCACCATCATCGGATTATCCGGACAACCAGCGCCTCCCTTCAGGTTCCATTTGGCCTTGAGTTGTCCGGCTATAACAGTCAAATAATTGAGTGAACCGTCTGCGTGAATATCCTCGCCACCTCGCATCGAAACTGTTGTACCTGCAGCTCCTTTCACTTTCAATCGTGGAACTCCGGCAAAATTTTGTCCGAAATCGAAAAGATAAACTCCTGATTTTGGTTCGGTCATTTTTACCGGTTTCAGGATTTTGGTTGCACGTACCGGCGGCATGTATCGGGCAATCAATTGACCTTTCGGACCATGTTCCAATTTAGCTTTTTGCCACTTGCTGTCATCAAAACCTGAATCAGTCCAGCCTTTTTGCTCCAATCGGGCATCATACAATTCGCCGAGGTAAACACTGTTTTTCAGGATTGGTCCGTCACCTGATTTCCAGCTTTGGTCAGTTCCAATCATTTCTGAAGAGCCATCAGCATAAGTTATTTTCAGTTGTGCTTTCAGACAGGGTTTGCCAACCGTTAGTGCTTCCCTGAAATTGAACCGCTGAAAAAGGCGGATTGGCATCGGGTTGTACCAGCCATTTCCGAGCATCACTCCAATCGCGTTTTCACCTTTCCGGAGCAGCGAAGTAACATCGAACGTATTGTATGTAACTTGTTTGGCAAATTGCGTCCAGGGCATATCGAGCATATGATCGCCTACGCGCTGACCGTTTATGTAGGCAATAGAATATCCAAGTCCGGCGATATACAATCGGGCCAATTTTACTTCTTTCTTCAGCTTGATTTCCTTCCGAAGCAGTGGATTGGGAGTTTCCTTGTAAAAATCTTCGTCTTTAGTTGGGAGAGGCCGCTGATCTGAAATCCATTGGCCTTTCCAATCGGTTGACTTCATCATGCTGGTTTCGAACCATGATGGCGAGCTCCATTCCGAAACTTCTTCTTTTTGATTCCAGACCCTGACTTTCCAGGAATAGCGGGTAAACGATTTCAAGGGATTTCCGGCATAACGAATTCCAAACGTTTGATTGCCTGATATTTTACCAGACTGCCAGCAATTTCCGGTATCTATCTTTTTCTGGTCATCACTAACCCAAATCTCAAAGGCCGTTTGCGCGGCTCCTCTTTCTGTAGATTGTAAAATCCAGCTGAACTCCGGGGTAGGATTATCAAAGCCGAGTGGAGTTGATTGGTGATCGGTTTTTAAATGGGCAATTTGCAGGTTTTGCCCAAAAGCGAAGTTGGAAAGGATTAGAAAGGCTGTAATTATGGAGATTTTCAGTTTCATGGTTAGTTAGTCTTAGAGAAAAAATCGCGTTAAATATAAAGTTCAATCAAAAAGAGATTCATCCAACGGGCAATTAAAGTTGGCGGCAATTGCACGAAGCTGAGCATCGCTCAGGGTTTGCTGAACCCCTCCGGCAGCCATCACGCGCAGACAGATTTCAGAAGCTTTTTCTGCTACATCGATTCGGCCAAAAGCTTCGTCAAGATTTCGTCCGCATCCGCAAATGCCGTGGAACTGCCAGACGGCGAGGTTACGGCGCGACATAGCATCGGCAGTGGCTCTTCCTAAATCCATGCTTCCGGCCATTACCCAAGGCAAAAATTCGATACCCTGTGGAAATACAACTACACATTCGGCATGACTTTGCCAAAGCAGTTTGCTCAGACTTTTGGTATCCAGATTGGCAACAGCATAGGTCAGGGCAATTACGCTGTTTGGGTGGGTATGAATAAACGCAAACGACTGATTATTCGTTTTTTCCTTGATGCGGCAATGCGACAGCAAATGAGACGGAAGTTCGGAAGTTGGCGCCCCAACCGGTTCGTAGCCCCAAAGTAATTGCCAGGCTTCGCCAAGTTCATCAATTTCAATTACCCCAATATTTTTTTCAGGAAAGACTTCGATGTTGCGCAAAAATCGTCCGGTTCCGGTAACCAGAAAACGTTCACCTGCAATTTCGGGCATAACTATAGGTAGTTTATTCCAATCCGACTTCGGCTGAAAATCATTGAAATACTGAAAATTTTCAGGATTTAAACGCAGACTGATATTTCCTCCGTTCGATTCGGCCCAGCCCCTGCGAGCCATGTCGCCACTTGTTTTTTTGATCTCGTCAATTAGTTTTTGCATGTTCCCTCTATTTCGTGTTTACCCTGAATTTATTTGATCGTCAAATCTTTTGTATTCTGTTGCCTGATTTTTGCACTTTCAGTATCAGTTAGTTTTTTACCCATGTATGTCAGATTTTCAATTCGAACTGCGGAAACATTTTTTGTAGCATCAAATCCGTGGAAAACTGAGAATGGCAATAAGCCACCAACAACCTGAATATCCTTAAAGACAATATTACTGATCGTTCCGCGAAACTTGCTGTGGTATGCTTCTTTTCCTTCAGGAATTTTCTGTACACCGTCCCAGGCACCCCATAGATAGTTATTCTTTATAAACTCCGGATCCTGAATTCCATCAGGTCCCCAGCGCGAAAAGAAGATTGCGACATCAAATAACTTCTGACGGCTGTCTTCCACACGGATATTCTCGAATACCACATCGTGCACATGCGCCTGACCAGCATTGTGAATACTGAAGGTAGCGCCATCTTCCACATGAATGACATCGATATTTTCGAAACGGATGTTTTTTACTTCAGCAGAATACAATTCAAAGCCGATTTCAATTCCGTTTCCCCATATGGAGTTCCAGAACACACAGTTTTTGACCAGAATGTTTTCGGTTGGATCGGTAGCCGGATAATCACCCTGAGACTTGATCGCAATGCAATCGTCTTTTGTATGGGCAAAAACTCCGTCGATCAACACATTCGTACAACGGCAAATATCCATTCCATCGTCACTGCCACTTTCGCTAACGATATGTATTCCTGATATTCTGGCATTGTTGCAATGGAAAAGCGCCACCTGCCAGGTTGTTGCGTTGTGAAGATTAATGTCTTCGATCGAAATGTTCTCACAGTCGCGCAAATCAATAAACCGGTTGTTGCAGCCTGGGTCGATTTTATTCAATGAACCATCCAATATTCCGCGTCCGCAGATCCGGATTTTCTTTTTTCCTTTCGCAAAAATATATCCCTGAACCACAGCACCACCTTCAATGTAAACCGTTTGATTATCCTGCAATTCAAGTTTCACATCTTTGTACAGTTTTCCGCCATCGAACCAGATTACATTCTTATCCGACTTCGACGGGCGGTCGGTTTCAGGTTTTCCGGCGAAAATAAACAATGGCTGCTGACGGATACGACCGTTTAATTCCAAACTGAGGTTTTCAGGCTTATTCAGCTTAAAACTGAACGAATTATCGCTGGTATAGCTTGGTTTTAATCCAGTTCTGAGCGGCCGGATATCGACCCAGCGAACATCATACATGGTATTTACCTCAACATTCACTTCGCCCTGAAAGTCAAAGACTGCATATGACGCAATGGGCGTATCGTAAACCGGAACGGCTGTTCCATTGACTTTTACCTGGTAATATTTGCCGGAAGCAAAACCTTCCGGAGCCTGCCAGGTGGTGACCTGTGAAAAAGCATGGACTGCAAACAGGATCAAACAAATAGTAAATATAGATTTCATTTTTAGGTAGGATTAAGATTTAGTTTGTATTCATAGGTTTCTAAATTTTTTTATCTGAAATGGAAAATATTATCGTTTTCACTTTCAGAACCTTTACTGCAATTGGTCCGGACTTTTAACTTGAGGAAAAGAAAAAAAGGTAAGACGGCACCTCATCAGATCGTTCAGTTGGTTTAGGTTCAATATTAAGAGCAATTTGGCGTGTTCAAAAACGATAAAAAGATAGTTTAAAAGCCGGCTTAAATTAAGGATATGCCGGCTTCTTTTAGTCAGGAAATATAAATTTTATTTTCGATGAATAAACCGAATTGTACTGCTTTGTTTGACTTGGTTAACGGTCACAAAATATACTCCTGAAGGAAGCTTCGCAACGGGCAATTTGCATTCGTTGTTCTCAGCCACGACCGTTTGCTGCAAAACAATATTGCCATTCACATCAGTCACAACAATGCTTTGAACGTCCTCGTTATTCAGTTTCACAATGACATAGTCGTTTGCCGGATTTGGATATAAACTGATGCCACTCTGGTTCTGCTCTTCAATGCCAACCGGATACTCCACGTTAACTGTAAATACAACTTTTGAAGTATCAACACCACCGTTTAGAGTTCCGCCATTATCTTTCAAAACAAAGGTAAGATTGGCAGTACCACCCTTTTTACCTGTCACGTTCAAGGTCAATGTGTTGGGTTGACTTTCGGAAATATTAGCACTAACGATGTCCGGGTTTGCATTGCGTAACTCGTAGCTAAGTGATTGCACAAGATCCGGATCTCCGTCAGCAATTGTAATCGGGAAGCGCTTCACAATCCCGGCTTTAACTTTTGCCGTAGTGAGAATTGCGGTAATCGTGGGTGCATCATTAACCGAAAGAACAGTTACCGGAATTTCAAGTTTTGTGGACTGATTTCCATTGTTGGATTCATTTCCTCCATTATCGCTAAGAATGACCGTAAAGTTAGCTTCCCCATTCAGATTTGGTTTTGGTTTAAAGATTAAAGTGGCAGTATTTGTTCCTTCCTGATGACTTATCCGAGGTTGAACCAAACCCTCATTCGAACTGGTAATTCCAAAGTGAATTTGCTGCGTATTCAGATCACCATCCGAAATTCCGCTCAGTTGAACCTGAACACTATCCGCATCTTCAAGAAGGATCACAGGTTCTACCGGATTGATCACCGGTTGATGATTGATACCATTCACCACGTTTACAAAAAACCGGGTTATCGTGGAATCTATTCCTCCACCTGAAACTCCGCCGCTGTCTTTAACCTTTATGCTAATCATTGTGGTTCCGTATGCTACCGGACTAATTTTCAGAATGGCCGATGAGGAATTTGGAGAATAATTTACAACAGCATTTGCAATGGATGGATTAGCAGAAACAGAAGTAACAGAAGTTACTGATTGAACGACAGGATCGGCACCATAATCAATTCCGGAGAGTGCAATCTCTTTATTTCCAGCCTTCAGGTCGATAAAAAGATTGCCTGTCTGATCGATTTCAGGAGCCAGGTTTGCGGTTGAATGGTAAAGTGTGGTAATACTGCGCGGAGGCAATACCATTGCACCCTTTGTAACGGTTGCTCCTTCGGTAAACGGAGCAAAATTTTGCGTGGTAAACGACCGGTAAAGAATCGGGACACCATTACCTTTTAGCGTAACTTTCACAGGCTTTGCACTTGTATTGAGCAGGATAGAAGTCACCGAATTGTCGGTGTTTTTAAACGCCAGCGACAGGATATTTTTATTGGTTGAAATGGCATCCACCATCACAGCACCAGGATTGACATAAGCCGAATAGTTTTTAAATACACTTCCGGCCAGATCATTGATGGTTTTAAATCCTGTTCCTTCAAAATCTGTCCAACCACTTATGTTTCCGAACTTGAACGAAGTGAAGATTGCACCTGCAAAATCAAGCGGTCCGGGGAAGAACTGAGCATTACCACTCATGTAATCTTTTCCCCAGTAACCTTCCCAAACATTTGAGTAACCTGAAGTTTCAGTCATCCATAAACCTTCAGCCTGACTTGTTTTGAATGTTCTGTACAAATCAGTCCAGGCTGTTGTACCTGCCCCGCCAACTCTTATTCCATCAGGATCATACAAGTGACAGGCAACTATATCAAGGTATTTTTTGGTCCCGGAATCAGCGATCGTCGGATTAATATTTCCTTGCACCCAACTCATTGAGTTAACGTCTTCCGACAACATCAACCGTGTATTTAAATGTTCGGCCTCCAGACGCGGACCGACCACCCGAACCAACTCTCTGAATTCAGCACCGGTATATTGGCACGAAGGATACGGTTCGTTAAAGGTAGGCTCGTTCTGCATGCTGATGGCATACAATTCAACACCAGCTTCTTCCTTGACGGTTTTACAAACTGCCACCAGAAATTCGGCAAATTCGCTGTACATCTCAGGTTTCAGCTTATTATTGGTAGCCCATAATGTCGATGGATCGGGATTGACGCCTTTATTTTGCTTCATCCAGTTCGGCGGAGACCACGGTGTGAAAAAGAACTTGTGACAATTGGTATTTTCATTGATAGTGCGAATTAAATCGGTGGGCAGCGCCTTCCGGTTGAAGTTGCTGTAATTGGCCACATTCGGATCAGAATTGTCGTTCACAGGCTCAAATTCACCCGATGAGGTAAATCGCATCAAGGTAATATTCAAATCTTTGATCTGTTGAATCTGGATCGGATCATTGCCATTGTTCAGCATGGTTCCCATTCCGGCGAAAGTCTGGTATGTTTTACTGAAATCGATGGTAACTGTGCTGTTGGCAACCGCAGTTGTATCCATCACGAATACTTTGAAGGTAACAGTGTCAGGAATCGCATTTGCAACAGCAGTGTTGCCGGCTATCACAGTAACAATAGCCGAATCAGCCAAACTTGTGTTCAATGTGTATTTAAGCAAAGCTGTTCCGTTAATAATATCACCGATGTTTATGCCTGAAACCAGCGCGGGTTTGTTGGTGCTGGTGGTCATATTTGCAGTCGTCTTACCCAGACCATTCGTAATTCCGGTCAGAAGAATTGATTTAGGTAGTT
>CAILJH010000006.1 GCA_903834475.1 uncultured Prolixibacteraceae bacterium | reverse complement strand
TTCAATAGAATCCTTCAGATTAGCCCGTAACCGGTAATAAAATGCTTTTCCGCGATAGGTGGTTGAATCAACAAACTGGTTGGCTAAAGGAGGGATTTTTTTAAGAAAAGCAAAATTGCCGCCACTACCCACTTTACGCTCAACCACAATGCTGTCGTTTTTTGTGGTTCGGTTGGTCCATAGAACTTTAACAATCGTATCCGACAAAGCACTGACCTTCATTTTGTAAGGCGATTCCTTGTAGGTGTGAATCAGGATATCCTTGATCTCATTAAAACTTCCGGTTGTGCGGTTGTATATGGGAAAATCGCCACCATCGTCCCAGGCAAAAGGTGCAATTCCATGCGACAATGCCTGATCAACAACCGTTGCATACGCACACATCCGCGAATTGTAATCGCAATTTTTCATGTATCCATATTCGCCCAACAGCACTGGAATTCCTTTCGGAGCAGACCAATTGGTCACTTTATCAAATATCGCCTGAGTGTTTTTAATATCAGTATCACTTCCGTATGTTCCCGGTCCAACCAGTCCAAATGGATATGGATCATACGAATGGTAATATCCCATCAGATATTTGTCGCCCGGATCGGGTACTGTAGCTTCAACCAGGTCAGTTGCGCTCGACCATCCCTTTCCGGAAAAAACAACAATTCGGGTAGGATTTGTTTTTCGGATGGTTTGCAAGGTACGTTTGTTCAAATCATTGATGTTTGCAAGGGTGATCCCATTGGGTTCGTTGATGATTTCGAATAGCAAATGATCTGACTTGCCTTTAAACCGGACGGCGATCTGGCTCCAGAGGCTGTCGAATCGGGCTTTGGTGACTTCCGTATAGGCATCTTTAATCCACCCGTCATGGTGTGCATTTATAATGATAAGCAACTGATTGCTGAGTCCGTCATTGACAATTTGTTCTAAATGATTTAGCCAGGTTGCATCTATTTTGTAGGGCGAGGTTTTTGCAATATGCAAATCCCAGGTAATTGGAATCCGGATGTCATTAAATCCCGCGCTTTTATAATCTTTAAATGCGTGATTAGTTATCGGAGGATTTCCCCAGCTGCCTTCAGTTGGCGGGTCCATGGTGTTGCCAATGTTAATTCCCCGCATCATTTCTTTTATCGCATCTTTTGGCATGAATTGCCCTTTGGCCTGAAACAAAAAGACACACAAAACAATTGATAAAAACCCAATTTTAAACTTCATCTTTTTGACATTTTAATGCAGGAGAAATGCTCCGTGCGTTCTATTTCACTTGCTTAATCCGGATCACAGTAAACGAATAAGGTGCCAGTTCCTGACTGATGGTTTTTCCCTTCATGATGAATTCCTGTTCAACCGGACTTACCAAAGTTGGCTGCTCCAACGAATTGATCTGGTTTAAATCGTCACTTTTCAAAACAGTGATTTTGCCTTTCGGTGCAAGCTTTTTGGCTCCGTCCAAAACAATTGGGACTATTTGAGCTTTTTCGCCTGAGTTCACCAGTTTCAGGATAATTTCTCCTGAATTCTGATCGAATGCTGCCGAAGCAAAAAGTCCATCCTGTCCGGTAAGCGGTTTGTTTTCCTTCAACATGGACAAAACCTGAGTTCCCTTGTTGTTCGAGTACATTTTCTGAACGTAATAATTGTCGGTCCCAAACGACTTCAGGTTATCGAACCAGATCAGGTCGGGTTTCCATTGCCAGCCTTCGACATGCGCGAAAAGCGGAGCATACGAACACAGGTTAACCACCTCGGCATTGCGCTCCAAACCGGTCATGAAAGCTGCTTCGGCCAGGGCACATTTCCAGTTATTCTGATTGTCTGGATTGCATGTGTTGATGCTTTGAGCAGCATATTCGCCTGCAAATATTTTGTAGCTATTCCGGTCGTAGTTGTCGTAACGCGTGGCATTTTTGAGGAACCATTCCGGATTGGCATAGTAATGTTCATCGACAATTTGGGCGTTCAGTTTCTTTAGTTCTTTGGCGGCATAGTTAAAATCCTTACCATCAGGCGATGGCCCGGTTCCTGAAATAATTTTGATTTCAGGATATTTTGCCTTGATGGCTTTTGCAAAAACAGTGTATCTTTCAATGTACTGGGTGCCCCATTGTTCGTTTCCAACGCCAATCATTTTCAGGTTGAACGGAGCAGGATGACCCATCTGAACGCGCACTTTGCCCCATTTCGAATCTGCATTTCCGTTGGCAAACTCTACCAAATCGAGTGCATCCTGAATGTACGGATCGAGCTGATCCATCGGAACCACTTCGGCAGTATTAAATTGACAAGCCATACCACAACTTAAAATCGGGAGCGGTTCTGCGCCGATATCCTCAGCCAGTTGGAAGTATTCAAAGAATCCCAATCCAAAAGATTGAAAATAATCGGGGGTCTGGCGGTGTTTGAATTCGGTGTTCCAGCGGTTCACAATCAGGTGCCGGTCTTCCACATTTCCAACGGTTTTTTTCCACTGGTAACGGTTTTCCAATTCACGTCCTTCCACGATACAACCTCCTGGGAAACGAAGAAATCCGGGTTTCAGATCGGCCAGCAATTGCACCAGATCAGCACGCAATCCACCCGGACGATTTTTCCAGGTGTCATCGGGAAAAAGTGAGATCATGTCCAGATCCAGCGAACCTTTTCCTTCGAACCAAATTGTCAGCTTGGCTTTGGGATCAGTCGTATTTGCAGAAAAATTTACTGCATACTTTTTCCAGTCTTTCCCATCCGGTGATAAATTGGTACTACCGATTATTTTTCCGGCAGAACCGACCAATTCCATCCGCATTTTCAATGAACTACCTTCCGATTGACGTGCCAGCACCGAGAAATGATAGGTCATTCCGGTTTTAATTCCCATTCCCCGAAATCCTTCGTTCGAAAGTCCAAACGACTTTTCGCCTTCAGCTATTGAAACTCTTGCATAGCGCGGATTAGCGGGGTTCGTTTCGCTTTGGTTGATAATCAGAACTCCGCTGGTGGTGTCTGGCTTGAGAATTTTCCAACCCATGAGTGGTTTGGCAAACTCGAACGAACGGTTTTTGACGAGTTCGGCATAAATTCCACCATCGGCAGCTAGGTTGATGTCTTCGAAGAAGATTCCCCACATGGTTGGCTGAATGGCAGCCGTGGGCTGATTGACCTTCACAACAACGGGCTTTGCTGTTTGAGCAAATAGTTTTGGAGAGAAAAGTAAACCAGCAACCAGCAACCAGGAAATAGGATATTTGAGTTTCATAGGATATTGAATAAACACAGGTTTTATAATTTTAATTACGCATCACGACTAATTTTGAATCGACCAATCTGTTTCCCATTTCAATTCGAACGCAGTAAATACCTTGCGTCAGTCCACTAATATTTACCTGATTTTGCGCCGCTAAAATCTCTCTTCCTAAAATCAGTCTTCCGTTCAGGTCAGAAATGAAAAGCTTGAATGATTTGGCATCTCCTGTTTTTTTCAGGTAAATGAAATCAGATGCAGGGTTCGGAGAAAGTACAAGCGGCATTTCTTCCAGTTGCTTAATTCCAGCAGGGAAACTGAATTCCGCAGTAATATTTTTGTTGCTGTACATTCCGATTTTTATCGGATTTTTGGTGCCGGAGGCATCGCCCGACCATTTTATAAGTGGGTATCCAGCTTCAGTCATTAAGGTTATAGTCACAGAATCGCCATAATTATAGTTTGTCTGATCAGGATTTTTCAGGATAGTTCCATGAATTGAATTCACGTTCAGGCTATAGGTTTGAGTTTTCGGTTTATTCAATCCATACAGGTATCCGTACAAGGCCATTTTGCCTCGCATGGTTTGTTGTGGTGTAAACTCGGAATGTGCATAAACCCATCGGGTATTGAAATACCCTTCGGATTTTGGCCATTTGGTGGAATAATCCGGATAACATTGGGCGGTCATCCAGCTTGGACGGCTCATGATCATTCCTGTGCCCCAGTCATCGGTATTCAGATAAGGTGTTTGGCCAGGATGCACACCCGGTGATCCATCATTGCGACCTGATGTGTACATATTTTCCACGCTGCGTTTGGATTCCAGACTTGTTGTTGCCGTTGTCATTTGAATCATATTCAGCGGATTTCGGCCAAGTCCCCAATCGGCCTCAAGTACAAGGGCATTTTCAAATAAAGCTTTATCTGTCGGATTGCTTGCCACCGCATGGGCAATCATGGTTCGATGGACATTTTGAGCAGTTTTCCAATATCCTGAACTGCTGTCGGTAGCTCTTCTGGAAGGTCTGGAAAGTGTATTATTTGTTTCCTGTGATTTAGCTTCATTGGTAATTGAAGCTTTCATGTTGGTAAATATTGCCGGATAATGAACCGGACGTTTGGTCATAAGGTAAGCGGCCGTTGCCCATAACTGGTTTGAATTTCCATTCATAATGGCCGAAACGCCCGACTTGGCAGTACTTTCAGTATTCACAACATTTTCGTAAACAACATCTCCGGTAACATTATACAGAAATGCTGCAGCCATCATTTTCAGGTCTCTGCCCCGGAGAATGGCGTCGCCAACATCTTGCTTTATGTCGAGTTGCTGGTCGGACAAACTTCCGGCATATTTGTAAGCTACAATTGCAGAATCTTTATAAGTTTTCATCAGGTCATCAAGGCCTGCAATCTGAAAACAGGCCGACAACATGGCACTATTGGCGGCATTGGCCCAGGCTGCTATTGCACAAGCACCGGCCTGGTAAAAGACATTGCTGCTGTTCGGGTTGGTAATTCCATAGCCATATCCTTTGCCATCGCGCACGTTCAGCCAGTAATCCACCTCATTCCGTGCCTCGTCGATGATATCTGGAATGCCATTTCCACTTTCAGCAATTCCAAGATTGTCATCTGAAATGGATCCACCGGTAAGTACAAATGGCAACAACATATCATAGATACTGGAAATGTGGCCCAAATGCCTGTCCAAATCAAAAGCATCGCAATGACCACCTGTCGCCTTTAAGTTTTGCGGATTTCCGGGCTTGTTGTATTTAGCCCAGTCATCTGGTCGATCCCACTGATCACCACTCGAAAAGGTTTTCCAATTCGGATGCATGGGATTCATGGTTGTAATATAAACCTTGGTATTTGTCGGTGATTTACCCGGAATGTATAACGGACGGCGCGGAACGGGAACCATATTTAAATTATCCTGACCGAGCCGCATGTAAAAGTACCCTCGTGTAGAAACCTGAAAAGGCTGATAATAAATATCTTTGCTAATAGTAAAATCCTGACTGCAACCGACATTTTCAACGGCTAAACGATATGTGCCAGGTGTTGAAAAACCGGTAAAGTCTATCTTCCAGACATTCGAATTGATGAGGTTAAATCCTCCGGAATCGTTGCCGTTTGCTTTCCAAAAAGACACCGTACCAACTTCCTGTGATTTTTTAGTGTTTACGTCATAGATGTAGACCTTTTTCCCTTGAAGATCAGCATAATTTCTGGCTCCGCCATCGCCCATCCAAAGATACAGGTCAGCACTTTTTATACTGGCATCATCCAGATAACCAACCAGATTCAGGTGGATTGCTTCTGACAAATTGTTGAAAATGTCGATGGTGATATCTTTTGTGGTAACATCTGAGTTGGTAATTCCATCTATTTGTACGGTATAAGTTTTCCCTGCCTTCATAGATTGAGGCAATTTAAGATAAATGGAATGTTCCATAGTCACTTCGTAATTGAAATCATTGTTACCCCAACCGAGTTCGGCCATACCATTCAGTTTCGATTTCCGGAAACAGGCAGTCGGCTTCAATCCAACGGTACCGAAATCTGAATCATCAGTTGATAGAATCGTCCAATTTTGAGGATTGACAGCTTCTGTAGTACTCAGTTTTGTGCCATACCAAACCGCTTTGTTTTTTGAAGGACCGGGATTGTTATTGGTGTATGCATTGGTGCCAAGAAACTTCAGGTCTTCATTGAAGGTAACATCACCATCTTTGAAAAAAATCAGGAGATAATCTTTGTCAACGACTTTAATTTCAGCAAGTTTCGATGCCTGAGTTTGATGAGTAAATAAAATAAAAGTCAAACAGGCAAATAGTAAAAATAGGTTCTTCACAAGTAATTGGTTTAGGTTATATCGTGTTTTGGTTCAGAGTTGTAAAATCAATATTCAGGTGTATTCAAATGAATAAATGTTAAAGTCTAAAAAGGCATTTCATAACTCATGTAAATATAGACCCTTTACTGCTTTTAGCGAATCTTTTAAACTGCTAAAGTTATCACATATCAGTCATTTGTGAGACTTTGATTACACAAACGAACGCTTCTAAAATTTGGTTCTTTTTTCTACTTGTCTGATCCATTCTCTGGCCATCAGTTCATGCCCGGCAACAGTTGGATGAACACCGTCCCAAATCCAGTAATCAGCAGATGCTTTTTCGCAGGCTTTGATGAAAACCTCCTGAAATCCAACAAAAACTGTATTGTATTTCGCAGCCAGTTTCTGAACGACTGCCTGTCGCTGAACGATATCGGAATGATAGGCATTCCAGTTTTCTTTCACTTTGCCAACCGGAAGTATAAAAGGTTCGCACAAAACGAAAAGGATGTCGGGTAATTTAGCCAGAGTCTGTTCGAGCAAAGATTGGTAGGTTTCTTCGTACTTTTCAACGGTAACGACAGGTTCCCAATGAACCACCACCGAACTCGAATCATTGACACCAATCAGAATACTCAGCACATCAGGTTTCAGGTCGAGGGTGTCGGATTGCCAGCGACTGGCCAGATCAATGACTTTATTTCCGCTGATTCCCCGGTTATAAAAAACATATTTCTTTTCCGGATAGTCAGCACCCAAACGACTGCCAATGCTAAACTGGTAACCGTGTCCAAGAATGTGGTTTGGATCAGCAGTACGTCCACGATTTCCATCAGTAATGGAATCGCCCTGGAAAAGGATAACTGCTCCATCTTTCAGTTTCTGTACGGATCTTGTTTCGCTCGCAAGTACCGACATTTCAGGCAGACAAACGGCTGCAACTCCGGTCAGAGCGATTCCTTTGATGAATTTACGGCGTGAATTGGTTTCCACTTGAAGTTTTTTAGTCTATCGTTATTTTATGAAATCTTAAAATTACTGCACTTAGCTTTCATCGTTTCATTAATCTCGTTCACTCTGTTTTTATTTAATCCGAGACTGTTAGCAACCTGCAGTATATCTGTAAATTCCGGAGCTCCTTTACCTGCAATTGTTGTGGTATGAAAACCATTAAAACCTTCGCCTGGAAGTAAATCATAAGCTGGAGAAAGTTTCCATTCACCAGCCTTCAGCAGAAACGAAAAATTTCTGGCATGATCGTCCTTGTTCTTTATCAAAAAATTGAAAACCATCAACCGATAAAGCTTATAAACTTCCTCAATATTGCCTGTTAATTTAAAACAGGCGGTCAGCAAACCCTGATAATCGAGACAAGGAATACGATAATCTGCATGAAGTAATCCAGCTGCACTCAGCATGTGGGTTTTCATTTTTCCATTACGATCAAATCGCTTAACTCCAAAATACTTACCTTCGAACAACCGGATTTCAGGCATTTCAATACCACAATCTTTAGCCAGCAAGGCATATTGATATTCAATTTGTCCCGCATTTTGCGGATCGGGTGTGGACCGGAATTTGATCAGCCATTCTTCTCCACCGATATTCATGAGCACTTTTGGCCGCGCTCCACCTGAAGAACCGCCATATTTGTAGAGTAGGTCAAGCGAAGTTCCGTTATCTTTCTGATTCAATATCTTTTCGGCTTCAGAAGCCAGATATTCCAACTCCGGATTGGCTCCAGCTGAAGTAAAAGAGTTATCAGGTTTATATTCAAGAGCTCCCATTCCTGATGAACCGACCAGACTTAAACGATCCAAAACAGTCAGGCTGGATGGAATGATCCGTTGCGAGATTAAAAACCTATCGAGCAGCAAATTGCCCCAGCCATCGGGAAGCGAATCGTTGAATACTCCGAAATTTCCGGCAAACGGGTCGCGCTTGGCAATGAATACTCCTGGCCGAAGCGGAAGATAAAATGGAGAAACAGAATAGCCCTTAATCAGATATGATGCATCATATTCAAAAGCGCAAAGGTTTTGGGGCGTAAGTGCAAGTTTGCCAACGGGTTCGTTGTTCAGATAGACAGTCAATAATTTGGGTTTAGTAAACATTTCTCCTTCCCCGTTTCGCATTTTTAGCCTTGTCTTTTGAGAGTAATTCATTAATACTTTGATATTGACTTCCGGCGAAAAGCTGAGTAAATTCGTGGGTTGCATCCAATGCTAAAGCCAACATCACCAGACTTTTCAACGAAATCTCGCCAGTTTGTTCAAAGCGTTTCAGACTTCCTAAACTTATACCTGATTTTTTTGCCAAGGCCTGTTGACTAAGATTCAGTTCCAGTCGATTTCGCTTCATCCGTCCGGCAATATTTTTCAGAATTACTCCCGGATTAAAATCATCCAAAATTAAATCATTATCAGATAATATATTAGCTGTTATATTCTGATTATCCATTTTACAGATCAAATATTAGCCATTAAAATACAAATATAATGAATTTATTTGTCAGGATTTTAACTATATTCGGAATAACTTTGAAGATTCTGCATGGGCATTTCTTCCATGCTTGTATTGCTTTATACATCAAATTATCCAGTTTTTTTTAATTCAGAAGGTCTAACCGTTCTTATCACTTGCACACCAACTGAATAGCCAAATCCTTCAGGTTTTTTCCTGAAAAATTTCCGGAAGTCATGAGCAGTAAATTGGAATTGTCCCAGTTTTGCGATTTAAGAAAATCAAAAAGCTGGTCCGAATCGGTTGAAACCATCAATCCCGGCGAATCGAAGGCTTCGGCCACCTGTTGTTGGGTGATGGGCTCCAGTTTCTTGTGCTCGATGGTGTGCGGGTTGAAATACACAATGGCCAGATCGGCTTCATCCATGCTGTTTTTATACTGTGGAAGGAACTCCTTTTTGAGTGAACT
The DNA here is from genome assembly GCA_903834475.1 of uncultured Prolixibacteraceae bacterium. Lineage (GTDB taxonomy): Bacteria > Bacteroidota > Bacteroidia > Bacteroidales > Prolixibacteraceae > Aquipluma. The sequence goes on along the minus strand of CAILJH010000006.1, from coordinate 2,296 downwards.
GAAAGTATGCAGTTCAAGGCAAGCCACCAGTTTTCGCTCCGGAAACTGTTTCTTTAGCGCTTCTGTCGTGGCTTTCAGTTTCGATGGGGAATGGGCAAAATCATTAAAAACCACACAATTTTCGGTTTCGGCCAATACTTCCAAACGGCGCGAGGCGCCTTTAAATTCTGCGATTGCCGAATAAAACTGTTCGTCGGTCAAACCTAATTGGCGGCAAATCAGTTGTGCTCCGGAAATATTCTGCAGGTTGTGGTCTCCAAAGATCTGAAGTCTGATTTTCCGGTTGTCTGCAATCAGGTAGATAATTCCGTTTTCAATCACCGAATCGTGCGACTGGTATGGTAATTTCTGAATATCAGCGCGGCTTTTCGAAGCTACCTGCTGCAGATTTTCATCACTTCCGAAGTAAATCAATGAACCATTGGGTTCGATCAGATCAGCAAATAGCTGAAACTGCTCCACGTAAAAAGGGAAAGTCGGGAACACGTTGATGTGATCCCAGGCAATGCCGCTCAGTAAAGCAATGTCCGGAAAATACAGGTGAAATTTGGGACGGCGATCGATGGGCGACGACAAATATTCATCGCCTTCGAAAACGGCAATTTTAGCTTCTTCGGTGAGTGAAACCATCGTGTCGAAACCTTCCAGCTGCGCACCAACCATGTAATCAAATGCCATCTGATTGTATCTCAAAACGTGCATGATCATTGACGTAATCGTTGTTTTGCCATGACTTCCGCCAATCACCACCCGGATTTTATCTTTGGTTTGTTCGTACAAATATTCAGGATACGAGAAAATTTTCAGCCCCAGTTCCTGGGCGCGAATCAGTTCAGGATTATCTTGCCGGGCATGCATTCCAAGAATAACTGCATCCAGTTCCGGAGAAATATTTTCAGGATACCAACCTTCGTTTTCAGGAAGTAAACTGTAGCTTTTCAGACGGCTCTTGGAGGGTTCAAAAACCTCATCATCCGATCCGGTAACCCGATATCCTTTTTTGTGCAGGGCAATGGCCAGGTTGTGCATGGCACTTCCGCCAATGGCTATAAAATGTACGTTCATCTTCATGAATTTTAGATGCTGAAAAATAGGTAAAAAACCTGATCTTCGTGCCTTATTTTATAGGCTGTGGCAAAAAACAAATTCAAAACAATCGTTTTCGGCAGGTCTGCCTTACCCTTCTGGCTGGCTTTGGCAAGCTTTGTATTAACCGAGCTTTTCAGCCGCTTTCCGCAGGTAACTGAAACGGTTTATTCCCGAACGCTTTTCCCTGTGCTTGCGTTTCTGCTATCCTTCGTCAGCAAATGGGTTTCCTTTTCGCTGGACGACTCGTTTTATGCGTTGCTCGCCGTTTTCCTGGTTACAATTCTCCTGTTAACCATTTTCAGGAAAATCAAATGGTACAAATTACTGCTCCATATTCTTCAAACTTTGGCCATCAGCTACATGCTGTTTTACTGGTTCTGGGGGTTTAATTATTACCGGACCGGCATCAACGACCGGCTGCAAATTGCCCGATCGAAACCAGATACCGTTCAATTTGTCAAGGTTCTTGAAAATCTGATTGCCCAAACCAATGCGTCATATTGCACATTCGACAGCATTTCCAGGCCTGAAATCAGTGCACTGGTCGAATCTTCATATCAAAAAAATGCATCATTTCTGAAAATCAACTATCCGTCCGGAACCCGAATTCCAAAACCCATCACGCTCAGTTCGTTTTTTGCCAAAGCCGGAATTGCCGGTTATTACGGACCGTTTTTCAGCGAAGTACACCTGAATGATAGCTTGCTCCTGATCGAATATCCGCAGGTGCTGGCCCATGAATCGGCACACCAGTTTGGCATTACCAGCGAAGCCGAAGCCAATTTTTACAGCTGGTTAGTTTGCTCGCAAAGCAGTTCTAAACAGTTGCAATACAGCGGTAACATTAGCATGGTAAACTACTTTTTGTCACAGGGAAGGCGACTGCACAATTTTAAGGATATGGTTCATCAAATTAATAAACCAGTGATTGACGATATCCGAAAAGTCCAGAAACACTGGGAAAGCATGCGAAATGAAACAATCGACAAGGCTGCCGGAAAAGTAAACGATGCCTACCTGAAAACCAACAAGGTTAAGAAAGGCATCGAAGATTATTTCGGAGTCGTTCAGTTTGTGATGGATTTTGAAACCGATTCGGTGGCGAAGAAGAGAGTGGACAGTCGGAGTAGCCAGTAAAAAACACATTCTACTGTTTTTCAATATACTCCAATGCATCGGTCAAATTACCAACCTGAATGTTCGGTTT
>CAILJH010000005.1 GCA_903834475.1 uncultured Prolixibacteraceae bacterium | reverse complement strand
TGTACTCTTGAAGCTTTGGAATAGATTCTTGAATAGTTTATATTTATTGCACGGTGGTTTTTAAAAGGTATCAGATATAAGAGAATTCTTTTTAACATATAACGTAATCGTTTGATATAGTTGCTTTTCGGGAATGAATATTTAATCTATTGGCTCAAACAGCCTTTTCCTTCGCGGCTAATCACCACTTCACTGATGTATATGAAAATCCAATCAGCAGTTATTTTAATTTCCTTAGTTTTTATTTCTGATGAATTTTGGAATTACCTTTCATTTTCATATTTGCTAATTGCAGCTACAATATCGGCCTTTACCAGTTGGTTTTTTTCAATACAAACAGCTTTCCTGAGTGCGTTTATGGCGCGTTTATGATGCAAATCGTAAAGTTTATATACTGTAATATGGCGGATCTTTGGATGAATGTCGTTTAGTGCAACAATTAATGGGACAATTACTGCAGGCCCGCCGATCCTGCCAAGCGATCTCACGATTTCTGCCCTCAATTCAAGCCAGGCCGTCTTATAAACTTCAGCTAAAACTGGAACTGCCGAGCTATCTCCGAGAGAACCCATAGCTTCTGCAATATCCTCGCGATGGTAACAGGTTTTTTGGGGCAGTAATTGAATAAAAGTGTCCGTTGCCCTTTTATCGCTGATTTTTCGCAATGCTTTTATTGCTGCCAACTGGACTTCGTGGCTATCATCAGATAACATGAGGCATAAATCCATCGTGGCTTCACGATTTGCCTGCTCTCCAAGCTTTTCAATTGCACTAATTTTTTGTTTTGGTTCAGGATTTTTAAGTTGCTCAATCAAAATACTGACCTTTTCCAATACCTGTTCATTGACATTTTGAACTTTTTCCGGATTGGTTGTTATAAGGTTCTTGTTATCCGACTTATCTTCAAATTCGTTGTCCCATCCGCAACTATAGTTTAAGAAATATTCTTTTCCCTGAAAATAGCTGGTATTCATAAGCTCGTCAATTTTTCGGTTCAATTCTTCATCTTCATATTCTTCCGAAATCATAGCCAATGCAAGCCCGGCCATGGCATGAAATTGGGCATCATTCGGGAAATTTAGGATGGTATTAATGATTGAAAAGGCCGAGTCGAAGTTTCCGGCATGGCCCAATGCACCGACTGCGATTAATCGTTTTCCAGGTTCATCATCAGACAGGCAGGCAACTAATGCTGAAGAGGCGGAACCCCGGTCTTTCCTGTAAATCGACCAGGCTTCAATTGCCTTACATACATGAATGAAAACTTGTGGTTCAGAATCTTCCAACGCTTTAATCAGTTCCGGAAGGACTGTTTCGTCGTCATAATCCAATAGTAGCTTGGCCATTCTTACCCTGATCCGGGGGCTACCGGTATGCAAAGCTTCAAAAATCGGGTTCAGGCTCGTCCAACCACATAAATGATCCAATGCCTCAGTTATTTCCCAGGAGATCGGTTCATTGTCAATGTCGTCAAACATTTGGATTAAAGAATCTACTGCCTTTGGGTCCCCAAGCTTTTGAAGGCATTCAACACAATGGACACGCATTTTTAATGTGGGGCATTGGAGTCCTTTTACCAGCGGGATCAAGGCTTTTGATCCATATTGCAGCATAAGGTATGGAATCGCATACGGATCTCCCTGCCCT
>CAILJH010000004.1 GCA_903834475.1 uncultured Prolixibacteraceae bacterium | reverse complement strand
CGTCTTGATGCCAGCGCGTTTCATTTCCTGTAAGATCAGTTTTTCCTGAATTCCATCAGAAACGCCGGTTCCTTCATAAAGTAAAGTTCCTTTTCCGAAGTTATTAATCGTGATGGCCGGGTATTTTCCGAAGTACTGATGATCGTAATACGCCAAGGGTTTGGCCGTTTCCGGAATCAGGTATTCAGCCCAGTCGTAAACTTTATTCGAGGCGGCATCCACTTTGAACGGATTGTCTTTCAAACTTAATTCCTTGAAATTGGTAAATTCCTGATAGTAAAAACCACAGGCTTTCCGCAGTGGTCCGGGAGCCAGCATGGGGCGAACCATCGAATTTTCGTCGCAGAAACCACTCTTAAACTGCATAATCACATGACCTCCATTTTCAACGTATTGGCTAATTTTATTCAGCAAATCGTCGCTGGCAATGTACAATGCCGGAATGATGACCAGATCGTAATTTTCGAACTTTGCATTTTCAGGAAAAATAAAATCAGCACCCACGCTGTTCCTGAACAGTACTTTGTGGAATTGACCAACCAGTTCGTTTCGGTAGATGTTGGAAGAACCGCCCCACATATCGGCTTTTCCGTTTTTGAAAGGCATTACATTCAAAGCCGCATTGGCATCGTGACTGAACAGAATGGCTACTTTATTGGTGATTTTCAGGTTAACTAACTTTTTGCCGAATTGCTGAAGTTCGTGAGCAGTTCTCGAATATTCGGCATAGGCGCGATTCGGTTGAAGGTCGTGCGACAAAACTCCTTTCCAGTAGGTTTCCTGACCGTAGTGAATCGAGTGCCAGTGCCAGTATTCGACCATGTTGGCGCCCGAACCCATGTGCGCATAGACATTCATACGCAACTGACCATCGTATGGAGGCATTTGCGATTTCGAATCCCAGCCAATGGTTTGTGCGTTGGTTTCGGTAATCAGGTAGTTTTTCATTTTCACCGAGCGAAAGAAATCGCCGGCAAAAGCAATTTCGTCGCCGGTTAAATTATCCTGCGAGCCATGATACACGTTCACAGCCATGATATCCATTTTCTTCGAGCTTTCGATCTGGTCGATATCCTGAACCGATGGCATAAAACAATGGGTGACAAACTGATCCGGACGCTTGTATTCACCCACAATTCCGGCTTGCCAGGTGAGGTAATCAGCTACCGTTTTGCGTTTGAAACGTTCCCATTCCAACTTGTATGCCGTATTGGTTACGCCGTCTTTCTCCGGAAATTCGTCCCAGTCGTTCATGGTCATTCCCCAGTAATTCAGTCCCCAGATTTTATTCAGGTTTTCGGTTGTACCGAATTTCTTTTTCAGGTAATCGATAAAGCTGATATGGAAATCATAGTTGTTCACACCATAAGAAGTGGTTTCATTATCCACCTGATAGCCAATAATGGCGGGATGTTTTGCGTAATGTTCCATCATTTTCCTGATAATCCGCTCTGAATAAAACAGGAAAGTCGGATTGGTAATGTCCATATTCTGGCGAATTCCGTAGTAAGCTTTGGCTCCCTTTTCATAATCGACCAGAACTTCCGGATGTTTGTGCCACAACCAGGCCGGCATCGAATAAGTCGGTGTACCAAGAATGACTTTGATGCTGTTGGCATGCAATCCGTCGATGATGCGGTCCATCCAGGCAAAATCGAATTCACCTTCGCGTGGCTCGAATAAACTCCAGGTCGATTCGCCCAGACGAACAACCGACATTCCCGATTCCTTCATCAGTTTCAGGTCTTCGGCAAGGCGATCGGTTGGCATATATTCCTCGTAAAAAGCAGCTCCGTAAAGTACATTGTCCATTTTAGGAGGTTGCGCCGAAAGCATTCCGGCAAAAGTCAGGAGTAAAAAAAGAAGGATAAGGTTTTTCATGAGATTTAGTTTAGATCAGGATGAATACAAATATACTTTATTGACGTTAAATGTAAGCCAAACACTTATTCAGAAAAACTTTTTATTTTTACGGTAAATCATAACGGCTAAAATGCCACAAAGGCTCAAGGGAACACAAAGGCAGGATTTCAAAAATTTCAACCTGATGAACCTTCGTGCTTTTGTATTGGCGAAACAAAACATAACCAAATGAAACGAAGAAATTTTATCCGGACCACCGGAATTTCACTTGCATCCCTGTATATGAGTGATATTTTATTGGCAAGCGGTTCTAAATCAATAAAAAGCATCATCAACTTTCCTGATGAAGTAAGCGCAATGTTCAACGATCGAATAGTCCAGCTTTCAGGCAAAAACCAGCAGGAATGGACTTTTCGCGAACTGCTTGTCAGTATGAATAAAACGGACAGCAGCCTGATTACAGAAATTCATGCACCGGGAGTAAATTTAAGTTCGGTCACTCTGCACTGGAATATTCCGGCAAGTGCCTCATCGGTTATCCTAAACGATCATTGGGAACGAACCTATGGCGATGTATCGTGGCACAAATCCTGCGAAACCGAAATTCTGCCCTGGTATTTTATGGAATACAGCGGTTCTGAAACCAACGGATTTGGGGTGAAAACCGGAACGGGATCTTTTTGTTTCTGGCAGATCGGGAAAAACCAACTGAGTCTGACGATGGATACACGTTCTGGCGGAAACGGAGTTCAATTGGGTGACCGGATTTTGCAAGCTGCTGAAATCGTCACAATAAAAAGCCTTCCGGGTGAATCACCATTTCAAACGACCCGGCGTTTTACCAAAGTGATGTGTGATAAAGTTCGGATGCCTAAACAACCGGTTTACGGGATCAACGACTGGTATTTCACCTATGGCAACAATTCGGAAAAACTCATTCTGGAACATACCAAAATGATGGTTCCAATGGCCGATGGTTTGGAAAACCGGCCTTTCTCGGTGATCGATGCGGGTTGGTTTCCCGGACCTTCGTATTCGCCGAACGATTGCTGCTGGGGTGACAGCATGACCAAAACTGATTCGAATTTCAGCGATATGGGTCAGCTTGCAGAAAAGATCAGGCAAATTGGAATGCGACCTGCCATCTGGACACGTCCGCTCTGCGGAAGTGAAAAAGATCCCAAATCGCTGATGCTGCCGCTAATCAAAGGACGTGAAGAAAATAAACCGGTACTCGATCCAAGCATTCCGGAAAATCTGGAGCAAATTAAAAGCTATTTCGAATTATACAACCGGTGGAGTTACGAAATGGTGAAGTTCGATTTTACAACTTTTGATATCCTGGGAAAATGGGGATTTGAAATGCTGAAGGATAAGGAAATGACTGCTTCGGGCTGGCACATGCACGACCAATCGAAGACCAACGCTGAAATCATTCTGAATATGTATCGCACGATCCGCGAAGCAGCCGGCGAAACATATATTATTGGCTGCAACACCATCAGTCACCTCGCTGCCGGATTGTTCGAACTGAACCGTGTGGGCGACGACACTTCAGGAAATGAATGGGCAAGGACCCGGAAAATGGGAGTAAATACGCTGGCGTTCAGGAGTGTTCAGCACGGAATATTTTATGCTGCCGACGGCGATTGCGTAGGACTGACGACCAAAGTTCCATGGGCAAAAAACAAACAATGGATGGAATTGGTGGCCAAAAGCGGAACGCCACTTTTTATTTCTGCACAGGCTGATGCCACCGGGACGGAACAAAAAGCAGTCATCAAAGAATGTTTCAAGTTAGCATCAAAGGAACTTCCGGTAGGCGAACCGCTGGACTGGATGGAGACTGCTTTCCCGAAAACATGGAAGCTGAATGGGAAAACGGAACATTTTGACTGGGAATGAAGAAATTAGGAGTAATGAATTATGAGTTATGAAAAGAGAGGTATTTTATGCTTCTCCTTTTTTGATTATTGGTATTTGATCGATACATTTATAGAGAATTATCAACGAATTGATTTCTATATCTAACTTCAAAAAACATAGCAATGAAAAAAGCAATTATTTTACTTGGAATTATCTTATTCGGTATGGCACCCATGATTCAGGCGGCAAAAGTTATTTTTAACGAAATAACTGAACAGGATGCAAATAAAAGTGAATGGCGTCAGCTTTTCAATGGCAAAGACCTGACCGGATGGAAACATGTTGGCCCGGGATCGCAGTATGTCGAAGATGGTATGATCAAATCGCATGGTGGCATGGGTTTGCTTTACTGGACTGCTGAAAAGTTTAGTAATTGCATACTCAAAGTCGTTTTCAGAATGGAGAAAACAAACAGCAATTCCGGAGTGTTTATCCGCATTCCGATTGAGCCTTATGAAGAATGGATGCCGGTATATTACGGATACGAGGTTCAAATCGACAACCAGCCTGAACTCTCTGATGAGGATGATTATCATTACACCGGAATGTTGTATTCACTGACCAAACCACTGGCAAAAACCGGGAAACCCGGACCTGAATGGAATACCATGGAAATCACATTGGATGGACTACGGACAATCGTTTACCTGAATGGCGTAAAAGTGACAGACTTTAAAGAAGGCGATCCGGTTCCGGAACGCAAATTCAGTTTCGAACCTTATCACGGTCCGCGTCCTGAATCCGGATATTTTGGCCTGCAAAACCATGGCGATTCGGATGTGGTTTACTTCAAAGAAGTTGCAGTGAAACCTCTTCAGGAAAAAGGAAAAAAATAAAAAGCAGACAAAATGGAAACCAAAAATCCAAAATCAGTTTCAACCGAAATTTCGAGAAGAAAATTCGTAGGAATGGCTGCATCAGGAGCTGCAGCAATCACGATCCTTCCAAGCTTTACCGTCAGCGGGTTGGGGCATGTTGCACCGAGCGATAAATTGTATCTCGCCGTGGTTGGATGCGGAGGAGAAGGAGCTGCCGACATTCAGGCTCACATGAAAACACCGAAAAAGAATGTTGCAATTTCATGCCTTTGCGATGTGGATGACCGGATGGCAGCGCCTCGCCGGAAAGAATATCCTAAGGCACCGTTTTACCACGACTGGCGGGAGATGTTCGACAAGGAAAGCAAGAATTTCGACGCCGTTACCGTAGCCATTCCCGATCACAACCATGCAATTGTCGGTTTGAGTGCCATGCAACTGAACAAACATTTGTACCTTCAGAAACCTTTGACGCACGATATATACGAAGCCCGGATCTTGACTGAAGCCTCAAAAAAATATCAGGTCGTCACGCAGATGGGCGATCAGGGCGCTTCTACCGAAGGCATGCGCACTTTGCGCGAATGGATCGAAGCCGGTATTCTGGGTGACGTCGAAAAAGTTTATTGCTGGACCGACCGTCCTGTATGGCCCCAGGGAATTGCCTGGCCAAAAACCAAACCTGAAGTTCCGAAAGAACTGAATTGGGATTTGTGGCTCGGAACTGCTCAACAAACCAACTACATCGAAAATTTAGTGCCGTTTAACTGGCGCGGCTGGTGGCAATTTGGAACCGGAGCGCTGGGCGATATGGGTTGCCACATCATGGGACCGCCATTTAAATTGCTCGGACTGGGTTATCCAACTGAGGTTTCCGGCAGTGCAAGCACGGTTTACGACGGAATATTCTCGGAAGCCCAATATCCGGAAAGCGGACCTGTTTCAAGTTCGATCAAATTCAAATACACCCTGAAAAATGGCAGGAATCTTGATCTTTACTGGATGGATGGTGGAATTACTCCGGAGCGCCCGATGGAATTGGATCCTGATGCAAATATGAATGAAATTCTCGGCGACTGGCCTGCCGGAACGAACGATTATGAAGGCGCCACTTTATTTATCGGCACCAAAGGAAAAGCAGCCTGTGGCTGGGGCGGACGGAATCCGGTTTTGCTGCCACTTTCAAGAAACAAGGAAATCAATGTTCCAAGAAAATATGCCCGTGTGGATGGCGACATGGACGGCCATTACTGGCAATGGATTGATGCCTGCATTGCCGGATACGGAAATGCTGAAGTCGATTCTCCGTTCGAAGGCTATGCCGGTCCGCTCACCGAAACGGTTTTGATGGGAAATTTGCTGTTGCGCAGTTTTAACATCCGAGAAAAGATAAAACGAACCGATCCGGTTTACGGCGACATGGAAGGATTTGTCTTCCCCGGACGTTACATCAATTTTAAATGGGACGGACCGAACATGCGGATTACCAATTTCGAAGCGGCCAATCAGTTTGTAAAACGCGAATACCGGAAAGGCTGGGGAGAACTAAAAATCTAATTTAATGTTTCTTTGGATTCCTTCGCTTTTGATAGTTGTGTCACCCCGAATTTATTTCGGGGTCTCAATTAATCATGGGATGCCGAAACAAGTTCGGCATGACTCAGCTTAATATTTTAGAGTCATCCATTTTTTAAATCGATATTTTATGAGGATTGATATCTTTAATACCTATGACGAATTAAGCCTGAAAGCAAAAGAACTGATTGTTCAGGAAATCAGGAAGGATAAAAATCTTTTGCTTTGCACAGCTACAGGAGGAAGCCCCACGAAAACATACGAACTGCTTGGAGAAACATATCAGAAAGAACCTGAACTTTTCTCCGGATTGAGAATCATTAAACTCGATGAATGGGGCGGAATAGCTCTGGATCAACCGGGCAGTTGTGAATCTTATCTGCAAAAACATGTACTCCAGCCTCTTCAAATTCCGGAAGAGAGATATACCGGATTCAACAGTAATCCGGAAAATCCTAATGCAGAATGCAAACGGATTCAGGAAAGATTAAGAAAGGAAGGTCCGATCGATCTTTGTATTCTGGGAATTGGCATGAATGGACACATCGCATTCAACGAACCTGCCGAATTTCTTGAACCATTTTGCCACCAGGCCGAACTTTCCGAAATGTCGCTTCAGCACAAAATGGCATCCGGAATGCAGGTTAAACCAACGTATGGTCTGACACTTGGAATGGCCGATATATTGCATTCAAAAATGATTATCATTTTAATTCATGGCACTCATAAAAAGGAAATTGCAAAGAAGTTTTTATCCAAAAAAATAAGCAGTTCGGTGCCGGCATCATTCCTTTGGCTGCACCCGAATGTGATTTGCCTGATTGACAGCAATGCATATGAATCTTGAGCATTAAAAAGAACGTATCGAATTTTAACCTTCGACAAATTCAGCGATTTTCAGATACGTCGTCTTCTTCATCTCTGTATTTTGTCAATCTGCATTGCTTTCTTCATCTTTGCAGCTTATAGTAATCCGAATCAATGTCTATTTTCAATGAAATACTTATTTTTCTGGCAGCAGTTGCCGCCGGATTCATCAATGCAATGGCTGGCGGAGGAACATTGGTTTCATTCCCGGTTTTACTGGCCGTTGGCATACCGCCGATTGTTGCCAATGTAACCAACACTGTCGCGTTGGTGCCGGGAACGATAGGCGGAATGTGGTCGCAGCGAAAAGATTTCAGGTCGCAATACCAACGTTTACTGAAACTTCTGCCTGCTGCCATTGTCGGCGGAATAGCAGGCGGATTGCTGATTCTGAACACCAACGAGAATACTTTCCGGAGCATTATTCCATACCTGATTTTGCTGGCTACACTTTTGCTGGCGGCTCAAGGCACGATTAAAAGCTGGGTAGTCAAACGCATTGGCCATGCGCATACCGAACATCACAATCCACTGATTATGCTTTCGCTTGTTTTTTTAGCATCGATTTATGGTGGCTATTTTGGCGCCGGACTGGGTGTTATCCTGATGGCAGTTCTTGGTTTTGTGACCGACGATTCGATGACCCGCCTGAATTTTCTGAAACAGGCACTCGGTTTTGCAATCAACCTGGCAGCGGCCATTTATTTTGCCTTTTCCGGAAAAGTAGATTGGATGGTTGCCTTAGTCATGGTATTTGGCTCGTTGATCGGTGGATTGATTGGCGGAAAACTGGCCGGAAAAATGAAGCCTGAATTACTGCGATGGATCGTTGTTTCTGCAGGTTTGATTGCTGCAGTAATTTTCTTTTTGAAAGGATAAATTTAGATATCAGTATATGACCGGAGAAACCAACCTGAAGACCTTGCTTCAATCATTGAATCCCATACTTCATGAGGGCAAGTATGTGTTTTGCTCGTTAGAAGACATTACCAATATTGATCCGGCTGATTTGATCATGACTTTCAGGGAAACGGAAGGAACTACAATCATTATCAGGAAAGAAAAAGCTGACAGCTTAAACCTGGAGTACAGTTTTACCGCAGCCTGGATTACTTTAAACTTATTTTCGTCGTTGGAAGCAGTTGGCATGACTGCTGCTTTCTCAACAGAACTGTCAAAAGAAGGCATCAGTTGCAATGTGGTTGCTGGCTTTTACCACGACCATATCTTTGTAAAACTCGACGAGGCTGAAAAAGCTATCGAAATACTGCAGAAATTATCGCGGTAAAACTTTATCTTTGGTTTTGAGATATTCAAATCTGACTTTTCATGAAGATTCTATACATCTGCTTATCACTCACTTTGTCGCTGTCTGCTTTCGGTCAGTTGTTCCCGAAGGTTCCTGATTATAAAGGGAACATCGAACAGGTGGTTGAAAAAAGGTATGGCAAGGATGCCAATTTCCTGAAACTTTTTAAAAATTCATATCATTCCGGAGCCTATTCAGGATGGAAATACACCTACCAGTTTAAAAAGCGCACCAAATTGTTCAGCCAAACAAATACCTTTAAAGGGAAAGTTGTGGAAGAAACTTTGTTCCAGCATGACAAATCGGACAACCGCCTTATTGAACGAGAAATAACAACGGATAAATCGAGCAGCAATCAGGGAAATTATACCGAATATGAAAATTTTATCGGTCCGGATAACAAGATTGAAAAAGTTAATTTCTGGGCATTTAATTCGAAAGAATGTACCCGGAAAATCTTTCTGGTTGAACAGAATGTGGAATATAAGCAGAACAAATTAACTGCCTTTACACGCCAGACTATCAATGCGAACGGAGATAATGGCAGTGCTGAACAATGTACGATGTTCTACAATAAATCTGGTAAACTGATCCGGATTGAGCGGATAGATATGACAACCGGTTTCACAACAATTTTGTATTATTATTACAACAACAGTGGGCTCATTGACCATTATTCGGTTGACTATTTAGTCGGGCTGAATGAATACGGGAAGAAAAATCTGACACAGGAAGTGTATTTCAAATATGACAAGCAAGGCAACTGGATAAAGAAATACATCAAATCGGGCAAGAAAAACCAGCTGGAAGCCAAAAGGCGAATTAAATATTGGTAATTAAGATGTATAAAAATGAAACTTTCAAACAATAAGATTTTAATAACAGGCGGAGCTTCCGGAATTGGTCTGGGGCTGACTGAGAAATTCATTCTGGAAAACAACACAGTAATTATTTGCGGCAGGCGTGAAGCACTTTTGAAAGAAATATCCAAGAGGTTTCCATCGGTCATTTCCAGGAAGTGTGATTTATCGGTTCCTGCTGAAAGGGAAGAACTTTATCGCTGGATTTCAGAATATCACAGTGACCTGAATGTATTGGTTAATAATGCCGGAATCCAACAACATGGGAATATTTCGGATGACAACTTCATGGAAAAGGCTCATGCCGAAATTGACATTAACATCGAAGCTCCAGTTCACCTGGCTTCCATGTTCATGAAACTGAATTCACTCCAAACAATTATCAATGTAACATCCGGACTGGCCTTTGTCCCGATGATCAAGATGCCGGTTTATTGCGCAACCAAGGCATTTCTTCATTCCTATACGGTTTCACTCCGGCAAATCCTGAAATCAAAAAACATTGAAGTCATTGAGCTGATTCCACCAGCCTTGAATACCGATCTGGGCGGAAAAGGTCTGCATGATTATGCTCCACCTGTTGGAGATTTTATTCGTTCGATCTTCGAACAATTAGCCGAAGGAAAAACTGAAGTGACTTTTGGATTCAGCGAATTAATGGCAAAGGGAAGCGCCGAAGATCTACAAAAAGCTTTTCAACGGATGAACCAACTGAGTTAAACAGAACCATAACTTCAGGTTTCACGTAAGTCGTTTGTAAACTAAAAGTTGAAATCAAGTGGAGACCAGAACCACATAAAAACGGGGCGCTTCCGAAAAGCCAGATGAGTAGGGCAAAAAAATGATTCACCATGACAGCATCCATCAAACTTATTCATTGGTTGCCAAGGATAATCTGTATTCTGGCAATTCTTTTCGTCAGCATGTTCGCACTCGACTCATTTGCCCCGGGCCTATCTCTTTGGGAGCAAATTGGTGCTTTTATGATGCACCTTATTCCGTCTTTTGTTTTACTGGCCTTTCTGATCGTTGCCTGGAAATGGGAATTGGTCGGCGGTATTATTTTCACGATCATAGGCGTAGGATTAAGCCCGTTTATCTTTTTGCTCAACCATAACCGAAACCATTTCTCCGTTGGCGCCAGTATTGGAGTTGTTCTGGTGATAAATCTGCCTTTTATTATTGTCGGGATTCTATTTATTATCAGCCATTTCCTGAAGAAAAAAAAACCCAAAAATACCGGGAAGGAATAACATAAACCGAACTTCTTTCGTTTTTCAATCAGGGTTTCAATTTACTGAAATTGAAAAGAAAAAATGGAACATTAGTGCCTGATATAATCTTCTAAACTTTTCATGATGAAAGACGAAATTCTCAAAAATACCGACAACCCAAGGCAACTCGAAAGGCTGTACCGCGAAAATAAACTGCGTTTTAAACTCGAATTCAACCAACTCTATCCTGAACTTGCCGGAGACAAACTGGCTGATTGCTGGAACGAACGGCTGAATTTTGAAAGCCAGGAAATCTCATGGGGAAGCCGCACTGATCTGAGTTTTATCATTCTGGTTTCGCTTCTGGCCGGAATCATTGCCAAACTCCCGGCATTTCTGAATTTCGATCCGGAGCAATTTTATATGCGAAACGCAGGATTCATCTTTCTCCCTTTCCTGTGTGCCTGGTTCATCTGGAAGCAACAAATGCAGTGGTCTCGAATTCTGATCATCGCCTTGATCATGATGTCCGGTCTGGTCTTTATCAACTTTTTACCAGGGAGTCAAAACAGCAACACTTTGATTTTGTCGTGCATCCATCTGGCCTTCATATTGTGGCTCGTTCTTGGATTTTCGTTCCTCGGCAAAAACCATGAGGACTATTCCAGGAGAATCGATTTTCTAAAATACAACGGCGATCTGGCCGTAATAACCGCCATAATTCTGATTGCAGGAGCCATTCTGACCGGAATCACCATCGGACTTTTTACGCTCATCGGTTCAGACATATCGAGGATTTATCGCGAATACGTGGCCGTTTTCGGCCTGGCCGCCGCCCCTATTGTTGGAACTTATCTCGTTCAAACCAACCCGCAACTGGTCGGCAAAGTTTCTCCAATCATTGCCAAACTCTTTACACCGCTTGTATTGATCACTCTTGTTTTCTATTTATTTGCCATTCTTTTCTCCGGGAAAGATCCATACAACGACCGTGATTTCCTGATGATTTTCAATTTTCTTTTGATTGGTGTATTGGCTCTGATTCTGTTCTCGGTTGCTGAATCTTCCAGAGAAATAAAGAACAGGACAAGCATTTTGGTACTTCTGGCTTTATCTGCAGTGACCATCCTTGTCAACGGAATTGCACTTTCGGCTATTCTTTTCCGGATTTCGGAATGGGGAATTACTCCAAATCGTTTGGCTGTTCTCGGCGCCAACCTTCTGATATTGACGAATCTGATTTTGGTTGCCAATCGCATATTAAAATCAGCCACGAAAAAAAGTGATTTGTCGGATGTCGAAAAGGTAATTGTCCGGTTTTTACCCATTTATGGAATATGGGCCGTTGTAGTAACCTTCCTTTTCCCGTTTATCTTTGGGTTCAGATAGTTATTTTCAATCCTGTCAGGTTTTGGAAAACTGACAGGATTGGGAACCGAATTCGCTATTCCGCTCCCACTCCTTCCAACACCTCTTTCGCCCTTTTTACACTTTTAACCTTTTCGAAGGTGAGCGACAGCCGGTTGTTGCCTTCTTTCATCCGGCAGGTTTGGTGGTGGGTTTGCACGTAACGAAGTATCTGGCTAAATGCAGGAGACTGGTAGAATACCGATTGCGGATCGGAAATAAAGTGGCAAACCATCTTGTGATTTTTCAGGATAACTTTTTCCATTCCGAGTAGAATAGCCACCCAACGCAGTCGAACTACTTCAACCAGTTCAATGCTTTCTTTCGGTAATTTTCCAAACCGGTCGGCCAGTCCTGCTTCGAACTGTAACAATGATTCTTCACTTTCCAGGTTGTCCAACTCCCGGTATAGTAACATTCGTTCCGAAGTACTTTGGATATAACTATCCGGAAACAGCAATTGCAAATCGGTATCAATCTGGCAGTCGCTACCAAATTTCACCTTCAGGAATGCATTTGACGAATCTTCTTTCTCATCCTGAAAGAGCTCTTTAAAATCGGTTTGTTTCAATTCCTGAATGGCTTCGTTCAGGATACGGTGATAGGTTTCAAAACCAATGTCGGCAATAAATCCGCTCTGTTCGGCACCCAACAGGTTTCCGGCACCACGGATGTCCAAATCCTGCATGGCAATATTGAAACCACTTCCAAGCTCCGAAAATTCTTCGATGGCGCGCAGGCGGCGGCTCGCTTCGGGTGTGACTGTCGAAAGCGGCGGTGCGAGCAAGTAACAGAAAGCTTTTTTATTGGAACGGCCAACCCTTCCGCGCAACTGGTGCAGATCGCTCAATCCAAAATTTTCTGCATGATTGATGATGATGGTATTTGCATTCGGAATGTCGAGTCCCGATTCAATAATGGTGGTTGCAATCAGCACATCGAATTCGCCGTTGATGAAATCCATCATCAGTTTTTCGAGCTTTTCGCCATCCATTTGTCCGTGACCAACTATCGTGCGGGCTTCAGGCACAATCTTTTTAATCTGCGTTTCCACTTCGTATATATTCGACACGCGGTTGTGAATAAAAAACACCTGACCATCGCGGGCCAGCTCATACTGAATCGCTTCACGGATAATATCCACATTGAATCCATGCAATTCGGTAGAGATCGGATAACGATTGGGTGGTGGTGTCTGAATAATCGACAAGTCGCGGGCACCCATCATCGAAAATTGCAGGGTACGCGGAATTGGCGTGGCAGTCAGCGTGAGCGTATCCACATTCACCTTCATTTGTTTCAGTTTTTCCTTGACCGAAACGCCGAATTTCTGCTCCTCGTCCACTATTAAAAGTCCGAGATCTTTAAAAATGACTTGTTTCCCGACCAGTTTGTGCGTGCCAATCAGGATATCGACTTTTCCGGCTTTGGTATCGTCCAAAACCTGCTTCACATCGGCAGCTTTTCGCAAGCGGCTGATGTATTCGACCCTCGCCGGAAAATCGGCCAGACGATCAGTAAATGTTTTAAAATGCTGAAGTGCCAACAGAGTAGTTGGAACCAGAACTGCCACCTGTTTGCTGTCGGCCACCGCTTTAAACGCAGCACGGATGGCAATTTCGGTTTTTCCGAAACCCACATCGCCGCAAACCAGCCGGTCCATCGGAATTTCCTTTTCCATATCTTCCTTCACCGCGATGGTCGATTTCACCTGATCCGGGGTATCCTCGTATATAAACGAAGCTTCCAGTTCGGTCTGAAGGTACGAATCGGGAGAAAAGGCAAATCCCCGTTCCTGAAGCCGCTGCGCATACAACTCGATCAGCTCTTTCGCGATGTCTTTTACCTTCAGTTTGGTCCGATCCTTCATCTTCTGCCAGGCACCACTACCCAGTTTGCTGATATTCGGCTCGGTGCCATCTTTGCCTTTGTATTTCGAAATGCGGTGCAGGTTGTGAATGCTCACCAGCAACACGTCATTATCTTTATAACTCAAGCGGATGGCTTCCTGAAGTTTGCCATCTACCTCAGTTTTTACCAGCCCCATAAATTTTCCGATACCATGATCAACATGCACGACCCAATCGCCCTGGTGCAGTTTGTTCAGCTCTTTAAAGGTGATGCTGTCGCGTTCGGCCTTTCGTGTCTTGATTTCGAAGCGGTGATATCGTTCGAAAATCTGGTGATCGGTATAACAGCAAATCTTCCGGTCGTGATCGATAAATCCTTCCTGCAAAGTAAAATTCACAGGGCGGAAATCAACTTTCAGTCCTTTGTCGTCGAAAATGGCTTTTAGCCGATCGGTTTGGGATACGTTGGTGGATAAAATATAATTGGTAAAACCGTCAGTCTGATGATTGATCAGATTTTCGGCCAGCAAATCAAAATTTTTCTTGAAAACAGGTTGGTGGCTGGTATGAAATGCTACGATTTTACATTTTTTAAAAAACGATTTTTGACCAAATTCGGCACAGGTAAAACGCTCAATTTCTTTTGAAAAGGTTTTTCCTGAAAGCAGTTTGGCAAACCATATTTTCCGTTCCTCTTCATTTTCAGCCTTATCAATAGTCTGACTGAAATTATGCTCCATCTGATCGGTAATCAGCTGGATATCATTTAGAAAAAACAAAGTGTCATCAGGAACAAAATCCAAAAAGCTGATGCGCTCTTCACCTTTCAGATCCTGCTGAATGTTTGGAATGATACTGATCTGGGTCAGGGCTTCTTTCGAAATCTGGTTGTCGAGGTTAAAACTTCGGATGGTATCTACCTCGTCTCCAAAAAAGTCGAGGCGGTATGGATCTTCGCTCGAAAAAGAATAAACATCAACGATACTTCCGCGAATGGAATACTGACCAGGTTCGTAAACAAAATCAACCCGTTCGAAACCGTATTCGAACAGCACTTCGTTCACAAATTCGATGGATAGTTTATCGCCTTTCGAAACCCGAAACGTATGCAGTGCCAATCCTTCACCCGAAATCACCTTTTCGACCAAAGCTTCAGGGTAAGTTACAATAAGCAGTTGATTTTCGGCATTAAGGCGGTTAAGCACCTCGGTCCTTAAAATGATATTTTCCTGCTCAATGGCTTCGTAATGCACCGAACGTTTGTAGGAGGAAGGAAAAAACAGGACTGGAACTTCCGGAGCCAGCGTATTCAGATCATCGTAAAAATAGGCAGCTTCTTCCTTGTCGTTCATGCAAATAACAAATGATTTTTGTATTTCTTCGGAAAGAAGACATGTGAGAATGCTTCGCGATGAGCCAACAAGTCCCTGCAGGTGAACCTTTTCACCCGGGGTATTCAACAACCGGCACAATCCGCTGGTCAGATTATGCTTTCTGAACAAGCCTCTAAAATCCTTCCGCTCCAAAATCAATTCAAATTAGGCTGCAAATGTAACCATTAATGGGGGAAAGTGTTCTGCCATTGTTTAAGGATGCCATCTTTTTATAAGAGATGGAATCCCTAAACACCGGTAAAAAATCTGTTGATTAAATGCCGGATGTTTCGTAATTTTCAAAACATTTTATTCCGGATTCTAAAATTCGATCCAATGACTAAAGATTCAGAAAAACACCATTCGAAACATGATGGCAAAAGCCCAAATCATGTTGAACCTGAGAAAAAAGATCACCGGCTCATCAGTAAAAAAAAATACAATAAAGAACTACGCAAACTGGAAGTTGAACTGATCCACCTTCAGGAATGGGTAAAATACAAACAATTAAAGGTAGTTGTTTTGTTTGAAGGCCGCGATGCTGCCGGAAAAGGCGGCGTAATTAAGCGGATCAGCGGTCCTCTCAATCCGCGTATTTGCCGGATTGCGGCACTCGGAACACCAACCGATAAAGAGAAGTCACAGTGGTATTTTCAACGTTATGTAGATGTTCTGCCGGCTGGCGGCGAAATCGTTTTGTTCGACCGTAGCTGGTATAACCGCGCCGGAGTTGAACATGTTATGGGATTTTGCACTGCAGAACAGTACGAAGAGTTCTTCAGAAGCTGCCCCGAATTTGAGCAGATGTTAATTCGTTCCGGAATCATCCTGATCAAATACTGGTTCTCTGTCTCGGACGAAGAACAGGAAATTCGCTTTCAGGAAAGAATAAATGACCCGACAAAAACCTGGAAAATAAGCCCGATGGACATTATCTCGCGTGAAAAATGGGTGGAATATTCCAAAGCCAAAGATGAAATGTTTAAACATACCGACACGAAACTCTCTCCGTGGTATGTGGTTCCGGCTGACAACAAAAAACTGGCCAGGCTAAATTGTATCAGTCACCTGTTGAGTATGATAAGCTATAAACCACTGGAATCAGAGCCAATAATTCTGCCTCCCCGAAAAGAATTCCCGGCCTATGTAAGACCGCCTATTTCAGATCAGACCTTTGTGCCCGACAGGTATGGCCGAAAAAAAGATAATGCGGAATAAGATCAGAATTGAAAATAAGCCCAAAGCTCTGTTATATTTGTTCTATTAAACTACATAAATGGCACGATTTCTAAACGACCGCAAAAAGGCATCCGGAGGAATACCGGGTTCGCTTATTCACTTAGGAACAAAAAAAATTGAAAAACCAATCATCCGGTTGATCAATTTTAACAGCGAAAAACTAATTGAAAATGAGCCTGAAAAACTGGAGGATTGCATGCCTTTCATCTTGGAGAATACGGTAAGCTGGATAAGTGCCTATGGCTTGCATGAGGCAGAAATGATTCAGAAATTAGGCGAATTGTTCGGTATACATGGGATTTTGCTCGAAGATATGCTCAATACTGATCAACGGCCTAAAATCGCTGAAACCGACAAGTTGTTGATTGTAATCCTGAAAATGCTGGATTACAATGAAAAAACCTCTGAGTTGAGTTCGAATCAGATTTCAATGATTTTGGATGAAAATTACCTCATCACCCTTCAGGAAAATGAAGGTGGTTACTTTGATGCCATCCGCGAACGCATTCGCAAAGGCACCGGCCGGGTCAGACGGAAAAGAGCCGATTACCTGACTTACCTTTTGCTCGACACCATCGTCGACAATTATCTGATGAATATTGAACTTCTTGGTAATATTATTGAAAAAATGGAATCGAGGATTTTCCTGCCCAATCAAAAAGGGCTGATTAAGGAAATATATAATCATAAAACTGAAATAAATTTTTTAAGGAAAAACATCCGGCCAGTCAAGGAAATTGTGCACCATCTGATTGAAAACGAATCGGGTTTCATTGCAGACGATAACCTGAAGTACTATCGTGATCTGAACGACCTGATCGTACAGGCCACGGAAAGTATTGAGATTTACCAGATGATGCTGAACGACCAGATGAATATTTACCATGCGAGTCTCGACAGCAAGGCCAACGAAATCATGAAGGTCCTCACTATCTTCTCAGCATTTTTTATTCCACTTACATTTGTAGCAGGTGTTTACGGAACTAATTTCGAAAACATTCCGGAGTTACACTTTAAGTATGGCTATTTGTATTTGTGGATGGTAATGCTGCTGATTTCTTCTGTATTGGTCTTCTATTTCAAACGGAGGAAATGGTTTTAGGAATTGTAAGAAGGATCATTGAACCAACTCTAATTCTGGCTGTACAATGAGAAATTCTCCTGCTTTCTGAAGTCAAAGCATGGAATGGTAAAATAGAATACACTTCCTTTCCCTTCTTCACTTTCGGCCCAAATCTTTCCACCGTGTTTATTAATGAAATCCTTTGACAAAAGTAATCCCAGCCCTGTACTTGGTTCTCCTTCAGTACCAACACGACTGGAATTCTGATCGATGGAAAAAAGCTTATCAAGGATCTCTTTATTCATTCCGATTCCGGTATCCCGGACTGATATTTCAACAGTATTCCGACCAAGTAACTTTGCCGAAATAGTGATTTTACCTCCTTTAGGCGTAAATTTTACAGCATTCAATGCGACATTTCGAATAATCGATTCAACCATGTTCTGATCTGCAAAAACCATTAAATCGTCCTGAAAATCAAGTTCAGTTTCAATTCCTTTTCTGTGGGCCATTTCGAGAACCAATTCGATTCCTTCTGAAACTTTCGCCATCAAAATGAAGGATTTCGGATCGAAGCTCGTCATACCACTTTGAAGACGTGACCAAGCCAACAGATTTTCGAGTAAAGCATAGAGGTTAGTGGCTGATTTACTCATGCTTAATGCGATATTTTGTATTTGAGCCATCGATAAGTTTTGCAGATCTTCTGACATTACTTGTGTCAGTCCCATAAAACTATTAAATGGACTACGAAGATCATGAGCCACAATAGAGAAGAATTTATCTTTCTCAGCATTGAGATTTAACAGTTCTTCGTTCTTATATTTCATAAGCTCTTCAGCTTCCTTCTTTTCGGTATTGTCTCGGGCAGTGACAATTAATACGACTTTGTCAAAATATTTTCCTCTGTTTACAATCACTTCACTTGGAAAGATTTCTCCGTTTTTCCGTTCGGCCCAAAAATCAAAAAATGCCGTATTTCCGGTTACAGTGACATCATTCATCATAATTTGAATTTCTTCAAAATTATTGAGTCCCGGAGCAGAAACCGCCAACTGTGATTTTCCGATCAGATCATTTTTGGAACACTGATACATTTTTTCAGCACCCTCGTTTACGTCAATAAAATTTCCTGATTCGTCCAATACATAAATCGCTTCCGACACCGAATTGAAAATGTCCAGATAACTTTCTTTGGTTAACTGCAACTCAATTTCTGACAGTCTTCGTTCAGTAATATCGCGAACAATTGATAAAACTTCGCTATTACCGCATGGAACATATCTCGATTCAAAATATTTTAATGTTTTCCCAATCTGCATTTCATAAGTTGAATAATCAGCCTTACCGGTTGCCAGCACTTGTGCGACTTTTTGACGGGTAATAACTACAACTTCATGCGGCAGTATATCCTCGATAAGTTTACCAAGGAAGTCTTCTGGTTTAATTTGCAATTGATCGTGCGACTCGGAATGAAAATCAACTATTTTACAATTGGAATTAAAAACAAACATCATATCAGGATTCGCACCCAATAAAGCTTCATATCTATTATGACTGTTCTTTAAATCTTCCTCTGCACGCTTCTTTTTGGTAATATCCCTGATTGTTCCCTGCCCGACAAATTCACCTTTCAACTTTACTAATTGCCCGATTACTTCAACATCTATGAGATATCCATTTTTATGATAGATTTTTGTATTGATATTGAAAACTTTCTGGTTCTCAAAAATATTTTTCAGTTGAGAAAGACTATCGGAAACCTCCTCCGCAGGTAGAAATTCCGCAAACATTCTTCCTGTTATTTCATCCACTTTATAACCAAGAATCTTTTCCACACTTTTGTTGAAGAAGAGTAGTTTTCCGAATTTATCAAAGGTGAAAATGATGTCTAATGAAGACTGAGTAATAACCTTGTAGTTTTCTTCACTCTCACGCAGTGCTTCTTCTGTATTCCTTTGTTCAGTGATATCACTCATGATCAAAATAGCATTTACTACCTTGTCACCGACTTTTACCGGCGAAAGTCTGGAAGAATACCAGCATATTTCGTTGTTGAAGCCAAGGGCACGAGATTGAAATGATTGAGGAATAGCTTTGGCAAAAACACTTTCCAGAGACTTCTTCATAACAGTTTGGTACTCAGGTGCAGCCCAATCGCAGAAATTTTTGCCAACTACATCTTCTATTTTATTCCCTGGAAATAAACGACTTGTATTTAAAATAGTTCCCTGCCTATCCAATTCGATAATAACATCTGCGGCATTATCAGTAACGGTGCGTAAACGTTCTTCGCTAATTCTTGCAGTTTCTTCGGCCCGCTTTCGTCTCAAAGATACTGCGGCCAACCTAACAAAATTTTCCAATATTTCCATTTGCGGATCAGGCTGATCACTGCTCAATGCAATCAAAGATGATCCATACAGCTTATTTTCAACCACATAAGACAATCCTAAATAGCGATCGGCTTTAAGGATTGATTGAACCAAGGATTCCACTTTAGGAGTTACTGTTCCAAAAGTAGCATCAGTAAGCGTACGGTATTTATCGATACTACCTTTTGTAATACCATGATACATAAAATCATTGACAACAAAGTGTATGTTTTGCACTTGTTTGCCAACCTTAATTATTATTCTATCGAGTAATTCTGACTCCATCTCAATGTGTCTTGGAGTCAATGTTTTGTTTTTAGGATTATATTCTGAAAAGGTAACTCCCAGTGCACCGGTAAGATCTTTTATCTGCCTCGTAATGAAAGTTTCAAGGTCGTCTTCTGACGATATTTTTGAAAGTTCAATAGAAAATTGATTGAGTTTTAATATGGCATCGTTTTTCCGGATAACTTCAATTTCAGAATTCTTATCTTCTGTAATGTCTCGTAATGATGAGATGAACAATTTATTCTTTCCAGAATCTAAAACGGTAGATGAAAACCTCACAGTTTTTTTCTCACCGTCTACACAGACAATTTCCTGCTCATAGGTTTCTTTACCGCCACTTACTGATTCTTTTATTAAGCGTGATATTCTATTTTTTAATTTTTCTTTTAAATCAGGAGTCCTTGCCTCTTTTACGGCAAATTGATAATGTAAATTCCAAAGGTAATCGCCAATTGCATCAGGTTGATTGATCCCAGTAATATTCACTAAGGCTTTGTTCCAGCTGATAATTTTTCCATTAATGTTGGCGATCAGGGTTGCATCGGATGAAAGTTCAATGATGTTTTTATATTCTTCATTGTTCAATAATGTAATTTCAGTAGATGATGAAGTGTTCCTTTTGTCGAGTAATCCCTCCAATTCCAAAACCCTCCTTTCCATTTCTTCATACGTCAATTTACCCTCTTCCATAGATCACTTTCCCTTAGAAATAAATTATAACTGCAATACTTTTGTTAAACAAAATTCTCAATTACACACTAATTTAGTATGTATAATTTCGCCTATACACTTGTTTTGCCTTAAAAACTTTTCAATCTAAATATTACGAATCACTACAACAGCTCAACAAATTATGGCACTGGGAATGCCAAATTAGGTCTGAACTAATACTGAGCAAGATAATAATTTTCTGATACAAGGTCAAATAAATTTAGTTTTGTCGGATTTTTATTTTTCGACTGCTTCAAAACCTTGCTATTAGGCTTTATTTCATGATATTTATTCCACTTTGAAAGAATATTCTTTTTATTAGTTCTGCCATTTAATATTAATTTATTCCTATTAATGAAACAATGATACAATCTATACCGTATCCGTATTTGACTTTGCGGAATTAATATTTTTGAACTTACCTAAGTTGATTGGTTTTTTGTGAAAAGCAAAGTTTGTAAGGTAATTTTAGTTGTTTGTTTAGTGAAAAGCGGTGGAATTCCACCGCTTTTCACTTTTTTTATAAAATAAACGTTCGTGGCCTTGCAGATTATAATTAAATTTGAGCCA
Organism: uncultured Prolixibacteraceae bacterium; assembly: GCA_903834475.1. Taxonomy (GTDB): domain Bacteria; phylum Bacteroidota; class Bacteroidia; order Bacteroidales; family Prolixibacteraceae; genus Aquipluma. Next base: position 4,974 of record CAILJH010000004.1, on the reverse strand, counting down.
CTTTACCTGTAAAAACAGGTTGGTTTTCAAAATCTACAAATTCAATCAAAACAAATATCCATGCAGAATATCCAGTACAGTCAAGTTGAAAAGGTCTTTCTGCAACAAGCAGGAATTGATCGGATTAGCACAAATATACCCTATATAACTGTAGCGAATTTTCCAAAACTCGGAATGCTCGCATCATTACGTTTTCTGGAATGGGCTTCGCAAAATCCCAACGGATTAATTAGTCTTCCAACTGGAAAAACCTCTGAGTATTTCATCAAATACACTCATTTCTTTCTTGAAAACTGGAATACTAAAAAAGGTCAGGATCTCTTATGTGCATATGGACTTTCAGGAATAAAAAAGCCGGATTTACGAAGACTCCAATTCGTTCAGATGGACGAATTTTACCCGATTTCATCGAAACAGCACAACAGTTTTTGCAATTATGTTGAGCACTACTACATCAAAGGATTTGGACTTGACCATAACAAGTCACTGCTGATTAATTCTGATCAGATTCTGCTTGCCGAAGGGAAAACTTATACCGAAGTATTCCCTGATTTAAGGATTAATTTGTCGCTTCGTTACCGCGATGCCAAAACTCCACTTGAACTTCTGCAACAAAAATCAATTTTTTGTATCGACAATTGGTGTTCGGAGTTTGAGCAAAAAATCAGGGAAAAAGGCGGCATTGGATTTTTCCTTGCCAGTATTGGGCCGGATGGACATATCGCTTTTAACACCAGGGGATCCGACCATTTTTCCACTACCCGGCTTACCGCTACCAATTTCGAAACTCAAGCTGTATCTGCAGGCGATCTGGGAGGAATTGAAGTTTCCCGAAACCGGTTGGTGATCACAGTTGGGTTGGAAACTATAACCTATAATCGTGATGTTCTGGCTATTATTTTTGCTGCAGGGGAAGCCAAGGCAGATGTAATTAAAGATGCACTCGAAAATGAAGCATCGAATCAATACCCAGCAAGTTGTTTGCAGAAATTGGCGAATAGCCGGTTTTACCTGACCAATGGTGCCGCGGTAAAACTGACCGATAGCGTGGATAAATTTTACCAGACCGGTGAATGGACACACCAAAAAACTGAACGAGCGGTAATCGATTTGTGTCCTAAAATCAACAAATTCGGCCACCGAATAAGCCTGGAAGACCTAAAATCTGACCGGTATTGTCGTTTGATTCCTAACCTGAATGTGACAACTGTACAATCGGTGATCGATTCCATTACAGCAAAGTTCAAAAAGGGAATGGAACGCGAATCAAACCAGGTATTTTACCACACGGGTCCACATCACGATGACATTATGCTCGGCATAATGCCGCATACCAACCGGCAGTTGCGCGATGCAAGCAACGAATTTCATTTTTCGGTACTGACTTCAGGATTTACGGCTGTAATTAATCAGTATGTAATTGATTTGCTCTCCGAAACGCTTAACCTGATCAGCGAAAACAAAATCGAAATGATCAATTTTCCTGATTTCTTCGAGGAAGGTTATAAACTAAAGTGGGACAAAGATATTTACCATTATCTTGATAGTGTTGCGGCCAATGATACTGCCGAAAAACGCCGCGGAGTCTGCCACCGGGTGGTTCGTGCAATCGTTGAAATATGGGAAATCAAAGATCTTGCACAACTGATTTCAACAATAACCGAGGTCCTGGATAATCTCGGAAACAGCTATGACGGAAGTAAAAATCCACCCAAAATCCAGAAACTGAAAGGAATGATCCGCGAGATGGAAGAAGAACTGGTTTGGGCTCATTTCGGCGTTCCTGTAAAAAATGTTCATCACCTTCGGCTCGGGTTTTACCAGGGCGATACGTTTACCGAAAATCCTGATGAACAACGGGATATTCTGCCCGTTCTGGAAGAATTCAGAAAATATAAACCTACCGTAATCAGCCTGGCCATGGATCCGGAAGGAAGCGGTCCGGATACGCATTATAAAGTTCTGAAAGTCATTGCAGCTGCAGTTAAGGAATGGAAAAAAGAGGAAGATCTTTCGAAACTCCGCGTAATTGGCTACCGCAATGTTTGGTTCCGTTATCATCCTGCCGATACCGAAGTCATTGCTCCTGTTTCACTCAATGCACTGGCAATATTGGATTCATCGTTTACCGATTGCTATCTGAGTCAGGTCAATGCTTCGTTCCCAAGTTATCAGCTCGATGGAAAATTCAGCGAACTCACGCAACGAGTTTGGGTTGAACAACTGAAACAAATCCAATTATTGTTAGGCAAGAACTTCTTTTATCAGCACGAAAGGCCACTGGTCCGGGCAACCCACGGGCTTATCTACTTCAAGGAATTAACTGTGGACCAATTTTTACAGCAAGCTGCCGAACTTGAAAAATCAACGGAAGGGGTTGAAATCTGATTGACGGATAATCGTTACATAGTTTTTGCCCTTAAGATCGTTCGATCTTAAATTTCATTGTATCTTTAAGGTAGTTATTTTAACCAACTAACTTAAAAAACAATGACGACTAACCGAAGATCATTTATCCAGAATTCGTTGACTGCAACTGCAGGACTCGGAATTTTAAGCAGCATCCCTGCCGGACTTCAGGCTGCACAAAAAATGGTTGCTCCGAGCGACCAAATTAATATTGCGCTTATTGGCTGCAAAAACATGGGATTTGGCGATTTGAAGAATCACCTGAATATTCCGGGAGTTAACTGCATTGGATTGTGCGACATCGACCAAAATATTTTGAACGAGCGGGCCGCCGAAATACAGAAAACCTACAAGCAGACACCCAAATTGTATGGCGACTTCAGGAAACTTCTCGAAAATAAAGATTTGCATGCAGTGGTTATTGGGACACCAGACCACTGGCATTGTCTGCCGATGGTCAATGCCTGCGAGGCGGGACTTGACGTTTACGTTGAAAAACCAATGGCCAACAGTATCGAAGAATGTAACCTGATGGTAAAAGCAGCCAATCATTATAACCGTGTGGTTCAGGTGGGCCAGCAACAACGCAGCGGTGCCCATTGGAATAAAATCAACCAAATGATTAAGGCCGGAAGAATTGGGAAACTGCGCAAAACCAACATCTGGGGAAATTTCAATTATGGAATCGGTCAGCCAGTTACCGCTGACACAGCAGTTCCTGCAGGAGTTGATTTTGAAATGTGGCTTGGACCAGCTCCTTCACGAAGTTTTAATTCAACCCGTTTTCATGGTTCGTGGCGAATGTTCTGGAATTATGGCGGTGGACTGGTCACCGATTGGGGAGTTCATCTGATTGACATGGCGCTTTGGGCAAAAGACATCACCACTCCACCCGAAAAGATTCTTGCCACAGGAGCCAATCTCTCGTTTTCTGACCATAACCACGAAACCTATGACACCATGTCGGTGATTTTCGAGTTCGGAGATTATCAGGTTACCTGGCAACACACCGCCGGTATTCAAAACGGTCCATGGAATAAATCCTATGGAATTGAATTTATTGGTGATCTGGGAACCATAGTTGCCGACCGGGGTGGTTACAAAATAATTCCACAATGGGATGATGAGGTGAAAAAAGCCAAAATTGAAGCCGAAGAATCGAACAAAGGCGGAGAAAACCATCAGGAACATGCCCGGAATTTTATCGACTGCCTCAAGTCGCGGCAAAAACCAGTTTGCACTCCTGAAATCGGTCGTGCTGTTGCTGTTACTGCCCACTGCGCAAACATAGCAGTTCGTTCAGGCGAAAACCTTTTGCTCTGGGACGAGTCCAAAGGCCGTTTCTCAAATTCCGAAAAAGCCAATCAATACATTGTTCCAGAATACCGGAAACCATGGGCGCTGCCTAAAATTTCGTAAAAATAATTTCCAGATTCATTTTGTAGAGGCGCACGGCCGTGCGTCTCTACCCATATTAACAATTCCAAAAAACAAATCAAAATGAATACCAACCGCCGTCAATTTATCTCCACAATAGGTCTTTCAGCCATAGGTTTATCCGCTGGTATTCAGGTCTGGTCTGCTGAAAGAAAACAAATACAACTGGAAAAGATTGGTTTCATTTCCGGAATTGTGGATAATTTCATGAAAGAAGACTGGAAAGGAACTCTGGAAAAACTGGCCAAACAAGGCTATACTGAAATGGAATTTGGTGACTATCTGGGAAATTCTGCCTCGGAGTTTAAGTCAGTCTGCAAATCACTCGGCATTAATCCATTTGCTGGAGGTTCTTCGATGGCCGATATGCTGAAAGATACCGATAAAAAAATTGCAGAGGCTATTGAAACCGGCAAAGAATATTGGGTTTGTTACTGGCCATGGCTTTCTGATGCCAAAAAAATCTCTGCCGACGAAGCCAAAACAGCAGCCGACAGCCTGAATAAATTGGGTGCAGCCTGCAAAAAAGGAGGCATCAAATTCTGCTGGCACAACCACAACTGGGAGTTCGAAAAAGCAACCACCGAAGGACTGCCATTTGACATCCTGATGAAAAACACAGATCCTCAAACCGTGAAAACCGAACTCGACATTTACTGGGTAAAAAAGGGCGGCGGCGATCCATTGGAATGTCTGAAAAAATATCCGGACCGGATAAAAATACTGCACGTGAAAGATATGGATGCCACTCCTGAAAAATCGTTTGCCTGCCCGGGGTCAGGAATTATCGATTTCCGCCCGATCTTCCGTGAAGCCTGGGATCAGGGTATCAGACACTATATTGTCGAAAAAGATGGAGAAAAGAATGGTGTCGAATGCCTGAAATCGAGTGCTGAATATCTCAGGAATTTGAAATTCTAAACAAACATTTTTTATCCTTTCTTCCTCAAGAACAGACTTGAGTCGAATGCGTACAGACATAAATCATCCCAAAATTCAATTAGTAAATGCGAATTTTTAATATGATAGGTTCAAAGAATGCTGATGATCCATTGTTGTTGATTACGGGAAATAACTTCCAGCGAAGCGTTAAGGAAGTTGTTCTCGAAATCAATAACAGACAGTAAT
>CAILJH010000003.1 GCA_903834475.1 uncultured Prolixibacteraceae bacterium | reverse complement strand
GAAAATAGTTAACAAAGAAGTTGTAGATCAAATTAGGGATTACCTAAATGAAAAGTAATATTTAAAATAAAAGAAGCGCCTGATAGGTATGTCAAAAGTGGCGGTTTAGTGCTTCGTATGAAAATTTTGTGAATCAAAAAACAGTAGTGTTTCATTTTATTATTTGTGATGAAACCCCCAGCCACACTGGATTAAGGCAAAATCTTGCAAGTTGCTAATTCTAATTTGTAATAGTCACTCCTTATTATGGGATTTGTATTTACAAATTAACAGCGAATATACCGGTTCATCGTTCAGCATTCAGAGGTGCAGATACAAATCTGCACGAGCCGTTTGAACAAAGTGGAGGCATATCAGGAGAAGCGAGTGAACCTACCAAACCAAAAGAGGTCGCTTCATCTATTGAAACGACCTCTTTTTCTTTTGATTAATGTCTTTTTCCTGAATTACAGTAAATTAGCCACTTTGGTCAATCCGGGAACATTGATAAATTTAATTTTTCTCCCCTGTAAATCAATCAGTTGATCTTGTTTGAATTCAGAAAGCAGCCGGATTACACTTTCGGTGGCGGTGCCAACCATATTGGCCAGTTCTTCGCGTGTGAGCGAAATTTGCAGGGTATTTGCATTATCCAGTTCAAAATTTTCTTTCAGGAGCAGAAGCACTTCAGCAAGTCGTTCCCGAACAGTTTTTTGAGCGATGTCGGTAATGTAATCGTTGGCCTCGCGCAGTTCTTTGCATACAATTTGCAACATGTGATGCGAAAACTGCCAGTTATTTTGAATCAGATATAAAAGAGTCTGATACGGGATGTGACACAAAACAGCTTCCTCAATGACTTTAGCTGTTGTACAGGCTAATTCCTGACTTAAAAGTGAACGGTAGGCGATGATGTCACCTTTTTTTGCAAAACGGATAATCTGTTCCTTACCATCGATACCTGTTTTGAATATTTTTAATATGCCGCGTGTAACGCAGTAAAAACCGGTAAGACGACTACCTTCCCTGTAGATTATACTTCCTTTGATATACAAGGAACAGGTTTTGTCGTAATTGAGCTGGGCTATCTCATGTTCACTCAATTTCTTAAATAAATGAAATCCGCTAAGATCGCATTCGTCATCGGTCGGTCTCTTAATTGAACTTCTCATCGAGTTGTTTTGTTTGGTTATTAGTTTTTACAACAATCAGAACGTAATCGACATCGAAAAAAAATGGATGTTACGTTTTGCTGCAGCAATTAAAACGTAAAAATAGAACTATTATTCGATTTGCAATATTATAAATCATTGATATGAAACATGTAATTGACCTGGTCTGGAAACAAAATTTAGCTTTCGAATGTGATATGGACGGGCATCATTTGGTTGTTGATGCATCCAAAGAGGGTGGTGGTGATGATTTGGGAGTTCGGCCAAAGAAGCTGATGTTAACAGCACTGGCAGGATGTACAGGTATTGATGTGATTATGATGCTGAAAAAGATGAAGGTTGAGCCGGAAGGCTTCAATGTGATTGTTGAAGGCGATTTGACGGAAGAACATCCAATGAGATACCATAAGATGAAGGTAATTTATCAGTTTAAAGGAAAGGATCTGCCGATGGACAAGCTCGAAAAAGCCGTAAAACTTTCAGAAGAAAAGTATTGCGGAGTTTCGGCGGCATACCGTCTGGCGATGGATCTTTCAATTGAAATTCGTGTGATTGAATAATTTGACTTTGAAAAATCAGAAGCAAATCAATGAAGGCAGTGAGAAGATCTTTACCATCCGGAAGATCTCCGATTTTAATGAAGAGGAAATTGAGCACAATCTCATGCCTCATCTTCATGATTTTTATTCCATTTTCTGGATCGATTCCGGTGAAGCCATTCATGCTACCGAATATGTCGAATACAGTCTGAAGGCTGATACAATTCTGTTTGTTCCGCCAGGTCTGAAACACCGGATGTACATCGACCAATCGGTGAGTGGTACGTACCTGCTTTTTAACGAGGATTTCATCCGGTTTAATCGAGCCAACCATGTTCCGTTAAAGGAATACCGGCTTTTCAACAATGCTGACTTTAAAAGCCTGATAACCGTTGTCCCTGAAAAACGGGAGAAACTCAGGAATATCACCGAATTGATTTTTACTGAACTGATAACTCCTGATGATTACAGTCAGGATATCGTTTTAAATTTGCTGCACCTGTTTCTGCTTGAATCAAGGCGTATTTTTGATATACAGTCGCAAGGGGTCAAAGAAGAGCCGGATGCTACCCCCGACGCCACAATTATCCGGTTTAAGCAGTTGATCGAAGAAAAATTCGCTCAGGAGAAAAATGTTTCTTCGTATGCCGAAATGCTAAATATAAATCCTTCCTGTTTGAATGAACTCACCAAACGAACGACAGGAATTACTGCCGGAGAGCTCATCCGAAACCGGGTGATCGATGAAACGAAGAAATTACTATACTCAAGCGGCATTTCAGGAAAAGAGATCGCTTTTCAGCTTGGATTTGATGATCCGGCCTATTTCAGCAGGTTTTTCAGGAAATATACCGGTACAACTTTGAAGGAGTTTCGCGAACACAGCCGAAAAAAATACCATTAAATCCTTTTTTTGTCCATTTTTTCACCCTTTGGCATCATCTATATTTGTAACTGTAAAAACATTTAAAAATTAAACAGTTATGAAGACATTAAAATCATTGGCCATATTTGCATTGGCTATTTCGTTATCAACATCAGTGTTTGCAGGTTCACAAAAAGTTGACGCCGCAAAAAGTTCAGTCAAATGGCTTGCTAAAAAAGTTACCGGTCAGCATACCGGAACCATCGCAATCAAAGAAGGTAATCTGGTCGTCGATAAGGATAAAATTACAAGTGGAAAAGTCGTAATCGATATGAACTCGATTGTGGATTTAGACCTGACCGATGCAGGTTACAATGCCAAACTGATTGGCCATTTAAAATCACCGGATTTTTTCGAAGTTGCAACTTTTCCAACGGCAGAATTAGCTATCAATAAGGTGGAAAGCAAAGGAAACAGCCATACTTTTTCCGGAAACTTGACCATTAAAGGAATTACCAATCCGGCAAGTTTTACTGCTACTTCAGTGAAAGCCGGAAAAACCACTACATATACCGGAACTCTTGCCATCGACCGCAGTAAATTCAATGTTCGTTACGGCTCAAAATCTTTCTTCGATAACCTGGGAGATAAAGTGATTAACGACGAATTCACTCTCGACTTTGTTTTGGTTGCTGCTGAATAATATTGAGTCATTCAATTGTCATTAAGTCTTTGCTTGTCATTTAATTGTAAAACGATTAGCATGCAGTTGTTACCTAATGACTATGAATGACAATCGATTGACCACTAATGACCATACTTTCAGAATCATCTACACAAACAGAAAACATGAAACTCACCGTTCACCGTGCAGGATGCCGGGGTCATGCCGATCACGGGTGGCTCGAAACCTGGCATTCGTTCAGTTTTGCAAGTTATTATAATCCCGACCGCATGCATTTTGGTGCTCTCCGGGTTCTGAATGACGACACGATTCAGGCCGGAATGGGTTTCGGAACCCATCCGCATGATAACATGGAAATCATCACCATTGTGTTGGATGGCGAACTGGAACACCGCGACAGCATGGGCAATGGTTCGGTTATCCGGCCGGGCGAAGTTCAGGTGATGTCGGCCGGAACAGGTATTCAGCATTCCGAGTTTAATCATTCGAAAACAAACGAATTAAGCCTTTTCCAGATTTGGGTTTTTCCGGACAAGAAGAATGTTGTTCCCCGTTACGGGCAGGCAACGTTTGAGGAAGAAGAAATGCTGGGAAAATGGCGGACTGTGGTTTCTCCCGACGGAGCAGACAATTCGTTGTGGATTCATCAGCAGGCCTGGTTTTCGCTGGGAGTTTTTGATGAAGGAAGTCCAATCTCATATCATCAAAAAAAGGCTGACAATGTTGTTTACCTGTTCGTGATTTCAGGGGAAGTACAAATTGGAACTAAAATTCTGAAGGATCGTGACGCATTGTGTATTGAAGAAATCGATAGCGTTATCGAAATTAAAACGATACAGAAATCCAGAATACTGGTCATCGAAATTCCGGAATAAAACGATTCAGAAAATAGAGAAAAATAGGGATTCGGGAAACCGGATCCCTATTTTTGTTTCAATAGGAAGGGTGGGATACAAGTCCTTTTCTTGTCGTTTGACAAATTACTTATATTATTTGAATAGCCGGTTTTTGTTTGTATTTTTGAATAAGCTATTTTTATAAAAGCTTGAATTACCATGAATATAGAAGCAGAAAAAGCAATAATCATTGAGCAGCTTAAACAGATGAGCGATGTCGACCTGATTAGTGCCATAAAAAGCATGCTCGATTATGCGCAAAAAAGGGATCAGAAAGTATATGATATTCCGGAAGCTCACAAAAATCTGGTTATGGAACGGTTTGATGAGACCAGAAAAAAACCGGAAAAACTTTTGGATTGGGATGAAGCCAGTAAAACTCTTTAAACACCATGCAATCCATCAATCCATTTATCGGCCAAATTATTGGGGAATATCCGGAATACTCCTCCACGGAAGTTGAGGAAATCATTTTCAAAGTTGATCGTGCATTTCAATTGTGGAAACTGACGGGTTTTGAAGAGCGCGCCGTTTGCATGAAAAACCTTCAGGCTAAATTGCTTGAAAACAAAGATGAATTGGCACTTTTGATGGTGTCAGAAATGGGAAAAGTGAAACGCGAGGCGATCGGAGAAATTGAAAAATGTGCTTTGGTCTGTTCTTATTATGCTGAAAATGCGGAGTCTTTCCTGAAAAATGAATCCATCCGGACCGAGGCGCTTGAATCCTATATTTCTTATCAACCCATTGGAACTGTTTTGGCAGTGATGCCCTGGAATTTTCCGTTCTGGCAGGTTTTCCGGTTTCTGGCTCCGGCGCTGATGGCTGGCAATACCGGAGTTCTGAAACATGCGTCCAATGTATCCGGATGTGCACTGGCTATAGAGCACCTGGTTCGCAAAGCCGGATTTCCTGAGAATGTTTTCCGTACTTTACTGATTGGCTCCAAGGCAGTAAAATCAGTCATCGAAAACCCGCTGATCAAAGCGGTTTCTCTCACCGGAAGCACGCCGGCTGGCCAATCGGTGGCATCGGTGGCCGGATCAGTCCTGAAAAAGTCGGTTCTGGAACTGGGTGGAAGCGATCCGTACCTGATTCTGGAAGATGCCGACATTGAAACCGCCTCCCGCCTGTGTGTAACCAGCCGTTTGCTGAATGCCGGACAAAGTTGCATCGGTGCGAAACGATTCATCATTATTGACAAGGTTTACGATCAGTTTAAAGCTGAATTTGTAAGGTTGATGAGTCAAGCGGTATATGGTGATCCGCTTGATCCGAATACCACTTTTGGCCCGCTGGCCCGAACTGATTTGCGGAACGAACTGCACCAGCAAGTTGTGAAGAGTGTTGAATTAGGAGCGACTGTTTTGCTTGGCGGGTTTATCCCGGAAGGTAAAGCACCATTTTATCCGGCTACCGTTTTAGAAAATGTTGTTCCCGGAATGCCAGCCTATCACGAAGAATTGTTTGGCCCGGTTGCGGTTCTGTTCAGGGTAAATTCTGAAGAAGAAGCCATCCGGATTGCCAACGATACCGTTTATGGTTTGGGAGCCGGCATATTTACAGCAGATGTGGTTAAAGGAAAGATCCTTGCAGAGAAAGGACTTCAGGCTGGTTGCGTATTTGTAAACGACTTTGTGAAATCCAATCCCCGTTTGCCTTTTGGTGGAATGAAGGAAAGCGGATATGGCCGGGAACTATCTGCGATTGGCATCCGCGAATTTGTAAATACAAAAACGGTGGTGGTGAAATAATTTATCCGGATCGCACTTCAAGTTTTAGAACAAATTCTACGGATTTTTTAAAGCTGTTGGCGGAAGTGGTTTGTTTTCTGGCAATCCATATTTGAAATTTACGAAATAGGTGTTAAAAATACATTTATTAACATTTGTAATTTTAAAATTTGTAACTTCACAATCCCTAATCACGTTTTCTATACTAACTAATATGATTAGTCCTTCCATAAAATGAGGATTAACGATACAGAATCTATAGCAGACCAGCTCATTTTAGAGCATTTAAAAAACTCCAGCCAGGGTGTGTTTGAAATGGTATTCAAATACTACTATTCGGGCCTGGTGGTGTATTCCGATCAGATCATAAAAGACACTTCAGCTTCAGAAGATATCGTACAGTCTGTTTTCATGAAATTATGGGAAAACCGGAAAACACTCGAAATACGGTCTTTCAGGAACTATTTTATTCAATGTGTTAAAAATCGCTGCATCGATCATCTTCGTAATCTGGAAGTAAAAAATAAATATCAAGTTCATGGGATCGACTATTCACTGGTCGAACTTCCGGAAGAAATGTGGACAAAAACAGAATTGGACGAACTGATTCAGCAGGGCATCAGTAAATTATCTCCCCGCTGCCGCGAAATCTTCATTCTCAGCCGTATGGAAAATCTGAAAATTGCTGAAATCGCTGAAAAACTTCAGCTTTCAGGACGAACAGTTGAAACTCAGATCAGCAAAGCGCTAAAAATACTGAGGCTTGAACTCGCCGAATATCTTATATAAAAATTTTCAGTGTATCGCATACGTGTTTCGGAGCCCCTCGCCGTCTATAAGATGTAATTTTCTAATTTTTTGAATGAAAGGCCCGGACATTGATCAGTTGCTTGTGAATTGTTTTTCAGGAATAATAAGTTCTGAGGAACAAATCTTGTTGGATAAATGGCTGGGCGTGAGTAGTTCAAACAAACACTATTACGAAGAACAGAAAAGACTCTGGAAAATCTTTAGCCTGCATCAGAAAATGCAAAAAGTAGATGAGCATAAAGCTTTTCAGAAGATTTCTTCCAAGCTGTTTTCCAGAAAAAAATTTAATTTCTTTTTGCTGCTTCAACGAACAGCTGCTATTCTTTTGCTTCCCGTACTAATTGCTTTTGCGTTCTATTATTACTCGGATGTAAAGCATGAAGAGCAATTTGCAACTGTTTATAATACGGCTGAAACGTCGTTGGGAATGCGCTCAAGCCTGACTTTACCCGACGGAACCAAAGTGTGGTTGAATGCCGGGAGTAAACTTAGCTACCCTGTTCTTTTTTCCGACAAATTCAGGGCTGTCAAATTAATTGGAGAAGCCTATTTTGAAGTTAAAAAAGACGCTAAATGGCCATTTATGGTTAGTTCAGCAAATATGAACGTCATTGTTTCGGGTACCACATTTAATTGCAATGCCTATCCAGAAGATAAGGAAATACAGGTTGTTCTGGTTGAAGGTAAGGTTACCATAGCAAATTCAAGCAGCACCGTTGTTGAGGAACTCGAACCAGGCGAATTAGCCTTATTCAAAAAAGATATCCAACAGGTTTCTAAAACAAAAACTGATTTACAAAAATACATTGCATGGAAGAGTGGAAAGTTGATGTTTCGCGAAGATCGCATGGATTTGGTGGTCGAAAAGCTGGAGCGTTGGTATAATGTTGATATAGAGATAAAAGATAAGGAAATTTCTGATTATATTTACACTGCTACATTCATAGACGAAAGTCTGGATCAGGTTCTGAAAATGCTATCATTATCAGCACCAATTAATTATACGGTTTCCGAACGAAGTAAACAAGGTGACGAAACCTTTGCCAAACAAACAGTAAAGCTGTTTGGAAAGAGACAAAATAACCCGATAAAACAAATTAAACTATGAAATAAAAAAAAAGAGAAGAAATGTTGCAACCATCTCTCCTCTAATTAATTAATAAATATTGCCAATTTATTAACCGTTATCAAATCTAAAGTATGAAAAAAAATCTATTCTTAAACAGAGCAAGGGGCTACCTGGCCTCCGGCTCCAAAGTATTCATGGTTATGAGACTAACCATGTACCTCTTCCTCCTCTCAGTTATTCAGGCAGTTGCCGGAAATTCCTATTCGCAAAATACGAATCTTAGCGTTAAGTTAAATGATGTTAAGGTTAAGGAAGTGTTAAGCGTGATCGAAGAGAAAAGTGAATTCTACTTTCTGTTCAACAGCAAACTTGTTGATGTAGAACGTAAGGTAGATATCAATGTTTCCAATCAGCAAATTGATAAGATCCTGAATAATTTGTTTGCAGGTTATAACGTAGGTTATACCGTGATGGATCGTCAGATCATCATTCAACCAAACGCTGTTGCGGAACAATCTGTCATGGCTGCAGTCAAGTCGGTTACCGGAGTTGTTAAAGATGCCACCGGTACTCCTCTTCCCGGAGTTACCGTGGTCGTAAAAGGAACGACACGCGGTGCGCTTACAGGCATGAGTGGAGAATATAAGCTGGATATTGCCGATGGCGACAAAGTGCTTATTTTCTCTTTTATTGGTATGAAGTCTCAGGAGGTTGCAATCGGAGCTCAAAGTAAAATTGATATTACCATGGCAGAAGATGTGGTTGGTGTGGATGAAGTTGTTGTTGTTGGATATGGTGTCCAGAAAAAAGTGACTTCAACAGGTTCGGTAGTTTCGGCAAAAGGTGAAGATCTGCTGAAATCGCCTTCGACCAACGTATCAAACAATCTGATTGGCCGTATGCCTGGTCTTACTGCAGTTACCCGTAGCGGTGAACCTGGAAACGATGGTGCCACCCTGCGCATCCGCGGATCCAATACTTTAGGCGACAATAGTCCGCTGGTAGTTGTCGACGGAGTTGCAAACCGCGGCATGGAACGTATCAATCCAAGCGAAATTGAAACGATTACCATTCTGAAAGATGCTTCTGCTGCTATTTATGGTTCGCAGGCAGCAAACGGGGTAATTCTGATTACCACCAAGCGCGGTACAGTTGGGAAACCCAAAGTTACAATCAGCATGAATTCAGGTGTATCCTCACCTACACGAATTCCTAAAATGGCTGATGCTGCTCAGTATTCAACGATGATGAACGAAATCAATTATTACGCAAACCCTGCAGGTGGTCGGAACCAGAAATATACTGCTAAAGATATTACGCAATTTGGCGATGGATCTGATCCCTGGAGTCATCCAAATACCGATTGGTTTGGTGAAGTATTTAAAACCTCGACAGGCCAGAATCAGGAAAATGTTTCCCTTTCGGGAGGAACAGAAAACATGAAATATTTCCTTTCAGTAGGCGCCCAGTATGTCGACGGAATTTATAAAAACAGCGCGACCAATTACAAGCAATATGATTTCCGTACCAATATCGACGGTAAAGTCAATAAATACATTGATGTTGCCTTCGACGTTGCAGGAAGGGAAGAAATCAGGAATTACCCAACCGTTTCGGTTGACAATACCTTTCGTATGCTGATGCGCGGAAAGCCAAACATGGCAGGCTACTGGCCGAACGGCGATCCTGGTCCAGACATTGAATACGGTTTTAACCCGGTAGTAACATCTACTTCGGCTACCGGATACGATTTGGGAAAAACCTACGTTCTGGAAACCAACCTGCGTGCAAATATTAAAATTCCATGGGTAGAAGGCTTGTCAGTTACGATGAACGGCTCCTTCGATAAAAACATCCTGTTCCATAAAAAATGGGAAACCCCCTGGTATCTTTACTCATGGGACGGAAATGCTGATCATACAACCACCAAGGGAAAACGTGGATTGGATACTCCTCAGTTATCAGAAGACATGTCAGATGGTCAAAAGCTGTCCGGGAATGCCTATGCTACCTACGACAAAACTATAGCTGACGTACACAACATCAAAGTGATGGCTGGTATGGAACGCAGAAGTAGCTTTAGTGATTTGTTTAACGCATTCCGTAAAAACTACGTTTCGGGTGCCGTTGACCAGTTGTTTGCAGGAGCTTCCGACCAGTATATGGCGAACAGCGGTTCAGCCTATCAGAGTGCTTACATGAGTTACTTTGGCCGTGTAAACTACGATCTGAACAAAAAGTACATGGCTGAGTTTGTCTGGAGATATGACGGTTCGTATAAGTTTCCACAAAACAAACGTTTTGGCTTCTTCCCTGGTGTTTCGGTTGGATGGCGTGCTTCAGACGAAAATTTCTGGAAAGATAACATTGCCTTCATCAACGATTTCAAACTTCGCGGATCGTGGGGTCAGACCGGTAACGACCGTATTAATGAATATCAGTACTTAGCTACTTATGGTTTCCTATCAGGTAAATCCTATGTTTTTGGATCTTCGGATGCAAAATTGCTTAACGAAACAAAAATTCCAAACCCGAATGTAACCTGGGAGGTTGCCAATCAGGCCAATATTGGATTTGACGCTTTTATTCTTGACAGCAAATTCTCTTTAACAGCTGACTATTTCAACAATATCAGGTCTCAGATCTTGATTCAGAGGAATGCCTCCATTCCAAATTCAGCAGGTTTAACTCTTCCTCCTGAAAACATCGGAAAGGTTCAAAACAGTGGTTTTGAAGGTGCTTTGGGTTATCATGGTGATGCAGGCGATTTCCATTATGATCTTGGAGTCAATGGATCTTATTCAAAGAATAAAATTGTGTTCTGGGACGAAACTCCAGGTGTACCAACCTATCAGCAATCAACCGGCAGACCAATGGGTTCTACCTTGTATTACCAGGCTATCGGAATTTTTAAAGATCAGGCACAAGTTGATGCCACTCCACATTGGGCTGGTGCTCAAGCTGGTGATGTTATCTTTAAGGATGTCAATGGCGACAAAGTTATCGATGGATTGGACCGCGTTATGAATGACAAAAACGATATGCCAAGGTTTATTGGTGGTTTGACTGCAGCTGTAAGGTATAAGGATTTTGACCTGAGCTTACTTTTCCAGGGAGCTACAGGTGCTGTACAATATGTCAGGGCTGAATCAGGTGAAATCGGGAACTATTATAAACTCTATGCTGACAATCGCTGGACTCCTGAGAATACAGTTACCGCCTATCCAAGGGCATGGAACCGTGATCAGGAATACTGGGGAAGTCAGGCCAATACATTCTGGCTCCAGAACATGAACTATCTCCGACTGAAAAACTTCGAAGTTGGCTATAATTTACCGGCAGCTTTGGATAAGAAATTGGGTATCGGAACCCTCCGTATTTATATGAACGGACAGAATCTGTTTACTTTCACCAAGG
The DNA here is from genome assembly GCA_903834475.1 of uncultured Prolixibacteraceae bacterium. GTDB lineage: Bacteria > Bacteroidota > Bacteroidia > Bacteroidales > Prolixibacteraceae > Aquipluma. The sequence continues at coordinate 12,765 of CAILJH010000003.1, read as the reverse complement.
AGAAGTTAATTGATCCTGAACAGACCGCTGGAACGGCCTATCCACTTCAACGAGTTGTTAACGGCGGTATAACATTAACATTCTAAACAGTTATGACAATGAAAAAGATACTATATATATTGATGATTGTTTTAATCGTCGCAAACCTATTCTCCTGTACCAATAAGGATGAATTTTTGAGCAAACAACCACTCGGAGAATATTCTGAAGATGCAGTATGGGGCGATCCGGCCCTGGTTGAAACTTTTGTGAATAGCATGTACCGGAATTCCCTTGGGTTTCCATTCGCTATCGAACGTCTCTCAGATTATTCTGACGAATCGCATTTTACTCCCGATTGGGATGTGACCAACTTTAACAAGAGTTTGATGACTTCTGATGGTTTACAGGGTTGGAGTACCGATTGGGGCAATGGTGACCCGACTGCAAATACACTGCATTATCGTTGGGACCCGCTTTATGCCAATGCGCGTCGGGCCAATATTTTCTTCTCGAGAATTAATAAGGTTCCCGGAGACAAGGCTGTGATCGATAATTTGAAAGGACAGGCCTATTTTATGCGGGCATGGACTTACTTCTATCTGACCAACCTGTATGGTGGTGTTCCGATTATTACCAAAGTGTACGGATTGAACGACACCTATAATGTGCCTCGTAACACCTACGATGAATGTATCAAGTTCATCATCGGACAGGTAGATTCAGCGGCTATGTTTTTGACAACATATCCGGTCGACGGTCATGTTTCACATGGTGCAGCCCTGGCGCTCAAAGCCCGGGTGTTGACATATGCTGCCAGTGATTTGCATAATCCTGCAAAAAACAGCGTGGTGACCAGTGGATTTTCGAAAGCTGACTTACTGGGTTATACCAGTGGTGATGCTGCTGCCCGTTGGACTGCTGCCAAAAATGCTGCCAAAGCGGTTATGGATCTTGGTAAATATAGCTTGTACAAAGCTACTCCAGCCGCAGGCGATTCAGTTGCCCAGAACTTTGTTGAATTGTTTACTTCAAAAGGAACAACCGAAGACATCCTGTTGGAAAATTGGACTCCAAAAACAGATGAAAGTTGGTCAGGATACAATCCTGGTATTTATTGCGGACCGAATGGTTATCACAACTGGGGAAACAACTGTCCGTTGGGCGAACTGGTAGATGATTATGAAATGAAAGACGGAACCGCTTTCGACTGGAACAATGCAAAAAATAAAGCTAATCCATATGTTAAACGTGATGCACGGTTTTATGCAACTATTCTGTATGAAGGCGTACAATGGAGGAAACGTCCGTCAGATGTGATCACCATGGATCCGTTAAGCAAAATTCAGGTTGGCCACGTTTACGATAAGGCTGGAAACATGATCAAACCAGGTTTGGATACCCGCGAAGGACCAATTGAAAACTGGAACGGTGGAAAAACCGGATATTATGTTCGTAAATGGATAGACACCAGTGTTGACCCACAGTATGTAAAACAAGATGTTCCGTTTAAACACATTCGCTATGCCGAAATCATTTTGAACTATGCCGAAGCTTGTATTGAGCTGGGTCAGAATGCCGAAGCAATTGCATCTATCAATATGATTCGGACCCGTGCCGGGCAGCCTCAATTATCATCTTCATTATCAGGTGATGCTTTGAAACAGGCCTACCGTCACGAACGTCGTATCGAGTTTGCATATGAAGATCAACGTTTCTGGGATGTACGCCGCTGGGTTGTTGGTGAGCTGGCTTACCATCAAACTCATGGTGTAGATGTTCGTTACGTAACTTCTGCAACTGCTGTTGATACCTATCGGAAAGCTGATGGTACTACCTATGGAGATCCTATTATCACCAAACAAGAAGTTGGTGGAGACGCCAGGGCGTTTGATAAGAAAATATATTTCTTCCCAATCATGCGTACTGAAATGAATAAGAACACTGATCTGATTCAGAATCCAGGTTATTAGTATTCCTTTTTTATAATCACAAGGCAGGCAAGGCGTAAAAGCATTTGCCTGTCTTTTTTTATAGCATTTTTCACATGATTTTGTGGATCATATCATCTTCATTTGGGAATAAAAGATAAGTCAGGAGAGTTCTTAAAACCTTGGTAAATGGCTACTAATCCCATAAACCAAACCTTATTTACCTTATCATGACTCTACGTGATAAAACTTCATGAAGTGCCCGTATTCCCAGGCGAAACTCATTTTCTTTTGATGTTCCGGTTGATTCAGGATGCATTTAATATGATCCTACCGATAGAAAGCATAGTACCAAAAGGTATCTGCAAATTGGTTTCTCACAAATGGTTCTGCTGCTGCAGCATTCGATCCGTGTTGCTTGAAAATAGTCAGGTACTCTTTCCACCGGAGCAGTGTATTCGTGTTCATCTGAATTCTTCCAAGTTCAGGTGCTCCCATTTTCACGGAAGTCAGCGCTGCTGCCACCTCTTCAATATGATTGGGAAGGCGGGTATATCCTAACTGCTCCATTCTGGGCAGTTCCAGTGCAATTCCCTTGTAATCTTTCTTTAAAAGCATAAATGCCAGCTTATATTCGAAAGCCTTTCTGTTCAGCGAATCTTTAACCAGAATTTGATAAACGTTTCCAAGCGGTTCGTCGGTTAGGGCGAAAAAATCGGTATTGATCTTATTTTTCCTTTTTTCTCCCAGTTCGGGATCTGCATTTATTGCACCATCATTAAACAGCAGCTTTTCGAACTTTTCAGCTTGCGGATGATAAAAAAACGTTTGTTTCAGAATGTCGGTATATTTTGACGCGACCTTGTAATTTCCAAGAACCAGTTCAGTTTTGATCAGCATTTTAAGTCCTTCGGGTGTGTGCCCTTTCATGACCATATTCTCGAAAGCCCATCGGTGCGCTTCGTTGATCATCCCGATGGTATAGTAAAAATAACCGCCCCGTTTAAGGATTTCCTCTTCCATTTTCCATTTCAGGAAAAGTGTTTTGCCTTCAGCACTTTGAGGAAAATGAAAGAGCAGATCGTTCAGTTTTCCGGTTTCGCAAAGTGCAATGTTGTTCAGGAACAAGGTCAGCGAATTGGTCGTTTTGTTTTTCGTATTGTAGGCAACCACTTCGTCAAATTTATTTTCGTAGAACAATTTTTCCACCTGAAAGTATTGTTTGCTTTTTTGATCGGATTGTTTCATACCGATAGCCGTCGCCACCAAGACAAAAAGTGCTGACAAAATCAGGCTTCCGGAGAGAGCTGAAAGGGAAAACTTTTCCGGTATTTTCAGTTTTATAAATCCGATGAATGGCAAAATAGAAATCAGTGCTGCAACCGATAGGAAAAGTTTAGCCTGTGAACCGGCATTTAGTTCAGAATACGGAAATGTCAGCAGGGTTTTTCCGGTTTGAAAGAAGAGATATTCTTTGGACAGATAAAATGTGCCCAGGATGATGCACCAAAGTGCGATGATTTTTAGCAGGCCGATGCGATTTTTTTCAGCAATGAAACCAAAGCTGAGCATCAGAAAAAATACCAGAGAGAAACCTCCGGAAACGAAATACCAAGCTGGACTTATCAAAACAGATATCCAACCTTTGGTAAATTTTGACAGGCGAATGTGCAAATAGAAAGCCACCACCTGAAGCAGCAATCCCAAACTATTGAATAGAAAATACCGGTAATCGGTTTGCAGGTAAAAAAGTGCACTGCCCAGGATGAGCGGAATAAAAAAGGATTTTTTTCCGGTAAAATTCCGGATAATATGGGCAACCGTAAACAGGAGTAGAGTCGCTACTGCTGAGATAATTGCCGCACCGGCAAGCGGATAAAAATAAAATGTGGTCAGGAATTTACCAAGGTAGATCAGCAAAGCACCGGGCTGATTGAGATTTTCTTTCAGGAAATCGGATGAACAAATGAAAAGAGAAGACTTTTCCTGAAAGAACTGAACGTAAGCGGCGAAGTATCCGAAATAGATGAACAGGCATAGGAAGTATATCAGATAGGGCTGTACGTTCAGGAAAATGTCCTTGATGTATTTTGTTCGGTTCAGTTGGTTTTGCATGAAAAGGAATGTTTTGGAATTACTGATGATACCATTTGGCCTGCTTTGCTTCGGTTTTGGCCAGATCACGGATTTCACCCGGATTCAGGTCGATCTCAAAATTTGAAAACTCAGGAATATTAAAGCTCTTCAGAAAATGCCGGTAAAATACCGGATCTTCCTGCGGGAGAACAAATGGTTTCGACGATTTTCCGCTCTCATCCATGTATGAAATATATGGTCTGGTTGTTAATCCGTCGCCGCGTCTGCTGCTAAATATCAGCCATTTCCCGTTCGACGACCAGGAGTGGTAACTGTCGGTATCATCACTATTCAGATCGAGTCTGCTTGCTGCGAAATTTTGCAGATCAATGGAATAGATATCGGCCTCTTTGTGCCAGATCGGGAAACAGCCATAGTCGGCCATGGTTACAGCCACAAACCTTCCGTTTGGTGAAATTCTTGGAAATGAGATACTTTTCCCGATTCCGGCGGCATCAAAAACAAGTTCCATTTCCCCAAATTTTCGATTGTCAGGATTGAAAGAAACCCGGCACAGATTGTATTTAATTTGCCTGAAATCGAAATCTTTTTCAATTTGAACGGCTCTGCAGAAATAGAGGTACTTGCCGTCGGGCGACCATTCCGGATAAGTGTCCATCGAATTTTCCCTGTTGGTCACTTCGATATCCCTCATTTCATTTTTTTCCACATCGTAGAGAACCAACGACGATTCGAGGTCGCTCACTTCAACTTTCTTATTGTCGGCAGTATGAAACCGTTGAATGATCTTGTTGGACGAGAAGGCAACAAATTTTCCTGAAGGATGCCAGCGTGGGTAAACTGCTCCGTTTTTCATCTCCTTGGTTTTCAGGTTAATTTTTTGAAATTTTCCTGAATGATAAAAATACGTTCCTCCAAGGCTTCCCCTCATGTGAAACAGAAAATCGTCCGTTTTTCCATTGTTAAAAGCATGGCAGTTCACGCAATTTTCATCGACGACACTGTTTTCGATGAACGAAGTGGTTTTAAAATTTTCGAGGTTCCGGCAATTCACGCTTAAATCCTTCCAGCTTTCGTAGCCCGGATAAACCAGCCGATAATAAAGAAATGGATCAATGGATTCGGTTGCAACGTGAACTATCAGTGAATTGAATTGTGACCAGCGATTGTCGTTGTTACGGATGAAAATTTCAGCTTTTATATCTTTTCCTGAATTTTTCTGAAGCATTTCGTGCCATTGGCTTAAAGGAATACTTATCGTTCCATTGGAGGAAGAAATCTCAATTCCAGGACCTGAAGCACCGATGAATTTCACAAAGTAAGACGTTCCGGATTCTTTGATATTAAAGTTCAGTGGAGCAATATTTGGCGGGATTGTAATTCCTGAATAATCGGGTTCGAGTACAGCGTTCTTTTCGATAAGATTAATTGTGCCTTTGGGCTTTGATCCGCAGCCTGAAAGAAGTAAAAGAATGAAAACAAAATTGAAGTTCTTCATAGAAATGCTAAGGTAAGATTTTTGTTCGCTTCAGCTATTAAAAATCACATTTTACGGTTTTGCATAACCCTTTCAATGACATACATTTGTTCGTACACAAATCTGAAATATCATGATCCGCGCTTCCATATTTTTTCCAATTCTTTTGTTTTTTGTTTTATCCTGTAATTCCTCCAAGATGAAAGTAGATTTGATTGTGACCAATGCCTTGGTTTATACCGTGAATGAATCATTTGCCGTGGCTGAAAGTTTTGCCGTTCAGGATGGAAAGTTTATAGCCATAGGAACCAATCAGGAAATCAGCTCAAAATATAGTTCCGGACAGACAATTGACTGCGGAGGTAAGCCGGTTTATCCGGGATTTATCGATGCCCACTGTCATTTTTATGGTTACGGAATGAACCTGATGGAATATGCCGATCTGGCTGGAATCAAAAGTCAGGAAGAGATTTTCAAAAAACTTCAGGAACATCATTCGGTCTCCAAAACAGAATGGTTGCTTGGTCGCGGTTGGGACCAGAATTTATGGACAGAAAAAGAATTTCCGGATAATCAGAGATTGAACGAATTATTCCCTGACATTCCGGTTTACCTGGTTCGTGTGGATGGACATGCTGCCTGGTGTAATAAAAAAGCACTTCAACTCGCCGGAATTTCTGCCACGTCGATCATCAGTGGGGGAGAAGTGCTCCTGAAAAAAAACCAGCCAACGGGCGTTTTGATCGACAATGCCATGGAATTGGTTTCTAAACAGATACCGGAACCAAGTCGGGAATTACAGATTAAAGCATTGATGACAGCTCAGAAAAACTGCTTTGAAGTTGGGCTCACTTCGGTAACTGATTGCGGACTTCCGAAGGCAACCATTTTGCTGATGGATTCGCTGCAAAAGGAGGGAATACTAAAAATGCGTATCAACGCGATGATGGAACCAACACAGGAGAATTTTGACTTTTTCATGAAAGACAAACCTTATCTGACCGAACGCTTGCAGGTGAATACAATCAAGTTATATGCGGATGGAGCTTTGGGTTCCCGGGGCGCTTTCTTGCTTAAAGATTACTCAGATGACCCTGGTAATCACGGATTACTGATGAACGATAGCAACTATTTCAAGACCATTTGCCAGAAAGCGTACGATGCTAATTTTCAGGTTGCAACCCACTGTATTGGCGATGGGGCGAATCGTTTCATCCTGAATATTTATGGAAAATTTATGAAAGGTACGAATGACCGTCGATGGAGGATCGAACATGCACAGGTTGTAAATCCTGACGATTTGAAATTGTATGGAAAGTATTCTGTGATTCCTTCGGTTCAGGCCACGCATGCCACTTCTGATATGCTTTGGGCCGACGAACGATTGGGTTCTGAACGGATAAAATCGGCCTATGCCTACCGGCAATTGCTTGAGCAAAACGGTTGGCTACCCAATGGAACCGATTTTCCGATTGAAGGAATCAATCCGATGCTGACGTTTTATGCTTCAGTTTTCAGAAAAAATATGGAAGGTATTCCGGCCGGAGGATTTCAAATGGAGAATGCGCTCACCAGAGAACATGCGTTGCGGTCCATCACCATCTGGGCAGCCAAAGCCGGATTTGAGGAACAGAAAAAAGGAAGTATTGAACTGGGCAAATCAGCTGATTTTGTGCTGCTCGATACCGAATTGATGAATTGTGCAGAAAGCGAAATCCTGGAGGCAAAGGTTCTGAAAACATTTTCGGGAGGAGAGCTGGTAAACAAGAACTGATTTGACCTTTATTTATCAGTCAAAAACTATTCCCGGGTATTTTTCCATTCGGCCCAATTCACCGACGAGAAGTAACTTCGCAGCATTCCATCGAACAAGCGAACAGCCTGAATACGCGATTGGGTAGAACTTATCTTTTGAAGTTCGACTGGAATCTGTTCAATCCGGTGATCCAGGAAAGTGCCAAAATCATTCAGCGTTTGGGTATAATCGGCAATCGTTTTATCTTCAGCAATACTATGAATTTTTTTGGGAAGCTTTATAGTCTCAACGGTTAAGTCGGGCAGGTACCTCGAAAGAATAACAAACGTGTTTTCAGGCAATTTATACTGCCAGTCGACACATTTTTGGACCAGGCTGATCAATTCGTTTTTACTTTCTTTGGATGGATCGGCGAGTAGTTTGCCCAGCTGCATTTTTAAATCCTGCATTAAAGTTTCGGAATCAGCCCAAATCATTTTTATTTCCGGAAGTTTACCTAAATCCTGGTATGGAATATCAGTTGGCAGGCCGATAAATACAATGTGGGACTGATAAGATGGAGCGGTTAATTTAATATTGTCGATTGTTGATTTGACTTCATTCACTGCAGTTTGGAGGGTTCTTACTGATTGCTGAACCGCCGAAAATTTCATTTTGATTAATGAGCTTTCAATGCTGTCGAATTCCGACTGTACAACGGTCAGTTTTTCCAGTATCTCATCGTTCTTCATTCCATTGGCCTGAATATTTTTGCTTGAAAACCAAACATCAGATGTTCCGGCAACTTTAAAATAAATAGTGCCTTCGGCCGTATTTTCTTCCATTGTTATTTTATCAGCATGGGTGAATTGCCAATTTGCTTTGACCGCAATTTTAACAAAGGATTGTGAGAATTTCGCATTCGAAATAATGATTTCGGCGGTCGATTGGTTAGGTTGCGAATTCACTTTGACAAATTCGTCAGCTGAAAACAGGACTGTTTCATTCAGGAGTTTCCATTCGGATTTTACACCGTCCGATTCGTAGGTCAGTCCGTTGCTGCCTCTCGACAAAATTTGTGCTGTACCTGAAATATCGGCATAAGTATCCGGAAATTTACAAAAATCTTTTCTGCCACCTACTAATTCAATGCTAATCATTAATTTCTGATCTGAAATTACTGTCAGATTGTCTCCATTTTTGTAGGCTTTCCCATCAATCTTTATTTGCAGAAATGGTTTTCTCGACGGTTGAATAGCAAATAAATTACCCAACTGCGTAACCATAACCAGGATAAAGAAAAATCTTTTCATAGTCCCAGACATTATAGTAATTAACACAAAGCGGTTTAAAGGTAATTAAAAATCGTTAGGATTTAATGGCTTTTAGTTTTTAATGATCTTTTGGGTGAAAAGTTGAGCACTTGTTAGAATTCGGATTAAGTAAATTCCTGGTTTAATAGTAGTTAAATTTAGAATGGTGCTATTCAAATTTGGAGTTGATGCAGATATAATTTTACCATCAATGGTGTAGATTTGAATATTTTGAATTGGATATGTTGCTTCAATTTGCAATTGGTCTGTAGCCGGATTCGGGTAAATCTGAACCGAAGATTTTGTCCCCGGAATTAATGAAGTTTCTGTTGCAAGCTCCTTGAATGCCGGAAGCACCTTATCGCTGTATAAGCGGTATTCCCCAGGGTTTAGCGATAAAGTTGTACTCGTGTTGCTCACATTCAGGCTGGCACCACTGAAAAATTCGTTCCAGTTTCCGGTATGTTGAAAATTGACCGAAAGCTGCTTGTTAATTACATCGAAATTGCCAATCAGCGTGATATTGTGGTCACTTAAAGTAAGTTGAATCATCTTTGTAACTCCGCTTACTGAAAGTGTTTCTTTTCCTGAAGTGAAAACATCATACTGTGCACGCAACCGCAACATGGCCGAATAGACATCAAATAATTTCTGTCTGTTTGGGTTATCGAGGTAATCCCAACGGATAGGTTTGGGGTCAGTTCTGCAGTTGCTGCTTGCAGAGCCATCTCCACACTGGTTAATGGTATAATCATAACCCAATTCTCCAAACTGCCAGATCATTTTTGGTCCGGCAAGTGACATGAAAAAGGCAGTAGAAAGCTGGCTTCGCTTCAAGGCCGTTGTGAGATCTTTGGTGTTATAGGCCCCGGAAACGTTTCCATAGGTAATGGTTTTAAACAGCTGTCGTTCTTCATCGTGGCTTTCCATGTAGGCAACCAATCCGGGTTTTGAAAAACCCCGTTTTTGGTAGGATGCCCAGCTGAAATCTGATTTGCCTGAATCGTTGTATCCCATGGATGCTTCGCAAAAGTTGGAGTTTGAATTGCCCCAGATCAGCATTCCGTTGCTGTATGCAGCAAGTTCCTGTTCTTCGGCATTGGCCGTAAAATGTTCCAGTATAACTTCCGCTTTCGGATTGACAGTCCAGATTTTTCCGGCCATCCGTTCAAGTATGGCAATCCGCTGTGCATCATATCCGCTGCCGTCGCCGGGTGTATTGGTAAATCCTTTGGAAAAATCGAAGCGAAAACCGTCAACTTTATATTCGGTCATCCAGTAGCTGGTAACCCGGTCAACAAAATCTTTAGTGGCCTGACTCTGGTGGTTAAAATCGCTTCCCCAGGAGTAAACCGGATTAGGCGAGGTTTGATTGAACCAGGGATTGTTAGCTGCAGGTTGTTTAAGTGTCGAATTCCAGTACATTTTTACCATCGGACTTGAGCCGAAGGAATGATTCAACACCATGTCCTGAATAACGATAAAACCCTGTTTGTGACATTCGTCGATCAGGGCCTTCAGGTCGTTTTTAGTTCCATACGCTTTATCCGGAGCAAAATAGAAACTAACATTATAGCCCCAGCTTATATTTCCTTCAAATTCGGTAAAAGGCATCAGTTCAATCGTATTTACGCCCAGACGTTTCAGGTAGTCGAGTTTGGCCTGAAGGGCCTTATAGGTTCCTTCTGTGGTAAAATCGCGGATCAGCAACTCGTAAACCGAAAGTTTGGCTGTTGCAGGAACCGTGTATGAAGTTGTTTTCCAGTTGTAAGGTGTTTGTGCTGTTTGAAGAACAGACGCACGATCAACAGCTTTTCCGGCAGGATATGGAATCAGGTTTGGGTAAACTGATGAGGAAATGTATTGATCGTCAGGATCGGAAACTTTATCAGTGTATGCATCGGCAATTTGTAGGTTTCCGTCAATCAGGTATTGAAAGATGTATTCTTTTTTCGGGACGAGGTTTGTGATATTCAACCAGTAATAGTCGCCGTCTTTTTTCATTTGGTAGGCGTTGTCGGGCATCCAGTTATTAAAATCGCCGACTACGAAAATATTATTTTTGGTTGGGGCCCAGATGATAAGGGTGGCCGTTTGATCGTCGATATAATTGATACCTGTAATTAATCCGGCAGGCCTGCTTTCGGTGCTTGTAATTTCACGTATGCAAATATAAACCGAGTCGCGTTTGGTTGTTGTATTTTGAGTCGCAGTTGCTTTCAGCCAGTAATTTCCGGCATTGGGAACCGACATGATTTGGGTGATGGAGGTGCCGTTTTGTGAGGCGATTTGCTGATTGTTCAGGAAAAGTTTTAGATCGGCTGTATTGGTTGATGTTGCTGTAAACTGGAAGTTCTGGTTTTTTTCGAAGATATTAATCCGGGAAGGAGACGTAATATTAACATGCAAGTTTTCCGTTTTAACGTCAATAAAAAGATCGTTGGATTGTTTGGAGCCGTCAGATGAACGAAAAACAAAGTTCATTTTAGTTACCAGTTCAGATGGCAACACGGAATAGAAGGTATTGATACTGGGAATGATCACCAGTTCATAAATTCCATTCCCCTTGTTGGTCAGCTTGGGTTGAGTGGTATTGTTTCCCCATGATCCGATCTCATGAGTCCAGTTCGGATTGCCTGATACATAAACGCCTGTATGAGCATATAAATCGGAAGTAAAATAACCGAGCCGTGAATCTTTTGAAGAATCGAAGGTAATGGTAACTGCCTTGCTATCGATTGGGAGAGCAGGGACTGTGGTAAGCTGAGCAAAGCTTAACTGACAAACAGCTACCAGCCAGAAAATAAGATGGATTCGACGGATCATGTGGAGAATTTAGAGCCCCATCCCCGGCCCTTCCCCCAAGGGGAAGGGAGCGGATCTGAGTATTTTATTTCAAAGATTGAGTGTTCTGGTTTTTGACCAGCAAAAAGTCCCCACTTTGGGGGATTTAGGGGGCTTATGTTTAGCCGTTAAAAAAGGCTTATCCGCCCGGATAGAGCAGATAAGCCTTTACAATTCAAAATAATTAGTTCTTCGTTACAGTGGCTTTAAGAGCTACCGGATCGAATGTAAGCGTATAATTTCCGGCAGCTGCAACAGCAATGTTATCACCGCCAGCTGTCAATGCGCCAAGACTGCCGCCATAGTTTAAAGCCCAATCATCGTTTGCCCTGAATTTGAAAGTTCCGACTTTCAGATCAAGGGTAATCGTAAGGACTTTTTTGGTGGCATCCCAACTCATGTTTTGGTCAGAATTCCATCCGTCAGGAGTTGCATCACCGATAACACCCCACCGGTTTGCGCTATAAGTATAGACATTCGGATGGCTTAGATCTAAAGTAATGAAATAATCGGAAGTTACAGTTACCGGGATATTTCCGCCACCGCCACTTAAAGTTCCATTGGCTGCGTCGCTGCCGTAATTTACAGCCCAATCGGATGTGCCTCTGAATTTAAATGCTTTTCCACCAACTAAATTCGCGCCTAACGAGAATTTTTCTGTCGAAGGATCGTAAACCATATTGGTCTGATCGCTCCAGCCACCGGTGGTAGCATCACCAATTATCCCCCAGATTGTTGCAACAGCAGTATAAGTCATTGCAGTAGCATCCGCATTTATTTTGTAATAACCTGCAGGTGAAACAATATTGGCACCATCCTTAACCAGAGCACCAGTAGTACTTCCCCAGTTTAGAGACCATGGAGAAGCAGGATCATTGGCTGCATCAGCAAATTTCCATTGGTTCGAAGTGGCTGAGAAGTACACATATCCTTCAAGTTTGTCAGCAGAAGTTGCCAGACTTTGAACCTGAGGAGTACTAAATGGAGTCCAGTTGGCAAAACCTGCAGCAGGATAACTGGCTGCCGCATAGTCGCCCGGAATATTCCAGGTACGGATGTCAGCCAAAGTAGTAAACCTAACATCGGCACCGTATGATGTTCCTGCGCTATTGGTCGCAAAAGCACGCACGTGATAAACCGTGTTGTTTGCCAGGCCGGTCAGGTTGCTAACAAATGCACCCAATCCGGTTCCACCATCGATTTTACTTCCGGCAGTTGTTGGGTCTGCACTGGTACCCCAGGCAAGACCTCTTGCAGTAATATCACCACCACCATCAGCTGTAACTTCACCACCCGATACCGCAGCAACTTTAGTAGCTCCGGTAACTGCAGCGGTTGTAACAACCGGCATGTCAACCAAAGTTTTGAAAGTAACTTCAGGACCGTAAG
>CAILJH010000002.1 GCA_903834475.1 uncultured Prolixibacteraceae bacterium | reverse complement strand
TTGCTTTGTTCATCGAATTCCCGCGGACGGTTTTTCCCCTGTAACCCTTTCCCAGGGCGACGTTTCGGTTCGTTCCTCCCGAAACTTTGCCCTGGGCTGAATTATTCTGGCCTTTCAGGCCGGGAATTGTGTTTAATGAGTAGCAACGAGTAGCTAGGCTGTATGTCCGCCTCCGGTCGTGTGGTGAGTGCATTAAATAAATACGACAACAAATTGTTCTCATTACTTTAATCAGAAATTTAATAGCATTCTTTATTTGAATTACTATTTAACTCTGGTTATTCAAGGCCTTAACACGCGAAACCAAAAGCGTAATTCCAATTCCAAAAACACCAATCAAGGCAAAAGAATAGCGTAAACCAAAAGCTTCTGAGATATGCCCAATCAAAGGTGGTCCCATTAAAAAACCAAGAAATCCAACACTTGAAACGGTAGCAATTGCAATTCCGGGAGGAATTACCGGATGACGGCCTGCTGCACTGTAAACAGTGGGAACAATGCTTGAAACACCCAGACCAACCATCATAAAGGCGATGGTACTTGTTATCAGGTATGGCATGAATACCGCTGTAAACAATCCTGACGAAATCAGGACACCACAGATTTGCATCAACAGTTTCCTTCCAATTTTTGAGATCAGATAATCAGCAAGGAACCTACCTGTAGCCATCATGATCATAAAAGAGGTGTACCCCAGAATTACCAATGATGGCGGCGCTTGCACAATATCTTTGAAATAAATGCCACTCCAGTCGAACATGATTCCTTCGCTGGCCATACTGCAAAATGCAATGATTCCCAGCTGGAACAAATCGTGATCTGGTTTACTGAAAAATTTTCGTTTAGGTTCGACAAGTCGTTGAGCTAAAGAAGTTTTCACCAGAAAAGGAAAATTAATCCATACGATCATCCAAACCAGCAATACAACAGTCACGAAATGCCAGTAAACAGTCATTTTCAGATTAATCATCAAAATTCCGATCAATGCCCCGGTAAAACCAGCCAGACTCCAGCCTCCGTGAAAAGAAGACATGATTGGCCGGCCATAAATGCGTTCGGTTAGCACACCCTGCGTGTTAGTGGCAATGTTGCACATGTTTCCGAACACACCGAAAATAAACAAGGCAATGGCCAATTGCCAGCCTTCATGAACCAAACCCACATTAGTCAGACAAATGGTATATCCCGGCAAAGCAAACATTAAAACCTTTCGGCTGCTGAAACGGGTAACGAGCCTGCCAGAGATTGGCATCATCAGGAAAATCCCTATGGGCAAGGCAAACAGAATGGTGCCAAACATAGCGTCATTCAAATGAAGTGCGGTTTTAATATCCGGAATACGGCTGGCCCACGACGAAAAGCAAAGCCCCAGACTGAAATAGACCAAAGCAACAGCAAGCCGAATCCGTTTTTTGTCGGGAAGTATTTCAGATGGATTGGATATGGATATATTTTCTGTCATGTGTCTTCAAAACGAGATCTAATCTGGCACAAAAGTAGGAAAACCCTGAGATGAATAGTTATTTGTTCAAAAGATTAACGGTTTGTTAGGAAAAGGTCTGAAAGATATTCACCACTTATTTGCCGAAATTCAGGAACTTACCAAAAAAGTCCGCAAAGAGTTGTATTGGTTGCTGGTCGGGGAATTCAGGCATTTTGAATAAGTCAGTTCACCATAGTCATCAAATGAGGATGGACTAATTACTCAAAATCCAATGGGTTTTCTGTTTTTTTTCGACTCTTTTTGGCTTGCCATTTCGGTTAGCGCCTGATAAATGTCGTTGAATTGCATATTCGTTTCAATCATGAAGTTTTCGAGTTTTTGGTTGAGTTCTGAGTAACCCAAGGAATATTGCCTTAATGCAATAAAAGCCCGGACGATTTGTATGTTAATATCAATTGCTTTGTTGCTGCGCAAGACACTTGCAAGCATTGTAACTCCATGCTCTGTGAATGCAAAAGGAAGTTTTCTAAGTCCACCCCAACTTGATGTCACAAATTGTGATATCAAGTTTTCGAACTCTAAATTTGTAAGTTGAAACATGAAATCGGAGGGAAATCGCTTAATATTTCTTTTAACGGCTTGATTTAATGTTCTTGTTTCAACATCGTACATTTCTGCCAAATCGAAATCAAGCATTACTCGTAACCCACGAATCTCATAGATTTTGTTTTGAATGATTTGGAGTTCCATAAAGATGTATTTTGTTTCTCAGGTTTGCAATGGGATAAGTTACGAAAAATTGAGATACCAGACAAATACAAAAGCGGATGAACTCTGGGTTTAATCCTTTATTCAACCGCTTTCGATAATAAAAAGCTGAGTGTAATTTCCAAATCAGCAAATTTTCAAATTTCTTTGCTTCCCGCAACAACCGAACAAATATCTTCCACATTCAGGTATTACTGAGCAAGTTGAAAAAAGCTTATAACTCGCTTATAAAAAAATAATTATACAAAATTCTCATTCTATTTTGTTTCCTTTTTCGCTCTTTCTCGTAAGCATAGCAAACAGCTGAAAACATCATGAATATACTTTCCAAACCCCGGCGAGTACTTATCCAGGAATTACTGGAACTGCAACAGCAATTCGATGCATTAAAAGAAGCATCGGAGAGGAATATTCCGGAAGTTCCTCAGACTGAAAATCAACTGAACTTACAAAATCCGCAGTTTAACCAGCAGTTAAACTTCAAGGACAGCAACATATTATCCCTGGATTCACACTACAATTACATCGCTTTCAACGATCTGCATGCCAGTGAAATAAAAAAAATGTTTAGCGTTGACATCAAAACCGGAATGAATTTCCTGGATTGTATTCCTGATCCCACATTGAGGAAAGATGCAAAGCAACATATTGACCGGGCACTCTCCGGTGAATTCTATACTCAGGAAATTAATTTGTCTGAATACAGCTTGTTTTATGAAATTAAATGGATCCCTATTACTGAAAACAAGACAGTTACCGGCATCATTGTGTTAGCCAGAGATATCACCGAACAAAAACTCACCACGGAAGCTGTTCAGAAAAACAAAGAACGATATCGTACGACCCTCGACAATTTACTGGAAGGTTGCCATCTGCTGGATTTCGACTTAAGATACCTTTACCTGAATAAAGCGGCTGAAATTCAGAACCGCCGACCCAGC
>CAILJH010000001.1 GCA_903834475.1 uncultured Prolixibacteraceae bacterium | reverse complement strand
GCACCGAGGCCATCGATCGCGCGATGCTGATGAAACGGCTGAAAGCAATCAACGACACGGAATATTTCATCGACCATTTAGATCTGGAAAATCTCCCGGGTAATCTTTTTATTCCTTTTAAAGAGCTCACTTCGATAAAGAAACGACTTTTGTTTATCCTGAACGATTCAAAGGAAACGCTTGATCCCATCGATGTTCCGGTTGTAAAAAAGCATTCCGAAGTGAAAATTAAACCCACGCTATCCGTATTATTTTCCACGGTGACGGATTTGCACCTTTGCCGGGAAACGGAAGCTGAGATATGTTTTGAACTGCCAAATAACATGAAGATTGCAGATTCGAAACTGATCGAACTTTTCACTCAAAACAAAAATTTAATTCCATGGTTTCCTTCGGTTCTAATCGGTGAAGACTATACTGCTGCTGTAGAATTTCTGGAACGGGTGCGACCAAAACACATTGTTACAAACAATACCGGAGTGGCTTACGAAGCCTGGCAGAAAGGAATTCCATGGATTGCCGGACCACAGTTGAACCTGGTTAATTCGTTTAGTCTGATTTGTCTGAAAGAAAATTTCAACTGTTCCGGGGCATATCTTTCGAATGAAATTAGCAAAATTCAGCTGCAGCAAATTAAAAAGCCAGCTGATTTCAAACTGTACTCCAGCATTTTTCACCCGATTGTACTGATGAGCAGCCGGGCTTGTTTGTTTCACCAGGTAACCGGATGTGAAAAGAATCCAATGGATGAAACCTGTATCCGGGATTGTGCAAAATCAGCTTCAATTACCAACTTAAAAGGGATTAACTTCAAGATTGAAAAAACAAAGGGAAATTTCAATTGCGTCTACAATTCGGCTAACTTATTAAATACTGAAGTTGTCGCGGATTTGCCGGATTTCTTTTCCGGTTTTCTCATAGATCTGAGTGTCATTAAAACCGATACCCAAATTGAATTGGATAAATCTGGAGTAATCCGTCTTTTTGAAAATTTGGTTAGCGGAAATTCAGGTTCTGCACAGGAAATCCATCAGCGAATTTATCCTACCACAAACAGCCAATATAAACAGGGAATTTAATTTCAGGATAAGTTGAATGACTCGAACTAATCAGCAAATATTTTAGAGCACATGCAGACATAAAAAAGAGTCAACTTGCAGATAGATTCTGCTGGTTGACTCTTTTTTATGTAACTGCTTTTTTGAAGGTCTATGTTGTTCCGTCCGAAGAAAGGTCGATGTTTTGAAAAAGGCTTTCACACGGACGGTCTTCTATCATTCTTTTTTACCCGGGGCGTCACTCCTTCGTCGTTTTGCCCCGGGCTATTGATATTCTGCCCCTTCAGGGCAAAGAAAAAATATGTGGCAACCATCATCTGTCTTCACCCAGTCATTCTTTTCTGAGCTTTATGTTTTTCTCATATTGAGGTACTCCTGAGTTAAAGTCGGAAAACAATTATTTCATCCCGAATTCAATCAGTTCGCCTAATTTTAGATATTTGGCATACAGAGCCTGGTATTTGGCTGCATTTTCAGGAATTGGTGAATAGGTCGTTTCGAAACCGCCACCCATTTTCTTCTGAGCGTCAGCTGTATTTGAGTAAACACCGGCAACAACTGCGGCCGCCATCGCCGAACCCAAGGCACAGGCTTGTTCTGAACGGGCTACTTTAATTGGCATATTCAGGACATCGCAAACAATCTGCATCACAAATGGTGATTTCTTGGCCACGCCACCCAATGCAATGACTCCGTCGATGCGAACTCCTTCGCTGATAAAACGATCGATGATCGCTTTGGAACCGAAAGCAGTGGCTTCAACCAAGGCACGGAAAATACGCGGCGCATCCGATCCCAGGTTTAATCCTGAAATTACACCTTTCAGATTCTGATTGGCATCCGGCGTGCGGCGGCCATTCATCCAGTCGAGCGCCACAATGCCGCTATCTTCAATCGGAATCAATTCGGCAGCCCGCGTCAGTTCAGGAATAATCTTCGAAGAAATTTCATCAATCATTTTCGTTTTTGTTGCTTCGTCGATGAGTGTGCTGCCCGAAATAATCTGTTCGGCAGGCCATAAAAGCACATTTTTAAACCAGGCATAAATATCGCCGAAAGCCGATTGTCCGGCTTCCATTCCAAGCATTCCGGGAACGATAGAGCCATCGACCTGACCGCAAATGCCGCTAATCAGTTTGTCGCCAACTTCTTCCATTGGAGCAATTAACATGTCACAGGTTGAAGTTCCCATCACCTTGCTCAAATAATACGGTTCAATTTCGGCGCCTACAGCTCCCAAATGAGCATCAAACGCGCCAACACCAACTTTCACCTTGGTTGATAATCCAAGTTTTGCTGCCCATTCCGGAGTTAAAGTTCCGGCGGAAATATCGCAGGTAAACGTTTCTTTGAACAAGCGGTCTCTCAATCCACTCAGCAGCGGATCCAGTTTTTCAAGGAATTCGTCGGTTGGTAAACCGCCAAAAGCTTCGTGCCACATGGCTTTGTGACCCGCTGCGCAACGTGAGCGTTTCAAGGTTTTCGGATTGGTGTTGCCGGTCAGGATGGCCGGAATCCAGTCGCAATGTTCAACCCATGAAAAGGCGGCGCGGAAAACACCTGCATCTTCGCGGATGACATGCAGTAATTTGGCCCAGAACCATTCCGAAGAATACACTCCACCTTCAAACTTGGTGAAATCGACATTCCATTCTTTTGCCAAACGGTTAATCTCATCCGCTTCCTTCACGCCGGTATGGTCTTTCCAAAGCACAAACATCGCATTTGGATTTTCCTCAAATCCGGAAGTCAGCGCAAGCGGAGTTCCTTTCTCGTCAACTGCTATCGGAGTCGATCCGGTGGTGTCAACCGAAATGCCGACGACATTTTCAGCCACACCGGCGGGAGCCAATTTCAAAGCTTCAACGATAGTATATTCCATGCCTTCCAGGTAATCTTTCGGGTGCTGACGAAACCGGTTGTTTGGCGCATCGCAATACAACTGTTTTTTCCAGCGGGGATATTCATAAACAACGCTGGCAACTTCTTCGCCGTTTTCAACATTCACAATCAGCGAACGAACTGAATCGGTACCGTAATCCAGTCCGATGGTAAATTTGGGTTGACTCATTTTATATTATTTAGGTTATTATTTTGGGTAGAGATGCACGGCGGTGCGTCTTTACAATTTGTAAAAAATATCATTTCTGCCCGTAGTACGCGTCCTTACCATGTTTCCTGAGGAAATGCTTGTCGAGCAAAACCTGATCCATGGTGGTTTCAGGATTCAGATTAAAACTCCGGAAGGCCATTTTAGCCACTTCTTCCAGTACTACGGCGTTGTGAACGGCATCATCCGCATTCTTTCCCCAAGTGAATGGTGCATGATTGTTGACAAGAACAGCCGGCATACTTTCCGGATCCAATCCCTTGAATCGTTCGATAATTACCCGGCCGGTTTCCAGTTCGTATTCTCCACTGATTTCTGCCTCAGTCATTTTACGGGTGCAGGGAATTTCACCGTAGAAATAATCAGCATGAGTGGTTCCTATGGCCGGAATTCCTCTGCCAGCCTGGGCCCAGCTGGTTGCCCATTCAGAATGGATGTGGACTATTCCCCCGATATTCTGGAATTGACGGTATAAAATCAGGTGAGTTGGCGCATCGCTTGATGGATTGAGTTTGCCTTCAACCACTTTGCCATACAAATCAAGAACGACCATATCCGATGGTTTCATCGTATCGTATGAAACTCCGCTGGGTTTGATCACCACCAATCCATGCTGACGGTCGATCCCGCTGGCATTGCCCCAGGTAAAAATAACCAATCCGTGTTTTACCAGATCGAGATTGGCTTTCCATACTTCTTCTTTTAATTGTTCGAGCATATTCTTTTTGTTACGAGTTGTTCAGTTTCTATTGTCATTCAATGGTCATTTAGTTGTCATTGGTTGTCATAGTTGTCATTCCAGCAAACGTGAAGCTATTGACCATGATTGACGCGAAGCAAATGACAAATAATACTTTAGGCACTCCGAACTTTAGGCATTCCGAACTTTATTATTTCATCGGTTCCAGCCAGGCAGCATAGCCACCACCGGGAGCCATTTTGATTTTTACCACATCGCCTTTCATCACTGTTTTGGAGGTTCTTAAAACATTTTCTGCATTGATCGTGGCATCCGGAGCATCTTCGAAAGCTACCAGTTTATATTTTCCTTCGCCCAGAAAATCGAGTTTGATTTCCAGTGTTCGGGCATCGCTGTTGGTCATCGAACCGATAAACCATTCATTTCCTGAACGCCTTGCCGAGGTGATGAATTCGCCGATTTGTCCGTTCAGAATTTTGGTGTCATCCCACATGGTTTTTACTTTTTTCAGGAATTCGACACCCGTCTGACCGTTGTAATTTTCAGGAGCATCGCAGGCCACCATAAACGGACTGTCATATACCACAAACTGGGCAAGCTGAAGTGCTCTGGTTCCCTGCACCTGTGCCGGAGAGCCATTTTTAAATTTTTCAGGAGTGCGGTTCAGGAAGCCTCCGGGAGTAAAGTCCATTGGGCCAGCCAGCATGCGGGTAAACGGTAAAGTAACCATGTGTTCCGGAGTTACCCGAAGCGACCATTTGTTGTATTCATTACCCATCACTCCTTCGCGGGTAACCAGGTTTGGATAAGTACGGCGGAATCCATCGGGTTTGTAGGCTCCATGGAAATCGACCATCAGATGATGTGCAGCAGCGGTAGTCACTACACGCCGATACCAGTTCACCATTTCCTGGTCATCACTGTCCATGAAATCGATTTTTACGCCGGCAATTCCCCAGCTTTCGTAAACTGCACAAGCCTTTTCCCAGTCTGATCGGGTGACATCCGAGCTGTAAATCCATACCCAGCATTTTACATTTTTGCTTTTTGCATAGGCCAAAATTCCAGGCATGTCGATCTGTGGAGCAGGTTTGGTAATGTCAGTCTCCGGAGTATTGTATTGTCCGTACCATTGCCAATCGATCACCTGGTAAGGCCAGCCCATTTCTGAAGCCAGATCGATATACTTTTTTAAGGTTTCATTATCCATTTGTACATCGCCGCTCCACCAGTGGTCCCATGCCGAAATGCCCGGTTTGATCCACGATGGATCGGCAATGGCACAAGGTTCGTTCAGGTTCATGATGATTTCGGATTCAACTAGTTGCCCGGGTGTTGAACCCAGCATAATCACCCTCCACGGGGTATTGTGTGGAAATGTAAATTTCACCTTTGCTCCGTTCTCGTTTTCTTTTGGTAAAGGCGATAATTGTGAGCGAACTGCAAAACCGGATTTGGAGTGACCTGGTTTCAGATACATTCCGGCGTAATCGGTAATTTCAGCTTCGGTAATGGCGGCATAACAATCATCGGCCACTTTTACAGTCATTGGAAGTCCAATCACCATCTTATCAGTCAGATCAGAAAGCCTGCGTTTGAAATATTCATTTTCCTGGGATGACCGGAACGAACCGTCGTTAGCTGCCCAGCAATCATGGTCAGCAGTAAAATTGAAAGTGGTCAGTTCTTCGGTCATGACATATTCATGCTGATTATCAGGTCCGACAAATTCAGTGCGGAAAGCCACTCCATTGTCGAAAACACGGAATACCAGGTTAATCAAACGTCGTGGAAATTTGTTCTCCTGCAATTGAATAGTCAGTTCGTTGCAATTATTCAGAATGGTGGATTTCCGCTTCAGAACCGGAGTCCAGCTTTCGTTGATTTCTTTGGAAGAAGTTTTGAGAACCAACAAATCGTCGCCCAAAGGAGGTGCCTGATTGAATTCAAAACGAATGGTCGAATTAGTCAGAACCGGTTTCCCGTTAAAATAAACGCTGTAACTGATTTGTTTCCCGACTTCAATTTTGGCTTCAGCCAGCGAATGTGGCGACACGACTGAATATTGTGCATTTGCAAAGCCAAAACCTAAAAGTAGAACAATGGCACTTAGATAAATTCGTTTCATATCCGGATTGGTTAACATGAGTCGTGTTTAAGGTTACTGTTTCTGTGATTGACTTGATTTTTAAATAAAATGTAAATTTAACACTTATCTTTACATCTCAAAATCCTGTCATTTATTTCTGACTGATAAAAGTAATTCAACTTTTAATACTGAAATCCGGGAAGCAAATAATTTATTGAGCCTTTTTATTATTTCGGAGGAACTTTGCATGAAATATTTTCATTTGTTCATTTAACTTTACGCCGCAATACAATTGCTAATCGAAAGTTTGTATTGCGGCACAAATAGAGAACAACCAAACAACCAAAAATAACCAACTATGAAACAATCTTTGAAATCGGTAATCCTCATCCTGCTGATAGGAATTACTTCAATTAGTTTTGGCCAAACCGGCTATCAAAATCCGATAATTCAGGGATTTCATCCCGATCCGAGTGTCTGCCGTGTGGGCGACGACTACTATATCGTGAACAGTTCCTTTGAATATTTCCCCGGAGTTCCAGTTTTTCACAGCAAAGACCTTGTTAACTGGGAACAAATTGGGTACTGCCTTACCCGTGATTCGCAGCTACCTCTGCAAAAATGTGGTGCTTCGGGTGGAATATATGCCACCACCATCCGGTATAATGAAGGTGTTTTCTATATGATTACAACAAACGTCAGCGGATTGGGCAATTTCATTGTTACAACAACCAATCCAGCAGGCGAATGGTCTGAACCAATCAAGGTTGAAACCACAGGTATTGATCCCGATCTCTTTTTCGAAAACGGCAAAGTTTACGTTTGCAATACTGAGGGAAAGATGGGAATTCAAATGAATCAGATTGATATCAAAACCGGAAAGCGGATCGGCGAAATGCGTCACATTTGGCGTGGTACCGGAGGACGATATGCCGAAGGACCACACATCTACAAAAAAGACGGCTTGTATTACCTGATGATTTCAGAGGGCGGAACCGAGTACGGTCACAAAATAACCATTGCACGAAGCAAAGAGCTGATGGGACCTTACATGAGCAATCCGGCCAATCCGATTTTAACTCATGCCGATGAAGAAAAACAGGAAGCTCCGATTCAGGGTACCGGTCATGCCGACCTGGTTCAGGCAGCCGATGGAAGCTGGTGGATGGTTTGTTTAGCTTTTCGTCCGGCGAAAGGACGTTTCCATATTTTGGGACGCGAAACTTATTTAGCACCGGTGGTCTGGACCGAAAACAGCTGGCCGGTTGTGAACGGAAATGGAACCATTGATCTGAATATGAAAGTAAAAACATTGCCTCAGGTTCCGTTTAAGAAAGAGATTAAAAGAGTCGAATTCGACGATTCCAAATTGGGATTCGAATGGAATTACCTGCGTAATCCGGTTCGCGAAAATTATTCGCTGACCGAAAAGAAAGGGTTTTTAACACTGAAAGCTACTGAAGTAGGTTTGGATTGGGCCGATACGCCAACTTTCCTTGGCCGTCGTCAGGAACATTTCGATTTCGAGGCTTCCACCGAAATGGAATTCAATCTTTCCGGAGAAAATGACGAAGCCGGTATAACCGTGTTGATGAACAACACACATCATTACAAACTTTCAGTAAAAATTCAGGGAGGCAAAAAGGTTTTAGGCATCAGTAACCGGCTCGGAGGGTTTTATTTCAGCTCAGGAAAAACAGTTGCTTTAAAATCGGGAACTGTAAAATTGAAGGTGCTTGGCTCGCGCGACTATTATACATTCTACTATGCACAGGGAAAAGACGATTTCACTGAATTGGGAAAATGTGACACCTATTTCCTTGCTTCGGAAGTAGCTGGTGGATTTACCGGAAACTACATCGGACTATTTGCAACCGGAAACGGCCACAAAACCAAGGCAAAAGCATCTTTCGACTGGTTCGATTATAAGCCACTTTAAACAACTTTGGAAATAAATGGTAAAGCTAAAATACCCGGACAGGAGGACTGTCCGGGTATTTTTTGCCTATGAAACTTGTCTCTTTGTCGCTGATGTTCGTATTTCGATTAAGTCTGGAGTGACGAATACATGTTTAATCCGAGACTGTTTCTTACATGTTTCTCCAAATTGGTGAAAGAAAAATTAAACTTTATCAGGAAATGACAGAAGAACAATTAATGAACAAAATGTTTAAATGAAACCTAATCAGATAACAAGATATAAACTACTCGTATTCAAAAACTTAAATGTGTTAGAGTAGAGTTATATATCGAAAAAAGTAAGTGAACCTGTTGCCCTATCACAAAATTGCTCAACCCAAATACCAAAAACTGGGACGAACGAAAGAATATCAGCTTCTGGAAGAACCGATATAAGAAGCCCAACAGCAAGCAATTGCAATTTTTGAAAATTAAGGAATTCAGGCAGGTACTGGAGGGAAGAATGGCCTAATAATTCCTGATCGCCTCAACTTCTTCAATCGTTTTCGGTTTTGCTTTCCCAAGACAACGATAGCCGTTTTCGGTAACCAGGAAATCTTCCTCATTCCTGATTCCGCCAAAGTTTCGGTATTTTTCAATTTCGGTCCAGTTTAGAAATTCGTTGAATTTTCCTTCTGATTTCCATTTGTCGATTAATTCCGGAATAAAATAAATACCCGGTTCAATCGTGAAAACGTGACCCGGTCGAAGTTCTTTAGCCAAGCGGAGCGATTTTAGTCCAAAAAGTGTACTCTTTGGCTCGCCATTATAGCCCACCCAAACTTCGCCTAAATCTTCCATGTCATGCACATCCAAGCCCATCATATGACCAGTTCCGCAAGGGAAAAACAATGCATGTGCCCCGGCAGTTACTGCTTCGGCAGCGTTTCCTTTCATCAGTCCAAGTTCTTTCATCGAGTTGGTGATCGAAAGACAAGCGGCAAAATGAACATCCCTGAATTTTACTCCCGGTGCGATAGTTTGAATAGCTGCTTCGTGAGCCAGAAGGCTTGCCTGATAGATCGTTTTCTGAATTTCAGTAAATTTTTTGCTTACCGGACAAGTACTCGACAAATCTCCGGCATAATGCATCGCTGATTCAGCTCCCGCATCCAAAAGGAACAGATCTCCCGCTTTCAGCACATTATGGTGTGAATGATTGTGAAGCGTCTGCCCGTTAATGGTGGCAATGATTGGAAATGAAATCGTACAATTCTGTGCCAAAGCAATTTCATATACGCGAGCTGCAATTTGTGCCTCAGTTATTCCGGGTCGGGCCATTTTCATCGCTGCAACATGCATGTCAACCGATAAATCAACTGCTTTTTCGATTTCTGAAATTTCTTCCACCGATTTGATTTCACGCTGACTTACCACCGCTTTCACCAGTGAAACAGATGCTTTGCGATTGATCTGTTCCGGCGAAAGCTGAAGAAATTGCTGAAGTTTCAGCCTGTTTTCAGGTCGGTAAGGAGGCAGAAAATGAATTTCTCTGCCTTTATTTTGTGCTTCATTCAGGAAAGTATCCATACCTGAAAGTGGCTGCGCTTCTGATATCCCTGACTGAAACGCGCGTTCTAAAATAGTTGGTTGAGGTCCCATCCAGACAATGTCGTCGATGGTATAATCATTGCCAAAAATAATCTGGCGCTGATTTTCAACATCGATTATTGCTGCTATCGATGGGAAATCAATCCCAAAATAATATAAAAACGAACTGTCCTGTCTGAAATGAAAGGTGTTGTCGGTATAATTCATGGGGGATTCATCATTACCTAACAACAGGATTACTCCTGAACCAATCTTCTCACAAAGAATCTTTCTTCTTTGACTATAAACTTCAGCTTTAAACATAGGTTTTCCCCCTTTTAGTTTGAAATATTATTCCTGATCGGGCAAAAAGTTAGGATACATGTAACTCTTTGGCGATACAAAATTTTCCTTGATGGTGCGGATTGAAGTCCAGCGCAGGAAATTAAACACTGAACCTGCCTTGTCGTTTGTACCCGAACCTCGAGCACCGCCAAATGGCTGCTGACCAACGGTTGCGCCGGTTGGCTTGTCGTTGATGTAGAAATTTCCCGCAGCATTTTCGAGACGTTTGGTCATTTTCTCAATGTTGTAACGATCCTGTGAAAAGATTGCTCCGGTTAAAGCATAGGCTGAGGTTTTATCCAAAATGTCCAGTGTCTTGTCCAGGTCTTCATCTGCATAGACAAAAATAGTCAGAACCGGGCCAAAAAGTTCTTCAACCATGGTAATATAATCCGGTTTTGACCTGCGATTTGACCTACCGGAAATGAAAAAACCCCTACAACTCTTTTGCTGCGGGGGTTTCATTTTGTTACAGGGTGCCCAAAACAGGGGCATAATTTATTTTGCAGTGCGCTTATATTCAAGTAATTAAAAGGCTGCATTTTTTGTGGCCTCGATAAATACTCTGCATCGAAATTGAAGAACGTATCATTCTGAATCAAAGATAATGAATTTTTGAATTCCGAACTTAATAGTCCTATTATATATTCCAGAAATAGGTGGGATTCTTGTTTTTCTTTTAAATTGTTAATCAATTCCTTCACCTTCGGATGTTGGCTTTCTACAAACTTCATGTATTCCTGGTAGCATTAAATAAAGGCATATTCTTCATACTTTAAAGACTTTGGCAATATATTCTGCTACTCCTGCTACTATAGTAATTTTATGCAAAAGACATCGAAAAATGATAATTATTGAATAAAAGTACTGAAATATTTTCGCTTTTATATAATCATTTTATGATTTTCCAGCTTCCTCCTTTTGCCGGACCGATATGACGTACTATTTCCCTATCCCTTAATTTTTTCAAATTATTTTCTATACTGGTAGTGCTTTTTTGTATCTTTTTTGCCATATCCATAATTGAAATAGAAGAATCTTCGAAATCTGTTCCAATATTAATCATTCGGTTTCACCCAACTTTTCACCCAACTCATGTTTGGTTTTCACCCAACTCTTCACCTTGGTATTTTCTTTATTTTATATGGAGGTAGGAAACATGTCCATCACAAAACCTTAGAGAGTGCGAGTGCTTATCCGAAAATTTGAAGGGCGACAAAAACGAATGATATAGCCGTTTTGCAAACATTAAACTGTACTTTTGTTTTAATGAATTACTAAAATACATTCGATGCAATGAAAAATTGGATAGAAACTGCTTTGCATATTTTGACAAGAAGCCTGAGCCCAATTCCTGTTGAGCTAAACGAACTTGATTGGAAAAGCGGGTTATCCGATAAAAACGACCGGCTTGCCAAACATATTTCTGCCTTTGCCAATTATCCGGGAGGGGGCTATCTGGCTTATGGGATATCCAATTCTGGCAAACCGTCTTCCTTAACAAAGGAAGAAATGGATACCATTGTTCAGAAACTGGGTAATATTGCACGAAATAACCTGGCTCAACCTGTTGGCATCGATCATTCTATTGTTGAATTTCAGGACAGTCCTGTGTTATTTATTAAAATTCCAGAACATTCTGATAAACCCGTTTATTTGCGTGGCTCTGATGTTTTTGAAAGCTATAAACGGTCAGCAGGACAGACTGTTAAACTATCCAGGCACGAGGTAAAGCAACTAATAGCCATTTCATCAGGTTTGAATTTCGAAGAACAAGTAGCTGCCCACAATCTTGATCATGATGAAGTATTAAAACTATTGGATTATGACCGCTATTTTATTCTGCAGGAAAAACGTTTGCCTGACACGAAACTGGGTATTTTACAAGCTCTTGCTTCAGAGGATTTGATAAGGAAATCTGGTGCTAAATGGGATATTCTTAACCTCGGCTCATTACTTTATGCAAGGGACTTAAACCAATTTAAAGACCTCAAAAGGAAAATAGTAAGAGTAATTACATACAAAGATGGTAGTCGCATCAATGCCTTAAAAGAGCAGGAAGTAATTGATGGATACGCCTCTGGCTTTGAAGGGTTGGTGAAATATATTATGGATCAATTGCCAGCAAATGAAGTTATTGAAAATGCGCTTCGCAAACAAGTAAAGATTTATCCGGAGAAAGCTATTCGTGAGTTTGTGGCAAACAGCATCATACACCAGGATTTATCGGTCACTGGTTCCGGGGTAATGATTGAGATTTTCACTGACAGGATTGAAATAACCAATCCAGGTGTCCCTCTTGTTGATACCAACAGGTTTATTGATACCGCCCCAAAATCCCGCAATGAAACACTGGCATCACTTATGCGCCGGATGAATATTTGTGAGGAACGTGGAAGTGGAAAAGACCGTGCAATTGAAGCAATCGAGTTTTTTCAGCTTCCTGCCCCTAAATTTATTCGCGGAGAAGATTATATACGCATAATTATCTACGCCCCAATACCATTAACCCGGATGAATGTTGAAGACCGTACCCGGGCTTGCTACCAGCATGCCTGCCTTCACTATGTCAATAATCAACTTGTCAACAATCAATCTATTCGAAAACGTTTTAAAATTGGAGTGAATAATTCTTCGTTTGCATCGAAGATTATTTCTGAAGCCGTTGAAGCCGGTTTTATCAAAACAGCAGACTCGTCAAATATTTCTAAGAAATATGTTACCTATATTCCTTTTTGGGCTTAGTTTTATTTCATTCGGAAATCACGTTTGTATAATTGTTTTTAAAAAATGGCTGTAAATCAGTGTCTTGTTATTTCATTAGTAAATCACGTTTGCTAAAAAAATGCTTAATGGGATTTGAATCCAGTAAGTTTAATGGTTCTTTTCATTCTTCATGTTTGGAAACGCTAATTGTTCATTGAATTGCAGTTCCCGGTCAATTCTGGAATAACTGAACTGACGGTCCTCCTTTGAACCTGAAAAGAAGTTGCCATTCTTATTGAAGATAACCCCCTGAATTTTATCCTTTTCCTCTGTGTAATTAAAAGCCATACCAATGTTTTGATCATTCAAAGCAGAAATAAGCTGATCCCAATTTTGAGATTGGGGGATAATTGCTTTCAAACAATTGTAAATCTCGTATTTGGTTTTATCCGGTTCCCAAAAACGGTGCTCATTAACCTTCTCTTTTTATGATGAAAAATACAGTCTATATTTCAGGGTCAGTTCTTTGCATATTTTTTCACTCCGGCTATGATCAAACCTGGCAGAGATGGTACGCCCATAGTTATTAACTCGATTAAAAATTAGGTGAAGGTGTGGGTACTCTTTGTCGTAATGACGGCCAATCAGGTATTGTGTTTCAGATATTCCCATCTGGCTCATGTAATCATGTGCTATTTGAACCATAAGTTCATTGGATAGCTTTTCTTTATCCTGAACAGAAAAATTCAGGGAAATATGCCCGGCAGGTTTCAATCGTTGGGGATTCAATTTTGCCTGAATGTTGAAGCTATGAATAATCGCATCAGGACCATTTAGCCTCACGCCGTCACTATCCAGAATTTCGGTTCCTTTTCCCTGCTCAAGGATGTAATTGACTACGCTCCTGAATTCTTGCGCCTTCCCAATCTTGCTTATCATCGCGGAAATGGTCCTATAAGGTTAGTAACTGGAGCGTTCACATGAAGGTGGTTCATACGCAGACGCCAACCTTTTTGTACACACTTTTCTGATGTTTTCATCCTTAAAGCTAGGTCATCTCTTTAAGATATGAAAGTGTCAAATTGAATCGAAATGATTCAAATACATCGATTAATGCTATTGTCATTTATAACGGGTCATTTTATTGAATTTGATTCAAAGAGAGTGAAAATTGGGTGAAGTGAATACAGCTTGATTTCCGTTTGTAAATTCATTCGTGATAATGTAGAATAATCTATGGATTGGATAAAACTATTCTGCCAGGTTAGAATGATGGCTTAATTTGAAGGCGTTGGAGAAAGGAAATAAACCATATGCTGTATCTGGAGGAGGAATTTATACCTGAGATTATTGCTCAGAGAAAATTTTTAGACCAAATAATGAAAGACATTTCGTAAGAACATATCTGGAAAGTTTCAGTAATGTTTCAGTAGTAAAATAAAAAAATTCGATAAATCTCTAAAATACAAGAGATTATCGAAGTTTCTACGTACCCAGAACAGGACTCGAACCTGCACAAGCTTACGCTCACTAGTCCCTGAAACTAGCGTGTCTACCAATTTCACCATCTGGGCATTCACTTTTCGTTTAAAGCGCAGCAAATATAGAAATTTTTAGTCTTGACCGAAGAATTTTCAAACTTAAAATTCAAAATAAATGCAATTGGTTTGGCCTTCGGCATATTAGCAATTCCACTGAGCGGAATATCCTCACCCAGCCGTTCGTTTATCGGCAATAATCAGGCATTGGTCGTTTTATTTTTCCTCTGCTTTCCTGAAATTCAGATATTGCGGCTACCATAACAAATAGCCATGTTGAAAAATTATACCGATCAATATTCCCTGATTTGGAATTCCTGCTCAAATCAGATACCTGAATTTTCCAAATTGTATTCTAAATCCGATAAGCTGTCCAAAGTAGTCATTCTCGATCAGTTTCTTCAATCGGTTAAATCTTTCCGGAAACAACGGATGAGGAAAATATCGATGACAGAGCTCGACGAACGTTTGTTTTTTGAAAATACACGGGTCTTTTTGCGCGATGGACTTGACTTTACAGAAGGTCAGCTTGAAATGATGTTTTCTGATGAGCTCATTGAGGTAACCCGAAGATTTGTCCGGCAAGCCCGCAGGTTCGATCCCGAATTGTCGTTTCATGATATCTTTCAGGCCTGCCGTAATGTTTGGATCATGAATGGCTTGCAGCTGATCATGGGTATTCCCATGCAGCTTACTCCTTCCATTTTTGCCTACAGTTTGTTGTATCCATATACCGACAATCTGATTGACGATCCGCAGATTTCGGACTTTGAAAAAATGATTTTCAGCGAACGTTTCCGGAATCGGCTTTCCGGCCTGAAAACTGAACCTTCAACGAAAACCGAAACTGCAATTTTTCGCCTGGTTGAAATGATTGAAGATCAATATTCCCGGTTTGATTTTCCGGAAGTTTTTGAAAGTTTGCTTTGCATACATGAGGCTCAAACCAACAGTTTGAAACTGCTCCATTCGAAGAATTCAATTTCTGAAATGGAAACTTTGAGCATTTGCCTGGAGAAAGGCGGCGCTTCTGTGCTGGCCGACGGTTATCTGGTTGCCGGAAAATTAACCGATGAACAGAAGTATTTCTTATTTGGTTACGGAGCCTATCTTCAGTTGCTGGATGACATTCAGGATCTTGAAGAAGATGGTCAGGCCGGGTTGATGACCGTTTTTTCGTATGCCTCTTCAATGTCTACTTTGGATGAAAAGCTGAACAAAACCTATTGGTTCGGCGAGCAGGTGATGAAAAGTCTGGATTCTTTTAATGGTCGGCACATTGAATTGTTTAAATCGTTGATGCGAAGAAGTATGGATCTTTTTATAACTGAAGCTATTGCCCAGAATCCGGAAGCTTACAGCCCAAAATATGTTTCTGATTTTGAATCCGGATCACCTTTTCATTTTTCGTATATCCGGAAGCGAAAAGAACAATTTACTCCATACAACGGATTTCTCCTGACTGCAATTGAAGAAATAGCTTTTGCCGAAAGTTTTCTGCCTGAAAGATCCAATGTACTATAGGCCAAATATGAAAAGTTTAAAGGTCTGATCATTTGATTTTTTCCGAAATTTCTGATTTTGTGGTACGTGTTTCATATTATTTCTTCGTCTAATGCATAGCTTTGATGCATTAGAACAAAACAAACCACTAAATCTGAACTGATGAAAAAACTGTCCCGGAATTTACTCCTTGTAATTTTTAGCCTGATGTTACTCATTCAATGTACATCGAAAAAAGAGAATGCCCGTTCAATCCTGAATTTTGGTAAAGACTGGAAATTCCAATTGGGTAATATTTCCGGAGCCGAAGCAGTGAAATTTGATGATTCGTCATGGCGAAAACTGAATGTTCCCCATGACTGGAGCATCGAAGGTCAGTTCAGTGAAAAGAATCCGTCAACTCCCGAAGGTGGCGCTTTACCGGGTGGAATTGGCTGGTACCGGAAATCGTTTCAGGTTTCAGAACAGGATCTCAAAGGATTAGTATTTATCGATTTTGACGGGGTTTATCAGAACAGCGAAGTCTGGATTAATGGTCATTCGGTTGGAAAACGCTTTTATGGCTACAGCTCGTTCAGGTACGAATTGACACCATTCCTGGTGGCCGGTGATAATCTGATTGCTGTAAAGGTTGATAATTCCACTCAGCCCAATTCGCGTTGGTATTCGGGTTCAGGAATTTACCGGAATGTCTGGCTGGTAACCACCGGAAAAACATACATCGATCATTGGGGAACCTTTGTAACTACTCCGGAAGTTTCGGATGCGATGGCAAAAGTGAAATTTGTTGCACTGGTGGAAAATAAGTGGAATCCCGGACAAAAATTGGTTGTTAAAACCGACATTATCGATCCTTCAGGAAAAGAAGTTTCTTCCGGAAAAATGGAAACTGAAGGTACAAAAGATACGGTTGTGAGTGCCATTTTCAATTTTGAACTTAAAAATCCGGTTTTATGGAATCTCGATTCTCCGAAAATGTACTCTGCTGTTTCGCAGGTTTTTGTTAACGGAGAACTGGTTGATAATTATACCACTCCGTTTGGAATCCGGAGTTTTAATTTCG
Source organism: uncultured Prolixibacteraceae bacterium (assembly GCA_903834475.1). Lineage (GTDB taxonomy): Bacteria > Bacteroidota > Bacteroidia > Bacteroidales > Prolixibacteraceae > Aquipluma. The sequence goes on along the minus strand of CAILJH010000001.1, from coordinate 10,005 downwards.
ATGTTGAAAAAGGCTTTTTCCTGAACGGCAAGTCGGTCAAAATAAATGGGGTTTGCGATCACCACGATCTGGGTTGCTTGGGAACGGCCATCAACAAACGGGCTTTAGAACGCCAGATTGAATTGCTGAAAGGAATGGGTTGCAACGCCATCCGTACTTCGCACAATCCTCCTGCTCCGGAATTGCTTGACCTTGCTGACCAAATGGGAATGTTGATTATGGACGAGGCTTTCGATATGTGGAAAATGCCAAAAAATCCATATGATTATCATACGGTTTGGGACCAGATGCATAAGCAGGATATTCAGGATTTGATCCGTCGCGACAGGAACCATCCGAGTGTGATAATCTGGAGCATTGGCAACGAAATCCCTGAACAATGGGACAGCACCGGAATCACGATTGCCAAAGAACTTGCTGGCTATGTTCGTGAACTCGATACGACTCGTCCGGTTACCTCAGCTTTGAACAACCCGGAACCAAATAACAACATCGTTCGTTCGGAAGCGCTCGATCTGATCGGATACAATTATCATCAAAATACCTATCCTGATTTTCCAAAAAATTTTCCGGGGAAGAAATTCATAGGTACTGAAACTGTTTCGGCCCTGATGACACGTGGTGTTTACGATATGCCTTCCGAACTTATTCGCCGCTGGCCTGTGCAGAAGGACTGGAAAGGACCAATGCCGAATGCGGATAATACCTGTTCGTCGTATGATAATGTTTCAGCACCTTGGGGTTCGACTCACGAAGAAACCTGGAAAGTGATCAAGAAACATGATTACCTGTCGGGTCAGTTTATCTGGACCGGATTCGATTATCTGGGAGAACCGACTCCTTATACCTGGCCATCGCGAAGTTCTTATTTCGGAATTATTGATTTGGCTGGATTTCCAAAAGATGTGTATTACATGTACCAAAGTGAATGGACGAAAAAAGATGTTCTGCACATTTTTCCGCACTGGAACTGGGCTGCAGGCCAGACCGTTGACATATGGGCATATAGCAATGCCGAAGAAGTTGAGTTATTCCTGAATGACAAATCGTTGGGAGTGAAGAAAAAGCAAGGTGACGATTTACACCTGATGTGGAAAGTTCCGTTTACTCCCGGAACACTGAAAGCGATTTCGAGAACCGGAGGTAAAGATGTTTTAGTTCAGGAAGTGAAAACCTCCGGAGCACCGGCAAAATTAGTTGTTACTGCTGACCGATCTTCAATCAGTGCAGATGGAACCGATCTGTCATTTTTAACTGTTGATGTGCTTGATGCAAGCGGTGTAATCGTTCCAAATGCCGATAACCTGGTGAAATTCCAACTGGAAGGTTCAGGAGCAATTGTCGGCGTTGACAATGGCAATCCGGTGAGTCACGAATCCTTCAAAGCTCCTGAGCGAAAAGCATTCCATGGAAAATGTCTGGTGGTTGTTCAGTCTGGTGAAAAGGCGGAAATTATCAAATTGACAGCTACCTCAGAAGGTTTGCCGGCAACAACGGTTGAGATTACGACGAAGTAAGAAGCCCCCTAAATCCCCAAAAAGGGGGGGACTTTTAATTCTGCATATTTAGGAAGGAAGTTCATAAAGGTCCTGTTTTCTGAATTTTCATCATCGAAACTCCCTTCTCCTTTTGTGTGGTGAGCTTGTCGAACCATGAGGAAGGGTTGGGGATAGGACTTCTTTTAAGGATAAAGTGTTTGAAAGACAATTATATTTTTGTTCTTTTGGGATCAGAATTAACAAAACTAATTAAAACCAATAAACTGATTTAAAATGAAGAAGTTAACATTCTTTTTACTCGTATCCCTTTTTACTTTTTCCTTAAATGCTCAAGTCAATGTTCTTGATATTGATGCTGCCGGTGGGAAAAACCAAATCAATAAAAATATCTACGGTCAGTTTGCCGAACACCTGGGTCGCTGTATTTACGATGGGATCTGGGTAGGTAAAAATTCGCCGATTCCGAATGTGAACGGTTACCGCAAAGATTTGCTCGAAGCACTTCAGGCATTGAAGATACCTGTGCTTCGCTGGCCGGGAGGTTGTTTTGCCGATACTTACCATTGGAAAAACGGCATAGGTTCTTTGGCCGATCGTCCGAAAATTAAAAATGTATTTTGGGGCGGTACCGTTGAAGACAACAGTTTTGGTACCAACGAATTCCTGAATCTTTGCGAATTACTGGGTTGCGATCCATACATTTCAGCCAATGTCGGTTCCGGAACTGTTGGTGAAATGGTCGATTGGATTGAATACATGACTTCAGATGATGATGTTCCGATGGCCAATCTTCGCCGGAAAAACGGACGTGAAAAATCGTGGAACGTCAAATTTATCGGAATTGGTAATGAAAGCTGGGGCTGTGGAGGAAATATGACTCCTGAATATTATTCAGACCTGATGAAACAATATTCGAACTATGCTGCCATGTATGGTGGCGATAAGTTCAAACGTGTTGGTTGTGGTTCAAACGGAAACGATTTAAACTGGACAAAAGTCATGATGGAGAGAGCCAAAAATAACATGGACGGTTTGTCGCTTCATTATTATACCATAGCCGGTGAGGGTTGGAACAAAAAAGGTTCAGCAACCAATTTTGGAGAAGAACTCTATTTTTCAGGATTAAAAAAGGCCTTGTTCATGGATGAATTGGTTACCAAACATTCGGCAATCATGGATCAGTACGATAAAGATAAACGGGTAGATTTAAATGTTGACGAATGGGGAATTTGGACGGATGTTGAACCGGGAACTAACGCAGGACACTTGTTTCAGCAGAATTCGATGCGCGATGCACTGATTGCTTCAAGCACGCTGGATATCCTGAACAAACACTGCGATCGCGTGAAAATGGCAAATATTGCACAGATTGTTAATGTGTTGCAGTCGATGATTCTGACCAAAGGCAATCAAATGATCCTGACTCCAACTTATCAGGTATTCAAAATGTACAACGTCCATCAGAATGCCACCTTGCTACCCTCGAATCTGATTTGCGAAAAATATCAATTGGGTGACGATCAGATTCCTGCAATCAGCAGTTCTGCTTCGGTTGACAAAAATGGCAAAATCCATGTGACTTTGAGCAATCTGAATCCAAACAAAGAGATTAAACTGGAGGTCAATCTTTCAGGAAACGGATTTGCTAAAATCAATTCAGGATCGATTTTGACAGCTGCTGCAGTTAACTCGGTTAATACTTTCGAAAAACCGGAAACCATTGTGCCTGTTGCATTTAAAAATGCCAAGAAACTCACCAATAATAAACTGGAAGTGAGCATTCCAGCTAAATCAGTGGTGGTTCTGGAATTGGAATAAAGATCGAACATGTGGTTTTTATAAAAAAAAATGGCCGGATTGTGAAAACAGTCCGGCCATTTTTTGTTTTAATTCTCGGTACTCTCATTAAATCTATTATTTTTGATACTTCCAAACAAAACCACAATCCATGGTTTCAGAAAAAATGGTTATAGGCTTTCTCGGTGCCGGCGGTATTGCCCGGGCACATGCCTATGCCCTAAATTCATTGAAGTATTATTATCCTGAAATTCCTCTAATTGAGTTCGAAGCCGTTTGTTCAGCCCGAAAGGAAAGCCGGGATTCTTTTGCCGCCAAATACGATTTTAAGAAGTCACTCTCATTGGATGAGTTCAAAGTCAATACAAATATCAATACTGTTCTGATTCTTGGTCCCAACAATGTTCATTTCGAACATCTGAAACTTGCCCTTGAAATGCCTTCAGTTACCCGGATCTACCTTGAAAAACCGGTTTGTTCGAATCTGGAAGAAGAGCAGGAGATGATCAGGATCGCCAAAGAAACTGGAAAACAAATTCAGGTTGGATTTCAATATTTGCACACCGCTTCAGTGAGAGAAGCACTGGCTTTCTGGAATTCCGGAAAACTCGGCAACCCCATTCATTTTGATCTGAAATATTACCACGGCGATTATTTGCAGAAGTCCTACCGCGATAAACGCCATTCGCGCCTAACCCCGGCTCCCGACGGTGGCGCCATGGCCGATTTAGGTTCGCACGGGATCAGTTTGTTAATGGCTTTCCTGGGTGAAAATCTTCAAATTACAAGCGCTTTTCAGGCGGGACGTTTCGACGATGTGCCTGAAGATTCTGACTTATTCAGCAGTTCAACGCTGGTTCATCCTGAAAACAGGGCTGCCGGAACAATGTCGGCAAGCCGCATCAGTTCAGGAACCGGCGATTTGATTTCGCTTGAAATTTATGCTGAAAAAGGGATGTTGCGTTATTCTTCAAAATCAGTCGATTATTACGAATATTACCTCGAAGAAACCGGGCAATGGACCAAACAGGTAGTTGGCAGCAATTACCTGCCTTTAAATAGTTTTCCATCAGGGCATGTTCCTCCGGGATGGTTACGTTCGATGGTTCATGCACATTATATTTTCCTGACCGGGAACGATCCCAAATCTTTTATTCCTGATCTGAAACATGGGCTGGCAGTTCAGCGTTTAGTAAGGGAAACAGCAGATTATTTAAGTATTTACAGAAGTTTAATTCAAAAATATGGAAAGAAGTAGCGGAATTTTGTTGCATATCAGTTCGCTTCCGGGCGACGATGGTATTGGAAGTATGGGCAAAGATGCGTTTCAGTTTATCGATTTTCTGGCTCAAACAAAGCAAAAAATCTGGCAGATTCTACCGCTTGGACCGGTTGGTTACGGGAATTCACCCTATCAGTGTTATTCAGCTTTTGCCGGAAATCCAATGTTCATTGATATTCATCAATTGGTTGCAAGTCGGCTGATTTCTAAACAAGCTTTAGTTTATCAGCAATTCAAAGCCAAAAAAGTTGAGTTTGAACGAGTGGAGGAGTGGAAGATGGTCATCTTCAAGGAAGCCTTTATCGGATTCAGGAAAAATTTTGAACGCTATAAAGACGATTATCATACCTTCATGAGTCATAATTCGTGGTGGCTCGACGATTATGCCTTGTTTCGTTCACTGAAAACAAAGCATGGGGAAACTGTATGGAATACCTGGGATAAAAAATTGGTCCAACGCGATTGGAATACCATTCAGGAAGCTTTTAAAGAGTTGCATGCTGAAATTGATTTTCATCGTTTTCTGCAATTTATATTTTTCAGGCAATGGTTCAAACTGAAAGCCTATGCCAATTCTAAGGGTGTTCGGATAATCGGCGATATTCCGCTTTACGTTTCCATGGATAGTGTGGATGTGTGGGCAAATCAGGATATTTTTCATCTCGATGAAGATTCAAAACCAGTCAATGTTGGAGGAGTTCCACCCGATTATTTCAGCGAAACAGGTCAATTGTGGGGGAATCCGGTTTTCGACTGGGAACGGGTTGCCGAGCGGGATTTCGACTGGTGGCTGGCCCGTGTGAATTTTAACCTCAAAATGTTTGATTCGGTTCGTGTCGACCATTTCCGTGGTCTCGAATCGTTCTGGGCCGTGCGCGTTGAAGAAGAAACGGCTATTGTGGGCGAATGGCTGCCTGCCAGAGGATATGATTTGTTTCGGAAATTAAAGGAACAGCATGGAACCTTAAATGTAATTGCTGAAGACTTGGGTGTTATTACTCCTGAAGTTGAAAAACTCAGGGATGACTTTGGACTTCCGGGAATGAAAATCCTGCAATTCGCATACAGCGATGATACAACCAACGAAAATCTGCCTCATAATTACACGTCCAATTTTATTGTATATACCGGTACCCACGACAATGATACTTCGTTGGGATGGTTTAAGTCAATTGACAAAAAGGAACGGAGATTCCTTCATAAATATGTTGATGGAAGCGGAAAACAGTTTGTTGAGAATTTTATAGAGGAAGTTTGGAAATCGGCTGCACACACCGCCATTATTCCGATGCAGGATGTTTTGGGTTTGGACGCTACCGCCCGGATGAATACTCCCGGAATCGCTTCCGGTAACTGGGATTGGCGTTTCACCTGGAGTCAGATCCGGACCAATCATAAAGTGTTTCTGAAAAAAATCACTGAAAAATATAACAGGTAAGTATAATTTCAGCCCTGAAAGGGCGACAGATAAGAGCACAGGGCAACGCCCTGTGAAAAATGAAAAAAAAGAACACACCGTCCTGGCGAAAATGATTTTCATTGAATTGTCCATCTTGCGGACGGAATTGAAATTGCGTTTAGAAATGTCGTTACATAAATGTCATTCTATATTAAGTGAAACAATGAATAACCATGAATGATTTTCTTTTACAATAGAATTAACACTAAACTAAAATAGACAACCATGGAAAATAACGAAACCAATTCAAGAAGATCTTTTTTGAGAACTGCTGCAACTGGTGCAGTTTTAGCAGCTGTCACACCTTCCGTTCTGGCTGGTGAAACCGTAAAGAAACCCGTGATTATTCCTGCTACTGCAAAAGGAGCCAACGACCGGATTCGAGTGGCTGTTTTGGGAGTGAATGGCCGAGGTAAATCACACATCGAAGAAATTATGGGTCTGTCAGAAAAGGCCAATGTGGAAGTAGCCGTTTTATGCGATCCTGATATGGATTTGCTTCAGACCCGTGCCAGTGAATTCGAAAAAAAGTATGGTAAAAAAGTAGTCATCGAACAGGATTTCAGAAGAACCTACGAAGATAAAACCATTGATGCCGTTACCATTGCAACTCCAAATCACTGGCATGCCTTGCAAACCATTTGGGCATGTCAGGCCGGAAAAGATGTGTACGTCGAAAAACCGGCAACCCACAACATTTATGAAGGCAAAAAAGTGATTGAAGCGGCTTATAAATACAACCGCATTGTCCAACATGGAGTTCAGTTGCGAAGTTCAGTTGCTATTCGTGAAGCTGTTCAGCATTTGCAGGACGGACTGATCGGGCGGGTTTACATGTCACGCGGGTTGGTTTATCGCTGGCGTCCGGATATCGGCAATAAAGGCATTTCACAAACTCCTCCCGGATTAAATTACGATTTGTGGTGCGGACCTGCTCCGATGCGGCCGTTTACCAAGAACCTGGTTCACTATAACTGGCATTGGCATTGGAATTACGGTAATGGTGATGTGGGAAACCAGGGAATCCATGAAACTGACTTATGCATGTGGGGTTTGGGTGTTGACCATTTGCCTGAACGGATTACCTCCATGGGCGGTAAATTCCTCTGGGACGATTGCAAGGAAGTTCCTGAAGTTCAGACTTCAATTTACCATTTTCCGAAGGAAAAGAAGATGATTCAGTTTGAAGTCCGCAACTGGTGCACCAATCAGGAAGATGGTGCCGGAGTAGGAAATATTTTCTACGGAGATAAAGGATATATGGTGGTCAACGGATATGGAAAATATGAAACTTTTCTGGGTGAGAAACGTGAAAAAGGCCCTTCCCGTTCTGAAAGCGGTGAACTGACCCTTCATTTTCAAAACTGGCTGGATGCCATCCGTGCCCGCGACATGAGCATTCAACACGGACCAATTCAAACCGGACATTTGGCTTCCTCTCTGGCACATTTAGGCAATATTTCGTATCGTCTGGGCCGTCAGCTTGAATTTGATTCGGTTGCCGAACGGTTCATTGGTGAAGGTGAAAGCGAAGCAAACGGCATGCTTACCCGCGATTACCGCGCTCCGTATCTGTTGCCTGAAGTAATTTAAAGTTACCGGTTATTCAAAAAAATGATTTTGATTGAGACGGACCCGTTTTAAAGTCAAGTAATTCTGTTTTCTGAGAACAACGAATAGCAACCCATTTTAATATGGAGAATTTGGAACGAAAAAATCACTGGGAGAATATTTACCAAACCAAAGAACTCAAAGATGTGAGCTGGTATCAGCGAACACCAGAAACCTCTTTGAATTTCATTCAACTGGCAAATTTACTCAGAAGCGCAAAAATCATTGATATAGGTGGAGGCGATAGTTTATTGGTAGATCACCTGATTGATTTGGGCTATCTTGATATTACCGTACTTGACATATCTGCCAAATCACTCGAAAAAGCAAAGCAAAGACTTGGCGATCGGGCATCTAATATTCATTGGATTGTTGCTGATATTTCAAACTTCAGGCCGTCCCGGAAATATGATTTGTGGCACGACAGGGCTGCATTTCATTTTCTGACTGACGAAACAGAAATTGAAAACTATGTCAAAACTGTTCAACTTTGTATTCAGCCTTCCGGGATATTGATTATTGGAACTTTTTCAGAACAAGGACCAAAAAAATGTAGTGGAATTGAAATTAAACAATATTCAGAAACGTCAATTTATGAGCGCTTTATGAGCTATTTTGAAAGAATACAATGTATGAAGGTCGATCATCAGACTCCATCTGGTTCAATTCAAAATTTCGTTTTTTGTTATTTGAGAAAATTTCAGAAATCCTAAAAATTTTAAATTCACGCTGTCCTTTGCTATATTGGATAAAATATTATTGGTAAATGTTCCTTTCTGATATATTTTTATCCAAAAACATTCGTTTTTTTGTATTCTTGGATTTATTCAGTTTGAATTACTTTTTAAATCATGTGATTAAGCTACTTTTACGATTTTTAAAATTTAATTGAAAAAATATGAGTTTTCACAATAACCCGCACACGTTTCACATCCCGGTAATGGGTCTTGGATATACACTCGATTCACCGATCAAAATTGCCCATTATGGCATGTCATCGGTTATTTCGCTGGTTGACGATATCATGATGGAAAAGATGAGGGAATTCTATTGCCAGAAATTCAATTTACCCTTTCAGCCCATTTCACCAAAGACTGAAGATCATCGTGCAAAACGTATTACTGCCTATCTGAATACTGTTCAGGAGATTGTAAGTCATAAGTTTGAAAATTTGAAGAACTCTATTTCCCATAAAGAAGAAGAGTTGCAGAAATACATTGACATGTTGCCTGATATGTCGGAGATTAAGCTGAAATTCAATCAGATGATCGACACAGGCGAGATCAGGCATAAATTGGCCGACTGGCTGAAAGAAAACCTGGTTGCCGGCGAAATCGATGTGAATATCATGTCGAAACTGGATCGTGACCGTTACGAAAATGGCGAAAAATTACCATCCATAATGAGCGATGCACAGTCGGCTCTGCGTGGATTTGCATTGAGCGATTTAAGTTCATCCATTGTTCTTTCTGCCGGAATGAACCCGCGTTTGTACAGCTATCTCGAAGAGTTTGAAGATTTTTATCCAACTACTACTTTGGAACTGAAGAAGAAGGTGATTTTGAAGGTTAGTGATTACCGTTCGGCATTAATTCAGGGACGATTTCTGGCTAAAAAAGGAATCTGGGTTTCGGAATATCGCGTGGAATCTGGCTTAAACTGCGGCGGACACGCCTTTGCAACCGATGGTTTCCTGATGGGACCAGTTCTTGAGGAGTTTAAAAACAATAAGGAACAACTGATTGAAGCAGTTCATGATATTTATATCAAAGCTTTGGCCGATAAAGGGAAACCAGTTCCGGAGAAACCATTTTTGGTAAAAATTACTGCACAGGGTGGTGTCGGTTCAAATGCCGAACATGATTTTTTGCTTAATTATTACCAGTTGGACTCGATTGGGTGGGGTACACCATTTTTATTGGTTCCTGAAGCAGTATCAATTGATGAACAAACATTGGAAGTGCTTTGCAATGCCAAAGAAGATGATCTTTACATGAGCGAAGTTTCACCTTTGGGAGTTATTTTCAATAATGTTCGCGGTACCGGCATGGACCTGAAAAAGGAAGCTCAGAATAAAGCCGGAAATTATGGTTTTCCCTGTACAAAAAAATATCTGGCACTGACACCGGTTTTTACTGAAGAAGGTACCTGCACTGCTTCGAGGGAGTTTCAGAAAATGAAGATTCAGGAACTGAAGGAACAGAACCTGAGTGATATGGATTTTGAAAAACAATTGGGTAAAATAACCGATAAAGCTTGTCTTTGCAATGGACTGACTGCCTCAGTGTTGATGGTGAACGGTTTGGATACCAAGATGGAAGGTACAGCAGTGAGCATTTGTCCCGGTCCGAATCTGG